>JAFGQW010000034.1 GCA_016935485.1 Planctomycetota bacterium | reverse complement strand
CACCTGCCGCCGGGCCGCGATCAGGGCATCTTCGCGACCGCGGGGCTGATGGTGAGCGAGGGGCGGGTGCTCTACCGGGACATCTTCGAGGTGAAGCAGCCGCTGCTGCTGTTCGCCTACGCCGGGGTCCTCCGGCTGGCCGACGCGGCGGGCGCGGCGGCGTTTCACGTCGAGGCGATCAACCTGCTGGATCAGCTCGTCCGTGCGCTCGCGATTCCGCTTCTGTACGTCCTCGGGGCCCGGCTGTTCGGCCGGCCGACCGGGCTTGCCACCGCCGCGCTGTTCGGAGTCATGGGGCTCGCGCTCTACGGCGGCTTCTGGAACGTCGCGCAGGCCGAGAGCTTCGCCGGTCCCCTCACGGCGCTTGCCTTCCTGGCGGCCCTCCGCGGGCGGGATCGCGAGGGGTGGGGCTGGTGGGGGCTCGCCGGCGCGGCGGCGGCGGCCGCGGCGCTCTTCAAGGCGACGGCACTGGTGCCGGCGCTGGTCGTCGCGCTCATGGCGCTGGGGCTGGGCTCGAGCGGCCCGGCCTCGCGGAGGCTCGTGATCCGTCGTCTCGCCACCGGGCTCGCCGGCGGGATTCTGGTGGCCTTGCCGCTGCTCGGCTACTTCCTCGCGCACGGCGCGCTCGGCGATCTGCTCGACGTGCAGGTGGGGTTCAACCGGTTCCACGGCTGGCGCCAACCGCTCGCCGACATCGCGCGCATCCAGGCCGCGGTGTTCGTGTTGCCGTGGTGGTGCGAGCCGCGCGGTCTGATCCAGACCGCGGCGGCGGCGGCGGCGCTGGTGCTCGCGGTCCGCGGCCCCTGGCCCGTGCGCTGGCTGGCGGTCTGGTACGGGCTCGCCTGGGTGACCGTACCGCTCCAGGGCAAGCTCTGGGACTACCACTACGCCCTGCTGCTTCCGCCCCAGGCGCTGCTCACGGCCTGGTGCGTGCGCGTCCTCGTGGGGCGCGCAGCGTGGCGGGGCTGGCGGGCGCTGCCGGCGGCGGCGCTCGCCGCGGTGCTGGCGCTGCAGCTCACCGGCCTGGCCGAGCGCTACGGAGCCGACGTTGGCGACGACGTCGCGCGTCTCACCGGCCGGCTGGGTGCCGGCGAGTACGTCGCTTTGTCGAGATTCCAGATCGAGGGGCGCCAGATCTACCGGAGCCGCGATCTGCGGGAGGCGGCGGCGGCGCTGCGCGAGCGCGCGGCGCGCGGTAACCGGCTGATGGTGTTCGGGCTGGACCAGACTCTGAACTTCCTCTCGGGGTTGCTGCCCACGACGCGCTACCTGTACAGCTATCCTCTCGTTCTCGAGATTGCGGGCTATGGGCCCGAGCGCGAGCGGCGGCGCCGGGAGTTTCTCGCGGCGATCCAGAAGCGCCCGCCGCGCTTCCTGGTCGTGCCCGACGGCCCGATCGACGAGGTGACCGGGCGCTCGCCAGCGCGCCAGATCGAAGAGTTCGAGTCCTTCTGTGCGTGGGCCCTGGCGCGCTACGCACCGTGGAGGAAGATCGGCGCGTATGCCGTGTTCGAGCACACCGATTCCGGGCGCGCCGGCGAAGATCGAGAGGATCGGTGAGCGTTGCAGCCGACGGGAAGCAAGCGGCGAGCGGCGGACTGGAGGAGCGCGGCCGCGCTGGCTATCCTGCTCGCCGCCGTCGTCGCCTTCCACGCGCCGGGGCTTGGAACCGGGTTCCTGAGCGACGACTACCTGATTGTCGGGCACGTCTGGCGCGAAGGCCTGCTGGGCGGGTGGGCGCAGCCGTTCCTGAGTCTCACCTGCGTGCTCTTCTACCGGCCGCTGCTGAGCACCTCGTACGGGATCGATCTCCTGGTGTGGGGGCTGAATCCCTGGGGATACCACTTCACCAATCTGCTGCTCCACCTTGCGGTCACGCTGGCGCTCTTTCAGGTCGGCCGGGCGCTCACCCGTTCGCCGGTCGCGGGGCTCGTCGCGGCCGCGCTGATCGGACTCCATCCCCTCAACCCGAACACCGTCACCTGGGCGGCCGGCCGCGTGAGCCTGCTCGCGGGACTCTTCTCGCTGGCGGCGATCCTCGCGTTTCTTCGCCACCGGCGCCGCCCGACGCGGCTCCGGGCGGCCGCGGCCGTCGGGGCGCTGGTCGCCGGGCTGCTCGCCAAGGAGTCGGTCGTCGTCCTGCCGCTCTTCCTGCTGCTCGCCGACTGCATCCTGGCGCGGCTGCGGGTGGCGCTCGGCCTGCATCTGGTCCTCTGGAGCGTGCTGGCGGCGTACTTCGTAGTGCGGCGTGCGGTGCTCGGTGTGTGGATCGGCGGCTACGGCGCGTTCGAGGGCGGCTCCGGATGGGCGGGTGCCGGGCCGTTCCACGTGCGGGAGCTGCTGGGATCGCTGCCGCGCCTTCTCGTGCCGGGGGTCGTCGAGCTCGGAGCTGGAGTCTGGCTCGTATGGGCGGCGGTCTTGCTCGTGGTGGCGCTTGTCGTCCTCTGGGCGCGGCGCGGCGCGCCGGGCGGACGCGCGGTCGTCGTCTCGGTGATCTGGGCCGGCGCGATGGCGGCGCTCATCTACCCGTCCTGGGAGCTTTGCCCCGAGAACGCGGAGCGCTGGTATCCCGCGCTCCTCGGGATCGGGCTCGTGCTCGGGGTCGTGTGCGCAGGCGCTGGCCGGCTCGGCCTTGCGGTGGCGGCCGTGCTCGTGGTTCTCGGTCTGCCGGCGCTCAGGAACCGGGTGGACGCCTATCGGGAGACGGGCGCGCGCGTGCGCCGGCTCGTCGCCGCGGCACAGGCGGTGCCCGTCGAGCGGGGCCCGCTGTTCGTCTTCAACCTGCCGCTGGTCCGCGCGGGCGCGCCCTTTCTCCACCACGGGCTCGCCGACGCGCTCGCTCCTCCTTTCGGCACACGCATGCACGGTGTGTTTCCCGTGCACGCGCTTTTCACCGAACTCGGCGGCGCGCTCAATCCGGCGGCGCTCGTCATTGCGCGGGAGCAGCCGCTGGCCGTGCTGCTCTGCGATGACGACGGACGCGTCGAGGCTCCCGTGGATCGGGACTACCTGCTGGCGTATCCGGGCTTCGAGGTCTTTCGCCCCGTGCCGGCTCTGACCTGGCGGGCCACGATCGAGCACGAACCGGTGGGCGGCATCCGGCTGCGGGTCCGGGCGAGCGGTGCGCGGCGCCTCACGGTGGACGTCTTCTCGGCGGCGGGCATGGTGCGCCTCCACCGCGAGGTCCCGGATTCAGGCGTGTGGGACGAGGTGCTGGGAGCGGCCTTCGAGGACTACCTCGGCTACTGGCTGAACGACACGGGCTACTTCGTGGCTGTCGGCTGGGATGCTGCCGGTGCGGTGTGCGGACTTGCCGGCGGGGGGCTTCCGTGCTGGCCCCCGCGGGCGCATTTCGCCCGCGCCACCCGGGCGCACGCAGTTCGCGCGCGACACCCGCACGCGCACCTGAACCAAGAAGAACGAAGGCAACCACGAGGACCACGAAGACAAGACGCGAAGATCACGAAGAAGAAAGAAGCACAAGCAGAAGAAGGGGAGTAGAAGCCATCCACGAGCACCGAGCCGTTACTCCGGGCGCGCCGCCGGCTTCGAACACGAAGGAAGAGAAGACCCCCGCGCAAGATCGGGGGTCAGACCCCATCGGCTTGCATCCCGCCCGTGCAAGATCGGGGGTGAGACCCCATCGCGTTGCCGCGGGTGGTTCGTTGCTCGTCGTCGTGCTCGTGCTCGCCGGCGGCCGGCAATCCGATCGGCCACGGGGTCAGACCCCGTTCTCGCCCGCGCGCGCTGTTCGCGCGCGACACGCGCCCCCGCACCGCCCGTACACTGAAGAAAGCCTGAGGAGGGATTTGAACCCTCAACCCCAGCTTTACGAAAGCTGTGCTCTACCGTTGAGCTACTCAGGCGCCGGTCCGGAGCGATCGGCGGCAAGAATCTAAGAGAAAACGCCGGAAGCGCCAAGGCTTCCGGCGTGTTTTTTGCGCCGCGCTGTCCCCGCCGGCGGCAGCGGGGACGGCGCGTGTTCGGCCGGCCGCTACTCGCCCGCGCCCGGGAAGAGGTTGCCGAGCGTGATCCGGTGCTGTACGACCACCTCGGTGCGCTGCGCGGCCGAAAGCGGGGCGATGCCGAGGCCGTGAGCAGCGCCCTTCGCTACGGCCATGTCGCTGCTGCCCAGCCCCTGGAGGAGCGCCTGGAACACGTCCAGGTCGACGCCGCCGGTGTTGCGGCAAATCTGGCCGATGGCGATCGCGGCCGCCGCCCGCACCGCGGGACTCTGGAGGTCGCTCGTGAACGTGTCCTTCAGCGCCGGCAGGGCGGACGCGTCGCCGATGCCGCCGAGGGCGGCGATCGCCGGCAGCTTGACGTTGTCCGGCTTGTCGCCGAGCGCCCCGATGAGGTCGCCCAGCGCCCGGCGCGGGTCGAGCTTGTCGGCCATGGCCAGCTTCGCCAGGGCCTTCGCGGCCAGCTCGGCGTAGTGAAGCGCCTTGGCCTGGTCCTCGCCCCGCTCGCCGAAGGAGTCCTTGACCAGCCCAGCGTAGGCGTCCTTGACGAGCGGGATCTTGATCATGCCGGCGAGCTTGTCGCCGAACAGGTCGGCGTCCGCGTCGGCGCGGGCCTCGGGCGCCAGCCCGATCACCGGCGTGTCCTTGGTGCGCACATCCCCCTTGATCTCGCTGAGCACGCCCTGCGTGGCGATGCTGGTCTCGGACTCGCCGAGCGTGGTCTTGAGGATGACGAGGTCCGGCGTGGGCGGTCGCTTGGCCAGCAGAACGCCCATTGCGCCGTTGGGGGCGCCAGCGGCGAAGTAGCCGAACTCCCGGAGCTCGGCCAGGAGCTGGTTGCGCGTCTCCATGTCGTCGTCGATCACGAGGATCGTTCGCAGGGTCGACTCGGCGACGCAGCGGGACAGCTCGGCCGTCACCGCCCCGCTGTTCGAGAACGACGCGGCCGGCGCCAGGTTGCCCACCACGATGGCCGCCGCGTAGCGGATCAGCTTGTGCTTTGCGGTGAGCGCCTCGGTCAGCACGCCGCCCTGGAAGGTGGGGCCGGTGAGCAACTCGCCCAGCGTGAAGATCCCGGCCTCGGCCGTGGCGAGGTCCTGATCCTGGATGGAAACGCGCACCGCCTCCTCCAGGTTGTCCACGCCGGCGCTGGCGGCGAGGAACTCCGCCTTGGCCATCTTCTCGGCGAGCTCTCGGGCCTCATCGGAGCCGCGCGCCGCCGCCGCTTGCAGCTCCTGCTTCTGCGCCAGGTGTACCCGTGCGAGCCACACCTGGGGCGGCTTGCAGTCCGGGTCCACCGCGAGGGCGTCGTAGCACGCCTCCTCCGCGATGTAGAGGTGATAGAGGTAGATCGGCACGTCGTAGGAGGCGAGCTTGTCTCCGGCCCAGTGCCAGATCACGCGCGTGGCGGAGAACTCCTTCATGACCGCCGGGCTGCGCCGGTAGTACTTCGCGGCCATGTCGACGTAGAGCTCCTTGGCCGAGAGTCCCACCAGGGATTCCGGGAGGCTGAGGCTGTTCAGGGCGCGCTTCGCCGCCGTGATCAGCGCTTCTTCCGTCCCGCTCTCTACGGTGGCCTTGAGTGCGGCGGCAGCGCGCTCGTCCCTGATGAGACCCAGCGCGATGATGACCGGCGTCTTGAGCGCGAGGTCGGGGCTCTTCAGGCACTGCACCAGGGGCAGCGTCGCTTCCGGGCCGAGCTGCCGCAGCAGCTGGAGCAGATCGTTGCGGTAGTCGTCGTTGCTCGTCTCGGCCAGCGCCTGGACGATGGCGGGCACCGCGAGGTCACCGTGCTCCCGCGCGATCTTCAGGATCGCGGCGCGCCGGGCGGCGTAGTCACCGGTGCGGAGCTCCTCCAGCAGCTTGGCCACGGCGTCGGGGTCCTTGCGCTTGTCGCGCTCGCCCACGGCCGCCAGCCGGAGGAACTCGTTGATGACCGCGCGGTGCTCGCCGCTCTTGGTCATGAGATCGACCCACAGGGAGAAGTGGACCTTCTCGCGCAGCAGGAAAGCGGCCTCGTTGGAGGGGTCGGTCGCCAGGACCTGCTTCACCTTCTCCAGCGCCTCCGCGTCCCGCCCGCGCTTGTAGAGGTCGATCGCCTCCAGGAAGAGGGTTTCGGTCTCCTGATCCACACCCTGGGCGGCCAGGGTCCCCCCCGCTGTCGAGGGGGCGATCGTGGAAAGGGCGGGCATCAGGAGCAATGCCAACACCACAACGAGCCAGCCGCGCTTCGCCATGAACGCCTCCGATTTGGTTGTGTCCTCCGACGGTGGATGGAAGGAAAGCCGGGTGAACCAACGCCTCGCACCGGGGATCACTGGGAACGGTTCCCTACCGACAGAGCGACAATCCCATACGCGGGACAAACTGCCTGACGAGGCTTTCCAAATTCCTTCTTTTCCGCAGGTTCCAGAGGCGGGATTCTATCAGTCCGAGGCCGCAGGTCAAGGGTTAACCACGGGCGTTTCAAAGAACGAACTGGTTTGGTGAGTCGGCGGGTCCCCCGGCCGCTTCGCGAGGTGGGAGGCGGGGGGCTTCCGCCTCTTCCCCCGACCCAGGGAAAACCGCGTTAGGCAGCGTATGTGTCTTCCAAAATGAGACTTAGGGCGGTTAGGATCTGCACGTCGGGGTGACCCTCCGGCCTGCGACCCCGATCGCCCCGGCCGTCCTGATTCGCCTCGAGGCTCGCGAGGCGGGCGCGCTCCCCCGTGCCGGCCCGGGGGGCGAAGGCCGCTCACGGCGGTGGAACGCGCTCGGCGAGCCAGCGGAAGTGCTCTGCAAGAGCGTGTCCGTGGAACACGGGGTAGCCGGAGACCTCGATCCACCGGTAGCACGCCGACACCCTGCGGGAGTTCCCGGCCCAGTAGTTCAGGAGCGCGACGTGGAACTGGGCCTCGTACCAGAGCGGTCCGTAGGGCGTGTCGAGCTCGGCGTGCCGCTTGATGCGCTCCCAGATCTCGAACGCCTCCTCGCTCCGACCCAGGTGGCGCCGTTCGCAGAAGTGCTGGCCCTCCTTGACGACCGTCCCGCCGAGGAGCAGCGCCCGGAGCCGCAGCGGCTGGAGGTGGCTGGGCTTGCGTTGGAGCACCTCGGCGAGGATCGGCTCGGCGTCGGGGGCGCGGTCGAGCGCGATCAGGCAGCGCACCCTTCTCAGCGCCAGAGCGTCGCGGACGCCGTGCAGCACCGGCGGGTCGAGGCGCGCCAGCTCGTCGAGGATCGTCAGGGCGCGGGCCGCCTCGCCCAGCGCCATCTCGTCCACGGCGAGCAGGTAGCAGTCGCGGCTCGGGAACTCCCCGTCCAGGATGCGGCGCGCTTCTTGCCTGAGCGCCACGCTTTCCCGGAGGTCTGCCGCGGGCGGGTCGGCGCCGCCGCGAAGATGGCGTCCGAGGATCAGGCAGGCCTCGCCGAGCGCACGATGGCCGGGAAAGCGCTCGCGGAGCGTGGTCAGCGTGGCGCGGGCGGCTGCCGGGCGGTTCCGGCGGGCGGCGATCCCGATGCGGAGCTTGAGCGCCTCCGGGACCAGGTGGGGCTGAGCCGAGAACTGCTCCTCGTAGCCGGCCAGATCCTCCTCGGCGCCTTCGAGGTCGCCGAGCGCCCGCTTCGCCAGCGCCTGCGTGAGGCAGCGGAGCGCCTGCGCGGCGAGCCAGTTCGGGGCGCGTGGGCTCAGCGCATCCAGCGCCTCGAGCGCGGCGAGGATCGCGCGGAGCTCGTCGTCCGCGGCCGGCGCCTCCGGGAGGGTGAGGTAGCGCACGTGCGTGCTCAGCGCCAGCGCCAAGGGATGGTAGTTCGAGGAGGCAGGCACTCTTTCCAGCCAGGCCCGCGCCTCGGCCAGCGCCCCGTTCTCGTACGCGCGCACGCCGGCCCTGAACTCCATCTCGCCGGCCGGCCGCGGCACGCGGGCCTCCGCTTCCTCGAGCGCGCGCCGATCCGCCGCGAGACCCGACTCGCGGGCAATGCGCCGCCGCAGCGCGACGGTGCGCCGCAGCGCCGCGGCGACCTCCTCCGGCGCGCCGTCGTTCCCGGCGGCGTTCCCCCACAGGTGGGCGTGCAGCGCCTCGCGCAGGAAACCACGCGCTTCCCAGGCTTGCGATGCGGCGGCGAACGCAGCGCCCCGGAGCGGCGCGGCCAGCGCGGGCTCGCGGAGCAGCGGCGCCGTCCAGAGCAAGGCCTGCAGCGGGTCGCCCTGGCGGAGCAGTCCGCGGGCCGCCATCCCCATGAAGCGCGGGTGCGTCCGCGGCGTGACCTGGGACCCCGCTGCCGCCGCGACGCGGGCCGCCGCGTCCGCCAGGGCGCTGTCGCCCGCGGTGCTGCCGCGACGCGCGAGCCAGCGGGCGTCGGCCTCGAGCGCATCGACGGCCGCCTCGACACCGTCGGCGGCGAGCTGGGCCAGTGCCGCCTCGCCGAGCACCAGCGCCGCGTGGCGCCCCGGCGGGCTCTCGAGGCTCTCGTAGCGCTGCCGGAGGACTGCGGCGGCGGCCACCACACGCCCCGCCTCGCCGTGCTGGAGATCCAGGCGGCAGATGTTCCAGAGCACCTCCTCGAGGAACGTGGCGTTCTGCTCGATCCAGGGGACCGAGTTCCACAGGTCGAGAAAGACCTCGCGCGCCTTGTCGCGCGCCTCGCGCGCTTCCGGCGCGGCGCCGTAGAGCACCCACGCCAGGCCGTAGTAGAAGTAGGCGCAGTTGCCGGCGGGCAGTCCCGGGTATTCCTCCGCGATCCTCTCGAGCGCCTCCAGCGCGTGCATCAAGTTCACGCGATGCCGCGCGTCGTACGGCGAGTAGAGCCGCGCGAACAGGTAGAGGTTGATGCACGCGCGCGCGCGCGCCCAGGCGCGGATCGCGGCCAGCTCGTCGTCAGGGCTGTCCGGCGCGATCGCCTGGATCACGGCACGCAGCTCCCGGCCGGAGTCGGTGAGGTCGCGGTCGATCTCGGTCGCCCAGAGGACGTCGTTCAGTTCCAGCCGCCAGCGCGCGCGATCCTGGAGGAAGACGCCCAGGAGGTAGCGGGCCTTGAGGTCCATCAGGCCGCTGCCTGCGTCGCGCAGGAACTCGCGCCACGCCCGCTCGGCCTGGCGGGCGGTCTCGATCGCCAGCCGGGGGTGGCTTCGCGTCAAGCGGAAGTGCTCCTGGAGGACCTGACAGCGGACGAACGTTCCGACCCGGCGCAGCCCGCTCTCCACGGCGGGATCGCCGGCCAGCCGGGCGGCTTCGGCGGCCGCTTCGGCGCGCCGGCCCGTGTGGAGAAGCTCCTCCAAGCGCTGCCGCACGCTCTCCGCAGTTCCGTCCTGGGCCGGAACCGGCGGCGCCAGGAGCAGCAAGACGGCGAGAATGCGTGCGAGGACCAATCCGATTTCCTTCCCGAGGACATTATACGGTCCGGCCGGCCGCTCGGCGCGTGCCGGCGCCCGCCGCGTTCCCACGGGAATCCGCCGCTCGTGGCTTGTGGACCGCCGCTCCGCGGGGAAAATGGCGCGGTCACGGTGGCTGGGCCGTGACCGGCGCCGGCCGGGCTGCCGGCCGGGCTGGCTCGCGAAGGACGGTTGCCCGCATGCCTCGACGCCGGACCCGCCTCAAGCTCGCGCTGCTCGGCCTCGGCCTGCTGGCCGCCCTGCCGTACGTCGGGTCCCTGTCGGGCTACTTCCTCGCCGACGATCTGATGCTCGACTACTTCCTGCTCGAGGACGGCCGGCTCAGCCTCGCCAAGCTCGGCTACCACTTCTTTCCCTCCGCGGGCTACGCCGACCGCCAGATCTACCGGCCGGCGGATCTCGTTCTCCTGGCGGTGGACTGGTTCTTCTGGAGCACCAACCCGGTGGGTTACCACCTCACGAACCTCGCCTTCCACGTCTGGTGCACCTGCCTCGTGTTCTTTCTCGTGCGCCGCATCGGTCGCGCGCGCGACCTCTTTCCGGCCGTCGCCGGCGCGGCGTTCTTCGCGCTCCACCCCCTGAGCCCGGAGGCCGTGCAGTGGATCGTGGGGCGGGTCGATCTCACCTCCTGCCTGTTCACGCTGCTCGCTCTTCTCGGCTTCGTCCGCTACCAGGCCACCGGCCGGGCGCGCTTTGCCGCCGTATGCGTGGCGAGCCTCGCGCTTGGCCTCCTGTCCAAAGATATCGTGGTGCTGGTCCCGCTCTACCTGGTGCTGCACGACCTGTGTGTCGGATGGCCGCTTCGGCGGTGGCGCGCGGCGTGGCGGAGCCGGGTCGGCATCCATGCGGCGGCCTTCGGGCTCGTGGCGGCCTACTTTCTGCTGCGGCGGCTGTGCTTCGGCAGCTTCTTCGGCAAGTACGAGGGCCAGGGCGAGCCGTTCACCGCCGGCTTCACGGCGCGCTGGACGGAGGGGATCTCGCAGGTGGCGGCGCTGGCGGAGCGGATCCTCTTTCCGATCCGGGAATCGGTTCACACCCCGAACGAGCGCGCGGCCGTGTGGGGCTGCCTGCTGCTGGGCTATCTCGGGGTGAGCGTTCTCGCCGTGGCCCACGGGATCGTGGCGAGGACGCGCCCGGTGCGCCGCGCCGCGCTGTTCGGCGCGCTGTGGTTCGCCGCCACGCTCGCCCCGCTCGCCTACGTGCTGCTGGTGCTGCCGATCGATGCGGATCATCTGAACGCGCGTCTGGGCTACCTGCCCCTGGCCGCGTTCTCGGTCGCGTTTCCGCTGGCGCTGTTCAGCGGCGAGCCGTGGCGCGAGCGCGTCTGGATGCGGCTGCGGATCGCGGTCGCCCTGATCGTGCCGGTGACCTTCGTGCCGCTGACGTTCATCTACGTCGGACTCTTCCGGCAGGCGGGCGACGTGGCGGACGCCCTCAGGCGCCAGGTCGTGCAGCGCTATCGCGAGGCGCCGCCGGACACGCCGGTGCTGCTGGAGAACCCGCCGCTGGAGATGGCGGGGGTCTACGTCCTGCGCACGGGGCTCGCCTACCTGCTGCGGCCGCCGTTCGCGCCGGTCGCGGTGCCCGTGGTCGCCCTCAACCTGGCGAGCGGCGAGGAGCTTGCGCGCACGATGGAGCGCCATCGCGGCCGCCCGCTCGTGCTGCGCTGGCACGAGGACGGGGGCCGGATCGAGGTCGTGACGCAATCCGAGCCGGCGCCGCTGCCGGCCTGGTCCGGGGGCGATCTGCGCGGCTTCGCGGCGCGCGGCGCGGTGGCCGACGTGGAGACTGGATCGCTGGAGATCAGGCCGGACCGCCCGGGTTTCCCGTTCGCGGTGGCGATGCCGGAGCTGGCCCTGTGCGTGCCCCCGTCGGACGTCGACAGTGCCGTAGTGGACCTCCGGGTCGCAGCGGGCGGTCCCGTGGCGCTCGGGTTCCGGGTGGCTGCTCGCGATGAGCGCTGGGAGGTGCGCTGGTTCGACTACCCGACAGGGCCCGCGCTGGAGCCTGGCGTCCTGCACCGGCGGATCATTCCGCTCCGGTTCCATCTCGAGACGTTCGGATGCCGGAGGGGAAACCACTTTGCCGGCAATCGCTGGCTGGACCGGATCGAGCTCGGTTTCCCGGCCGGGTGCGAGCGCGCCGAGATCCTGTCCTTCCGGCTGCTCCGCGGCCTGCCGCGCCTGACGCTCTGGAGTCCGCCGGACGGCCACCGTTTCCTCGCGCGCGATGGCGCCCCGGTCCTGTCGTTCCGCGCGGCGGACGGCGTGCGCTACTACGCGCTGGTGCTCGAGATCGAGAGCCTGGGACGGCGGCGGGCGATCTTCGACGCCTGGCAGCTGAACGCGGGCAGACCTTGCCGCGCCGGCGATCTGGTGCGCAAGCCGGCGGACGCTTCCGGGAACCTCGACCCGGGCGATTTCGCGCCGGATTTCGCCCGGGTGCCCCCCAACCCGGACGGCCGGGACCTGGCGTTCACGTGGCGCATCCAGGCGCTGGCGGCGCCGGAGCACCCGTGGCGGATCCTGGCGGAGAGCGAGACCCGACGCGCCACGATCCGGTGAGAGGACCCGGCGGGTCGTGCCGGGGTCGGGCGCTTGCTCTGCCGGGCCGAAAGCGGTATGCTGGATTTCCTCAAGTCTCGCCAGATAGAAAAGATAAGCGCGCGGACCCGGCTCGACCGGACGGTTGTGGGACCGCGCACCGAACGACCGGGGGACGACGAATGAGCCGCAACCTTCTCGTGTGGGTGGCCGCAGCCTGGCTGTGGTCGAGCCTGCTTGTCACCGCGTCGGCACAGACCCTCTGGACGGGTCAGTTCGGCAGCGACTGGTTCACTCCCGGCAACTGGTCGGCCGGCTTGCCCACGGCCACCGTCGATGCCACGATCCCCGCCGCACCTGGCAACCAGCCCGTGGTCACCTTTGCCGGCGCTGCCTGCCGGCACCTCACGGTCGAGACGGGGGCAACGCTCGTATTGAGCGGCGGCACCCTCACGGTTTCCGGGGTCTGCACCAACGCCGGCACGCTCACGTTTTCCCTGGGCACGCTCCAGCTCGCCTCTCACTTCACCAACACGGGGACCCTGAACCCCGGGACCGGCACGCTGCTGTTCTTCAACGCCGGCTCGAAGAATCTCGTGATGGGCACGGCCGTCTTCAACAACCTCATCGTGTCGGCGGGACTGGTCTACGCAAAGGGCTCCATTGTGGCGGCGACCCTGGTCGTCAATCCGTTTGCCGCGATCGACCTCGGCGCGTTCAATCACACCATCGCGGGAGACTGCAACCTCTCTGGCGGAGTCACCGGAACGGGCGAGCTGATTCTGACGGGATCCGGCGATTTCACCACCAGCGCAGCGCCGGTCCCCGGGGTCCGCGTCACCGGGGGCGTGCGCACTTTTGGCAGCGTCACGGTCTCCAAGAACCTGACGCTCACCGGCGGCCAGACGCGGTTGAG
Source organism: Planctomycetota bacterium (assembly GCA_016935485.1). Lineage (GTDB taxonomy): Bacteria > Planctomycetota > JAFGQW01 > JAFGQW01 > JAFGQW01 > JAFGQW01. The sequence continues at coordinate 6,901 of JAFGQW010000034.1, read as the reverse complement.
CGGCGGCACCGTCAACGTGCTCGACGACCTGGACCACCAGGCGGGCGCGGCGCTCGAGATCAACGCCCCGGGGCTCCTCGACGTGGGCGGTAACGTCACGATCGCCGGTTCGTTCACGATGCCGGCCGGCCGCCTGGTCTGCCGCGGGAACTGGACCAGCGGAGCGAGCTTCCGCCCCGCCGGGGGGCTCGTGCAGTTCACCAACGGTCCGGCCGACATCCAGACGCCGGGCTCGATCTTCCGGAACGTGGAGTTCCTGCCGGTCGGCACGAAGACGCTCCGGAGCGCGCTCGACGTGAACGGCTCCCTGCAGATCGCGGCCGGGGGGACGGTCGACATCGGCGCGTTCACCCATACCGTGGGGGGCGGCTTCGAGTCGGCGGGCGCGGTGATCGGATCGGGCTGGCTCGAGCTGGACGGCGATGGGCGTCTGGCGGCAGCGCCGCATCCGGTGGCCCGCGTGCGGATCTCGGCGGGCACCGTGACCGTGAGCGGGACGGCCGGGGTCTCCACGGAGCTCGAGGTCACGGGCGGCACGCTGCGGGCGGCGGGCGGCACGCTGACCGTGGACGGGCTGTTCTCGGTTGCCGCGACGGCGGCGGCGGGCACCGACGCCGGCGGCAGCTTCGATCTGAACGGGGCGGTCCAGTGGGATGGGGCCTGCGTCTCCACCGGCGGCGTCATTCGCGCCGCGGCGGCGTGGGCGAGCGCGGCCGCCTTCCGGCCCACGGCCGGCGCCGTCGAGCTGGACGGCGTCGCGGCGTCCTTCACGAACCTGGGCTCCTTCCACGCGCTCCGCATCGCTTCCGGACAGAAGACGACCGGCGCCGCCCTGGACGTGAACGGCGGGCTCGCCGTCGATGCCGGAGCCTCGCTCGAGCTCGGCTCGTTGACGCACGCGGTGAGCGGCGGACTCGTCGTCGAGGGCGCGGTCGCCGGAGCAGGCGCCTTCGATCTCGACGGTCCGGGCGATCTCCGCGTGACCACCGCCGTTTGCGACGTCACCGTGTCGGGCGGGCCCGTCACGGTGGACACCGTCGCGCACGTGGACGGGAAGTTCCGCGTGACCGCCGCCGGTGCCTTCGCCATGGCCGGCGGCCGGCTCGCCGTCAAGGGCGACGTGACCTTCGATCGGGCGGTGGTGCTGAGCGGCGGCGTCGTGGAGCTTGCCGGAGGTGCCGCGACGCTCACCGCTTCGGGCGGAACGTTCCACGATCTTGCGATCACCGGCGGTCTCAAGAGCCTCGCCGATGCGCTCGCGGTCGGCGGCCAGCTGAGCGTGGCGGCGGGCGGGAGCCTCGACCTCGGGAGCGTCACGCATCGGGTCGGCGGCGGGCTCACCATGGCCGGCACGCTGAGCGGCGCGGGCCTCCTCGATCTCAACGGACCCGGGACGTTGCTGGCCGCCGGCCTCGTGCCGCGCCTCAAGGTGTCGGGCGGTCCGGTCGTGGTGACCGGCATGGCGCGGATCGGGTCTCGGCTCGAGGTGACCTCGACCGGGCGGCTGGACGTCCAGACGGGCGGCGAACTGCGCGTGGCGGGCGCCGTCCAGTGGGACGGGGCTTGCGCCTCGACGGGCGGCGAGCTGCGAGTCGAGGGAGACTTCACGGCCACGGGCACGGGGTTCGCTCCGGCCGGCGGCGCCGTGGTGCTCGACGGCACGGCGTCGGGCACGCTGACGGCGTCGGGCGCGGTCTTCCAGACGCTCGAGGTCGCCGGTGGCCAAAAGCGGCTCGCTTCCGGACCACTCGCGTTCGACCAGGCGCTCCGCGTGGCAGGCGGCGTGCTGACCACGGCCGGCGGAACCGCGTTCTCCGCGAAGGCGGGCGCCGTCGTGCAGGTGCTGGCCGGCGGGACGCTGCGCCTGCACGGCGCCTCCTGGCGCGATCCTGTCGTGGCGGCGGGCCGGAGCGGCGGGCGTTGGTCCCTCGATGTGCAGGGCACGCTCGGCCTGCGCTACTTCGCGTTCTCAAGCCTCGATGGGGGCGGAGTGCAGCTTCGCGGCGAGCTCGAGAACGACCCGGACCTCGGCAACGGCGTCTTCGATGACCCCGTGCCGGGCGGCGCCTGCTTCACGGTCACCGTCTTCGGTGCGACGCGCACCCTCCGGAACGTCTACTTCCGCACCGATCCGGGGAGCGGCGGGCACAACGTGCGCTACACTGCCGCCGCCGGGAAGCTGGTGTTCGAGAATGCGATCGGCGCCTTCAAGGGGGCGGCGCACGAGAGCGATCCCGGCGGGCGGGTGGACTGGGTTCTCGGGCCCACCGCGGCGCTGCGGCTGACGGAGATCTTCACGGATGCGCCGCTCGGGGTGGAGGTGACGGCCGTCGACGTCCCGGTGGATCTAGAGGGGCGGATTCTCGGGTTCGGGCGGGCGGGCGCGGCGGCGAGCTCGCTGGTCCTGCCGGCGCGCGTGGTGGAGCTCGACACGTACCTCGAGCTGCGCGAGGGATCGGGCGCCTCCGGGCCGAACTGCCTCTTCCTCGGCGTCGCGCTGCCCTGGGCGAGCGGCGTCGGCGGGTTCGCGTCGCTGCGAAACGCGCCGGCTGGCGGCGGCGTGGACTTCGTGCGCTGGGGCGGCTCCACCGAGGCGCCGCCTGCGGGCACGGCGTTCGTGGACGGCCGCGGTCCGCTGCCGGCGCCGGCCGCCGGGCAGAGCCTCGGGCGCGACATGTTCGCCACCGACACGGACACGCGCGAGGACTGGGAACCCGGGTGCGGACGGCACGCCACCTTCCCCACGCGTGGCGCGCGCAATGTGCTGTTCGGCGTGCCCTATGTGTGGCAGGGAGGCGAGACGCTGGATCCTTTCGCAGTGGACGCGCCCGGCGCCGCCAACCTGTGGCACGTCGACACGCACCGCTCCTTCAATCCGAACAAGCTCAAGCACGAGGCTGGGCCGCCGCCGGACGTGCGAGCGTGGGCGTTCCACCGCGGGGCACCGAGCTACAACTACGACACGGGGGCGCGGGTTCACGGCGGGCTCCGCTCGCCCGCGGTGCGGCTGCCGGACTCGACCGATGTACGGCTGAGCTACTTCGAGTGGCTCCAGACCGAGGACCAGAGCGGCAAGGACGAGTGCCGGGTCGAGATGCGCGAGCTCGGCGCGACCTCCTGGATCTCGCTCGGGAAGTACACCGGCAACATCCCGAGCTTCACGATCCGCACGCTGGATATCTCGGCCTTGAAGGGCAAGGACGTCGAGTTCCGGTGGACGTTCGATTCCGTGGACTCGAGCCACAACGCCTTCGAGGGCTGGTGCGTGGACTACGTGGCGGTCTACGAGGCCCCGCAGGGGCTACCGTTCATGCTGCCGGAGCAGAACGGTCCGCCGCCGCCGCCGCCGCCACCGCTGCCGAGCCCGCTGCCGCGGAATCTCGAGGTCGGCGACGTCGACCCGGCCGCGCGCGTACCGCAGGGCGCCTGGTTCCAACCGGTCGCGCTCCGCTTCGTCCTGGCGGGTCCCGATGCGGTCGGCCTCGAGGTGACGACCGGGACGTTCGCGGTGCGGCCGGGGCCCGGGGAGGAGCCGGGGACGTGGCAGGATGTGGTCGCGCTTCAAGGCGTGCCGCCGGCGCTTGCGGCGCTGCTCGAGGGCGAACCGTATCCGGAGTTCCGCTTCCCGCTGCCGATCTTGCCGGGGCTCCAGTACCGGGTCGAGCCCGTGCAGATCGCGACGCTGCCGCTGCCGGTGGTCGGCCTGCCGCAGCCGGTGCCCGATCGGCCGGCTGTCGAGCTTGTCTGGCCGGGTCCGGTGCTGGTGGTGCGGCCGTTCGGTCAGGACGCGGGAAAGAACCCCGAGCAGCGCTACGCGATCGGCCTCCGGCTGCGCTGGCAGGTGGCGCGGTAGCGGCGGCAGAGGGCCAGTGGGAGTGGGGGAGGGTCGAGCACGACAACGAAGGCGGCTCGCGGGAAACGGCAGGTGTCACGGTCGGGGTGGCCGCGAAGCTACGGCACGAAGGTCACCCCGATGGAATCGCACGTGAGCGGCCGGGCCGTGACGTCGAGCACCATGCCGCGCTCCTGCTCGCGCGCGACGAACCCCAGCGCCTTGAGCACATTCTGGGCCGGGGTGTTCCGGTCGGTCTTTCTGAAGTTGACCACCAGCCGCGAGGCCCCTTCCGGATTGCGGGCGGACATCAGGAAGTGGAAGAAGGCCTGCTCGAGGAATTTGCCCTGCACGCGGCACGACAGCATGAAGTCCTCCACCGCAAGCTGGCCGGGGCGGCGGGAGACCATGCTGAACCCGACGGTGCCGTAGGAGCCGAAGCGGTCGCGGCAGCAGAGCACGTACTTCTCGAGCGTGGGGTCCGCGAGGAGTGCCGTGACCTCGTCGCGGAGGTACTTGCGTCCGGAGAAATTGAGCTGATTCGTGCGTTGCACGAGCTCGGCCACGCGGTCGAGGTCGGCGGCCGCGAACAGCCGGATGTCCAGCTGGATCTGGCAGGCCGCGAGGAAGGCGAGGTAGTCCTCGCCGTACGATTGTTCGACCTGCTCGCGCTGGATCGCATCCTGGTAGAACTGCCGGCGCATTCGTGCCTCCGCACTCGTGCTGCCGCGGTAGCGCGGCCGCGAGGGCAGCTGCGCCAGCGCTTCGGCAAGCACGCATTCCACGGCCGGGAAGGCGCGCGCGACTTCCTCCAGCTCGAAGGGGTTGTCATCCACGAACGCGAAGGTGTCGATCCCGAGGTTGAGCTGCTGAGCCAAGGTTCTGAGGTTGTGACTCTTGGGCATCCAGTTGATTTGCGGGTGGAGGAAGTACTCCGCGATACCGAGCGCCTCGAGCTTGGCCCAGGCGTACTCGTGGCTGTTCTTGCTCACGATCGACAGCAAGATGCCGCGTTCATCGAGGGTGTGAAGCACTTCCTTGACGCCGGGCCGCAGAACCACGGCGGCGTTCTCGAGGAGAATGCCCTGCCAGAGGGTATGGTCCAGGTCGAAGACCACGCACTTCACGTCGGGCCGTGCTCCCGGCGCGCTCGAGCAGGTGCGGAACGTCACGAAATCGGCGGTCAGGAACACCAGGCGCGTTGCGGCGTCGCCTGCGGGCAACAGCCCGACATCGAAGGGAAGCCCGCTTGCGGTCACGGCCTGGAAACGCGCCCGCTCCACCACGTGGCGGGTGTATCCAGGCGCCAGCTCGAGCGCGGCGACGAAGGGCGCCGGCATTCGACGGTGGGAAGGCACCTGGGCGCGCGTCACGGTCATCAGGAGCTGCAGGTGCACCGGCCGCTCCCCGGGGTTGTAGACTTCGACCACGAAGGCGTCTGGCGGGTCCTCGGCGCAGCTCTTCCGGTGCAGGCGGCGAGCCATGCGCTCGAGCCAGGAGAGGCTCAGGTGACTCCAGCGGCGATCGCGCGTGATCCAGTAGACGAAGCGCCCGAGCGCGTTCACGAGTGGCAGCGCCGCGCCGAGGGCGCGCTCGCGGCGCAGCACTGCGGCGGCAGGCTGCATGCGCGTGTTGCCGCGGGCTTCGAGCTTCGCCCATTTCCTGAACACCACCTCGGCGCCGTAGCCGCGGCGGGCCGGGAAGTGCGGGTTGCGCCGGGTTCCAAAAACAAAGCGCCGGCAGCGGCGGTCGGGCCGGGGCTCGTACAGATCGCAGGTCGAGAAGCAGGCGGGTGCCGCGCACTCGACACAGTGCTCGCCCCAGGCCAGGAACGAGAGGCGGTCGATGTCGTCGACGAGCGCATAAGGCGCGCGCGGCATGGACGGTGGCTCGCGGTCGAGTGCGCGGTCGTACTGGTCGAACTCGAACATGGCGCAGGCTCCGCCCGCGGCTCACAGCGATCAGCCGTCAGCGGTCCGCTTGCGCTGCGGAAGAGGTGCACGGCCGGAGCCGGCCCGCCCGGTCCAACCGCACGTCATCCGGAGCTGGGGCCGCCTGCGTGACGGGTTCGCAGCGTGCCGTGTAACCGGTCCTCGAGAATGGACTTGCGGATTTCTTCTCGCCGCGCGCAGAAGGTCACGCCTCCTAGTATAGCGCGGGCATTGCCCGCGGCCCACAGCGATCAGCCGTCAGCGGTCCGCTTGCGCTGCGGTGCCGCGGGCACAGCGGGTGACGGAGATTCCCGCGGGCCGCACGTTTTCGGGAATCGGTGCCGCACCCCCCGCAGGTTCGCCGCCCGCCGTGCAACCGCTGCTCGACAATGGACTTGCCGGGGCCTTTCCGCCGCGCGCAGAGAATCGAGCCGCGTAGCGCGGGCATTGCTCGTGGAGTGCGGGAGGCAAGCGCCGGGCGAGGGGCCGCCTGCCCCGGGAGCGAGCGGCGCTCGCTACTTCTGCACCTTCAGCAGCTCGACGTGAAAGATGAGCGTGGCGTTCGGGCCGATCTTGTCGCCGGCGCCGTGCTCCTTGTAGGCGAGGCTGCCGGGAATCGTGAACTTGTAGACGGCGCCCTCCTTCATGAGCTGCAGCCCCTCGTTCCAGCCCTCGATCACGCGGCCCACCCGGAAGGTCGCCGGCTCGCCCCGCGCGTAGGACGAGTCGAAGAGCGTGCCGTCGGTGAGCCAGCCGGAGTAGTGAACCACCACGCTGGAGCCCATCACCGGGCTCTTTCCCGTGCCCTCGCGGATCACCTCGTAACGGAGGCCCGTAGCCGTCGTCTTGACCTTGTCCTCGGGGGACGGCGCGAACTCCGGCAAGGGAAGCGGACAGATCACCCGGACGAGCTCGAGCTCCCAGATGGTTACCGAGTTCGGGGCGATCTGCCCGCGCCGCTGGTCCTTGAAGCAGAGCGCCGGCGGCACCTCGTAGCGGTGGCGACCGCCGGGGGCGAGCAGGAAGGGAGCTTCCTTGAGGAACTCGAGCCCCATGTGCTCCCGGGAGCCCTTGATGGTCTGGCCCGTCCACTCCGTGCAGTCGACCAGCTCGCCGTCGGCGGTCCACAGGGCGTACT
>JAFGQW010000237.1 GCA_016935485.1 Planctomycetota bacterium | reverse complement strand
GCAGCGATGTAGACCGCCGCCAGGATGCTGAAGATGTACGCCTGCACCATGCCGGTGAGCAGACCGAGCGCCGTCATGACGATCGGAAGGATGAACGGAACGATAATGAGCAGGATGGCGATAATCATCGTTCCGCTCATCATGTTGCCGAACAAGCGCACGGCGAGAGCCAGCGTGCGCGAGATCTCGCTGATGATGTTGAACGGGAGCATGATGAACGTCGGCTCGACATAGGACTTGACGTAGGCTCCAATCCCCTGCTCCCGGATGCCGAAGAACGGCACGGCGACGAACACGCAGAGCGCGAGGGCGACCGTGGTCGAGAGCGAGCCGGTCGGCGGGTCGTAGCCAGGAATGACGGTGCAGAGACTGGCAGCGGCAAGAAACAGAAAGAGCGTGCCCAGAAAGCCGATGTACTTCTTGGGGTGATGAAGACCGACCTCTCCGATCTGTTTTTCGATGGCCGTGACGATCATCTCCAAGAAGTTCTGCCAGCGGGCTCGTTTCAGATCCGTGGAGAGCTTGCGGGTGATCAGCTTCGCTCCCACGCTCAGCACGAGCATCAGCCCCCACGTGAACACGATGGTGGCGTTGAGCTTCAAGGGCCCGTATTGCCAGAAGACGATCTCGTCCGGACTAAGACGCATGACCGGGCTCCTTCGCTGGGGATGAGCGCGGGACGACCGGGGTTCCGGTGAGCTTCGTCACAAGGAGGCGCGCGATGACGAATCCGAGCAGGCACGCGAGGAGCCGGTCCCAGTGACCTGCGGAAACGAAGTAGAGTCCGGCCAGGGCAAGGCTCGCGCGCAGCAGGAAACTGGTCAGAAACAGAAGCGCCGGACGAGGACACGCGGCTGCCCTGCGAACCGTCCACCAGAGGCCGCCGAAGAAGACCGCGCCGAGCACAACGCCCGTCGCCAAGGCCCACGCTAGCGTCAACGGATCAGTCATCATGATTCTCCTGCTCTTCGCGGATAGCTTTCTCTTCCTTCTGCAGCCAATACCAGGCGTTCACGCAGCCGATGACCAGGCCGATGACCAGCAGCGACAGCGTCCAGGAGTGGCTTGCCGGATGCCGGTTGTCGAGCCAGACGCCCAACGCGGCACCGAGCAGCGTCGGCACCACCACGGACCAGCCGATAAGCCCCATCATGCCCAAGCCAAACCAGACGCCATGCGCAGAGTTGCGTCGCGCCCTGCGCTTGCGCGACGCCTTCGCGCCGACTTCGCGACTGAGGGGAGTCGAGCCCTTTGTGCTTTCCTTCCTCGAGTCGTCAGTCACGGTGAAACTCCGCGAGGCGGCTGATGAAACCGCTCTCCATTCTGGCGAGCACCGAGTGGATGCTCTCCTCCCGGTCGGTGAGGGTCAGGAACTCTCGTTCCACCGCCTGGCGCAGTTGGCCGAGGTCTGTCCCGGCAACGGCGTTGCGCACGGAGACGAGGACATCCCAATGGCTCTTGACTAACACTCCTTCGTCGACGGCCACGTAGACCTCGCCCTTCGCCTCGGTTTCGTAGATCAGAATCCCCGGTGCGAGCGCCGCGACGCAGTCGAGTCGGTGTGCCAGGAGTCCAAACGAGCCCTCGCGGGTCTCGGCGACGATGCGCGACACGGCGGTCTCGTTGGCGAAGACCCGAAACGGCAGCAAGAGCTTAAGGTGCATGAGGGGCGCCTGCGCCATGTGCGACCTCCCGTGTGTGTCTCGGATCCGTCTGCGGTGCGGGCTCTTCTGCAGGCTTGCTGGCCTTGGCTTTGCCTTTTGCTTCATCGATCGCCCCGATCATGTAGAGGGCGCTCTCCGGGTAGTCCTTGAACTCATCGCCCAGGATGCGCTCGCAGCCGTCGAGCGCGTCGTTGAGGCTGACGAGTTTCCCGTTGATCCCGCTAAACTGCTCGGTGGCGAAGAATGGTTGGGTGAGAAACCGCTCCAGTCGGCGGGCTCGGGCGACCACGCGGCGGTCCTCCGGGGAAAGCTGCTCGAGGCCGAGCATGGCGATGATGTCCTTGAGCTCCGCGTACTGCGCGAGCGTCCGCCGGATCTCCTGCGCCAGCAGATAGTGCCGTTCGCCGACGATACCGGGCGTGGCCATCGTGGAGCTGGACGGCAGCGGGTCGATGGCCGGGTACAGCCCTTGGCTGGCCCGCTTGCGGGAGAGCACGATGGACGCCGAGAGGTGCGAGAAGGTGTGCACCGCCGCCGGGTCGGTCAGATCATCCGCCGGCACGTACACCGCCTGGATGGAGGTGATGGCTCCGGTGTCGGTGTTGGCGATGCGCTCCTCGAGCCGCGACAACTCGGTGGCCATGGTCGGCTGATAGCCCAGCCGCGACGGCATTTGCCCCATCAGACCGGACACTTCCATGCCAGCCTGGATGAACCGAAAGATGTTGTCGATCAGCAGCAAGACGTCACGATGCTCGTCGTCTCGGAAATACTCGGCCATCGTCAGGGCCGCGTGCCCCACGCGGAACCGGCTACCCGGCGGCTCGTTCATCTGCCCGAACACCATCACCATGTTCGGCAGCACGCCTGCCTCCTTCATCTCACGGAAGAGTTCCTCTCCTTCGCGGCAGCGTTCGCCGATGCCACAGAAGATACTGACGCCCTCGTGGTGCCCGATCATGTTGTGGATCATCTCGGTGAGCAGCACCGTCTTGCCGACGCCCGCGCCGCCGAACAAGCCTGCCTTGCCGCCGCGCTCGAGCGGCACGAGCACGTCGATGACCTTGATGCCGGTCTCGAGGATTTCCGACTTGGTGGAACGTCGCGCCAACGCCGGTGGGGCGCTATGGAGTGTCCGCCATTGGACATCCTTCGGTGCCGCTTCGCGGTCGATGGCGTTTCCGAAGACGTCGAACATCCGAGAGAGGGTTCCGTTGCCGACCGGCGCCTGCAGCGGCCCGCCGGTGTCCTCCACCGCGATGCCGCGGGCGAGGCCTTGGGTGGGAGTCAGCGCAATACCCCGCACGTGATGCGCGTCGAGCTGAGCCAGAACCTCGATGGAGATCTGCCCGTCCTTCGCGTGCAGCAACGAGTAGATGGGCGGCAGATGCGCATCGAACCGTACGTCCACGACGCTGCCGCGCACCGAGACGACCGCGCCGAGATTCCGCATGATGCCGGTGAGGCCTTTCCTAGATGTTCTCAGCCTTTCTCGCTCACCAGGTGGACGGTGCGCGTCGGCAAGGCGAAGGAGCTAACGGATAGTCCGCAGAAAGCCGGTTTGGGCCTGCGGGCCAGGGTATCGGTTGGGCGGGCGGTGGTCAAGGGGGGCTGGTCAGCGGGCTGTGGGGGGCGGAATCAGGGTGCGGGAGGGCCGGCTGGACGACGAGACGCGCGCCCGCGGGAACCACGAATGGGGCGTCGGCCTGGCGGTCGACCCGGGTGACGGGCGCGGCGTGCGGGTCGCGGCCGCGGACGGCCGCCGCGTAGCAGGCGCCGAGCGTTGGCGAGTCAAACGGCAGTGCGGGCTCCGGCTCGGGGTCGTCGTCCTCGAGGGGGAGTGCGCCGATGCGGCGAAGGCGGGTGAGCAAGCGGCGGCGAATGGCCGCGAGCAACGCAGCGATCTCGTCGTCGTCGGGGTCGGGTAGGCGGTGTTGGCCATGCGGCGGCCGGCCACACGAGGGGCAGAAGCTCCAGGCCTGGACGACGCGGTAGAGGGCCGTGTCCTCGGGGCGGCGACGACGGTAGCGGCGTCCGGCGCAAGCCGGCTGGCAGTCGGCCCGGGTCGCGACCATGGGACCTCGTCCGTTCCCGGAGGAGGTCGCGCCCCGGCGGCGCTGGTTTCGAAGGAATGCGACAAACCTGATCCAACCTCGAGCTCGCCGACGGGCGGAGTCTCCAGGCCGGAGCGCTGCGCGAGGGAGGTTGACCGGGTCCAGCGCCCGGCGATTCCGTGGTCTTTCCGGGTCGTGGCCGCCGGCCTGGGGGACGGGCCCGAGATCGAGGTCGAAGTCCGGCGGCACGATCCCGTCGATAGGCCTGGCAGAACTCCTGACGTGGTTGCCGTACGTCCCTGATTTCCAGTGGTTCTCTTCTGGAGCCCGCGCGCAACAAGCGTCGCGTGTTCGGAGCCGACGGCGCGAGCCGAATTGGCCCCTGGGCGGCAATTCGGGGGCAACCAGGGCCGCGGGGGAGCGGGCAAGCGGCTAATGGGCATCGCACCGTGTCCGGAGTTCTGGACTGGAGGAGCCAGGCTACCTGCTGAGACTCGAAACCTCTGCCGGGAGGGCGTGCGGGTTCGGGTGGGCGTGGAGCGTGACGCGTGAAGAGCACGCCGCGGCTCACCCGTTACGGGCCAGGCGAAGAAGATCGTGCAGGCGGTCCTCCCAGGCAGGGTCGTAGTACAGGCGGGTCTGGCGCCCCGGGAAATCGTGCATCAGGTCGAGCCAGGGCGCGTCCTGCTCGAGCGGGCGGACGGCGCCGTGCTCGTCGACGATCGGGATCACCGCGGCCAGCGCGTCCTGCCGGTCGCGGCCGGCCTCGACCGCCGCCCGCGCCGAGAGGTAGAGCGTGCTTTCCCAGTCGTCGAACCGCACATGGAAGGCCGCCTCGTCGCCGCCGGCTGCCCAGGCGGCCACGCGGGCCTGAACCTCGGTCGCCACCGCCGGCCGTCCGACGAGATCGATGTGCAGGTAGAGGCACTTGCGGCGCAGGAGCGCCCGGGCCAGCCGGGTCGCCTCGGCCGCGAGACCCCACCGGCCGTCCACCGCCCAGGCCTTGAGCATCAGGTGGATGTCGCTGTCGTCGAGCGCGAGAAACGTCTCGTTGTCCAGCGCCTCGCCGCCAAGGAGCTTGCGCACGGCCGCCGGGGTCTCGCCCGGGAGGCGCTCGCCCGCGGCCAGGATGCGGCGGCCCAGCGCCAGCAGATTGGCCAGCATCGCCTCGAACGCGCGGACGGTGCGGTGGTGGTAGACCTGGAGCTGGATCGAGCGGCGCGCGAACAGATATGACTCGACCGCGTGGAGACCCTTGCGGCCGTCGATCCCGAGCCGGACGCGCCCGTCGGCGGCGCGGCCGGGCTTCATGACGTTGAGGATCCACGCCAGGTCGATCTTCCCGTAGGCGACTCCGGTCATCAGGCTGTCGCGCAGCAGGTAGTCCAGCCGGTCGGCATCGAGCTGGCTCGAGACGATGTCCTGCGCGAGCAGGTCCTCGGCGCGGCCTTCGATCAGCGCGGCGACGAGCTCGACGTCGAGGCCGTGGCGCCGGAGCAAGCTGTGGACCTCGCTTCCGGGATCCTGAACGATGCGCCGGGACCAGGTCTCGTGGCGCCCGACGGCATCGGCCAGCACGTTCTCGAAGGTGTGCGAGAACGGGCCGTGGCCGATGTCGTGCAGCAGCGCCGCCGCACGGATCTCGGGGGCGTGGCGCAGGGTTGCCGCCACGTCGTCCTCGCCCTCGCCGAGCTCCCGGATCAGGGTCAGGATGCGATTGGCGAGGTGTTCCACGCCGAGCGAGTGGATGAAGCGGCTGTGCTCGGCGCCGGGGAAGACCAGGTGCGCGAGCCCGAGCTGGCGCACCCGGCGCAGCCGCTGCACGGCCGGGGTCTCCAAGAGATCGAGGATCACCTGGTGCGCGCGGGGAATGAAGATGATGTCGTGGACCGGGTCGCGAAAGACGCGGCCGCGGCCGAGATCGCGTTCCATGCCGTCTAGGTATCGCGACCGCCGGCGCCTTGTCAAGGAGCGCGCCGGCGCGCGGCGCGTACAGACCATCGAGTTTCCGGCCGGACCGGTGTATCGTGTGCTGATTCGTCGCGCTGGACACCAGGCCACCGCTGCTGCTCAGGAGCTCGACCATGAACCGGATCCGACCGCTGCTCGGAGGCGGACTTGTCTGCCTCGTCCTCGCTGCCGCCATCCAGGCCCCCACGGCCCAGACGGCCGCGCCGGCCTTGCGCCCCGCCGTGCCGCGGGTGGAGGAGGACGTGGAGCCCCAGATCGCACGCCACCTGGCCCAGCCGCGAAAGGAGGTCATGAGCGGGCTCGAGAGCGGCCTCCGCGTTCCCGGACACGCCAAGACGGCGCTGTGCTCCAAGGCCTTCAAGGAACCCTGGGGCGCGCTCGCCGACCTGGAGGCACACGGGCTCGGGCTCGCGGCTGCCGCGTCTGCGGGCGACATCGGGCTGGTGCTGGAGAGGATGGCCGCCGCGATCGGTCGGCCGGCCGGTGCGGACAAGGCGCCGGCGCTTCCGGACTCCGCGGATGCCGACGGCCTGGTCGCGCACATCACCGCGGTGTTCGATGCCGCCGCCGCGCTCCGCGCGCAGGCGGGCGAGAGGCTCTCGGACGAGCACCGCAAGTTCCTCTGCGACTGGTCGGCGAACGTGCTTCGCAACTACGGGCCCCAGCTGCCGCTGAACGACCGCTCCCGGCCGATCCTCCAGAACGACCGCGCCTTCGTGATGCTCGCTCACGAGCGGCTGGACTGGAGCGCCATGACGGGAGCGGCCCGCATCCTGCTGGGGCTCGCGGGTGCGGAGTTCCGGGATCGGGCGCGTGCGGTGGGCGTCGCGGCCCGGCCCGCCGCGGCGCGTCCCCGCGGCGTGACGGGCCCCCTGCTGGCGGCGGCCAGCACGCCGTACGGCTGGATCCTGATCGGCGGCAAGGGCCGGAACACCTACGATCTCGCGGAGCCGGTCGCCTGCATCGTCGACATTGGCGGGGATGACGAGTACCGGGGAACGTTCGCTGCCAGCACGGACGCGGAGCATCCGCTGGGTGTCGTGATCGATCTCGCCGGCCACGATCGGTACGCCCCGAAGGCGCTCGGGCTCGCCACCGGGCGGTTCGGCATCGGGCTGCTCGCGGACCTCGCCGGCAACGACACGTACCTCTTCGAGGAGGCCACGGGCGGCGTGGGGCTGGCGGGAATCGGCCTTCTCCTGGACGTCGCCGGCAACGACACGTACACCGGCAGCAAGTTCACCCAGGGCGTCGCCCTCGGCGGGATCGGCCTTCTCGTCGACCTCGCCGGGGACGACAAGCACACCGCGTTCGGCTACAGCCTCGGCCTGGGCGGTGCGGCAGGCGTGGGCGCGGTGATCGACGTCGCGGGCAACGACGACTACCAGTGCGGCGAGAAGTACCCCTCGGGCTACAACGCGCTCGAGAAACCGCCGCCCGAGCCCGGCAATCCTCGCTTCCAGTGGACCGCGTTCGGCATGGGCATGGGGCTCGGCCGGCGGATCGTCGAGTCCCGCGAAGCGCGCGACCACGCGTTCGCGCTGGCCGGCGGCATCGGCATGATCCTGGACGTCGCCGGGGACGACCGCTACCGGAGCTCTAACTTCTCCCAGGGGTGCGGTTACTACTTCGGGGCTGGACTCAAGCTCGATCTCCAGGGCAAGGACTCGCACGGCGCGGCGCGCTACGGGCACGCCTCGGGGGCGCACTTCGGGCTCGGGCTGTTCGTGGACTATGCCGGGGTGGACGAGTACGGCTCGACCGGCCCGACCTACAACGGCGGCTGCGCCTGGGATCACAGCGTGTTCCTGTGCCTCGACGCCGGCACGGAGGGCGACACGTACGTCCTGGACCGCTCGGCCGGTCTCGGGCGGGCCGACATCGGCTCCTGGGGCGTGTTCGCCGACCTCGGCGGACCCGATCGCTACGTGCTGAAGCAGCGGCCCGGCCGCGCCTCGCAGAAGGGCGTGGCCGTGTTCTACGATCGCGCGGGCGAGGACACGTACGAGTTCGCGGGGGCGGCAGCCGCGAAGGCGCCGCGCAACGGCGAGCTCGAGGCTGCCGAGGACGGCGGGATGTTCTGGGATCGCCAGTGAGGGCGCGCACGCCGCCGGCGGAGGCGCCGGTGCGCGCGACCGCCCTCCGCGAGACCTTGAGCGGAGAGCGCGGATGAACTCCGACACGATTCGCAGCGAGCGCCGCGGCACGATCGCGGTGCTCACCCTGAACCGGCCCGACCGGTTCAACACGTTCAATAGCGAGCTCGCGGACGCGCTGAACGAGGCGCTGGCGGCGCTGGATCGGGACGACGCGGTCCGCGCGGTCGTCGTCCGCGGGGAGGGCAAGGTGTTCTCCACCGGCATCGATCTGGCGGAGTTCGCGGGCCAGTCCCCCGAGGAATACCGCGCGTGGATCGCCCGCATGAACCGCATGCACCTCGTGATCGCCGCCCTGGGCAAGCCGGTGATCGCGATGGCGCACGGCTACGCGGTGGCCAACGGCGCGGGCTTGCTCGCCGCCGCGGACTTCGCGGTGGTCGCCGAGGGCACGCGCATCGGCACCTCGGCGATCAACGTGGGGCTGCTGTGCAGCGGGCCCATCGTCCCGCTCAGCTACGGGCTCGGCAAGAAGCGCGCACTGGAGCTGCTGCTGGGCGGCGAGCTCCTCGACGCGCGCGAGGCCGAGCGGCTGGGGCTGGTGAACCGCGTCGTGCCCGCGGCGCGGCTCGAGGAGGAGACGCTTGCGCTGGCGAACCGGCTGGCCGCGAAGAGCCCGACAGCGCTGCGGGCCGGCAAGCGATTCTACTACCGCATGATCGACCTGCCCCTGGCGGAGCGCTTGCGGCTCGCGACCGAGGTGCTCGCGGAGCTGTGCACCACGGCGGACGCGCGCGAAGGCGTGCAGGCGTTTCTCGAGAAGCGACCGCCCGTCTGGCCGGGGCGGTGATTCCGCCCGCCTTCGCGCGACGCGCTACGGCGGGCGGCCGGAGAGGTCAGCAGCGAGATGGCACGCGGCGAAGGCGAGATCGAGGTCCGTCAGTACGTGCTTGCCGGGGGCTGGCGTGTGCTGGCCGGAAAGACCGACCGCGACAACGATCGCCTCACGATGAAGATCGCTGGCCCCGACGACTGGTGGTTCCACGTGCGCGGGACGTCCGGCAGTCACGTGCTGCTCGTCGTGCCGCCCGGCGCGGAGCCGGATCGCGGGACCTTGAAGCGGGCGGCCGCCATCGCCGCCTGGCACAGCAAGGCGCGCGCGGGCGGCGTGGTCGCGGTCTCCTGCGCGCGGGCGCGCCACGTGAGCAAGCCGCGCGGTGCGCGACCCGGTACTGTGAGCGTCCGGCACGAGATCGTGCTCAAGGTGCGCCCGGCGCTGCCGGACCCGGAGCCGGAGTGAACGATCTGCCGCCTCGGCTCCGCGGGCGCCGTCCGCCCGCGCCACGCGAGCGCGCGCACCCCGCGCGCGCCACCCGCACCCGCAGCCGCGGGCGCCGTCCGCCCGCGCCACGCGAGCGCGCGCCCTTCGCGCGCGACACCCGCACCCGCACGATCAAATGGCGAGTGGCGAGTCCGCCGGCCTGCAACTTCTGGCGCCTGACCCCAGAAACTGCACCGCGCGCAGTCCGCCCGCGCGACGCCGCCGCGCGCCGGTGCCGCGTCATCTCCGAAAGAGACTTGAGGAAACGCGAGTTGGTCTGCATTGACAGCGCCGGACAGCCGATTAATCTACTAGAAGAAGACCCCGGTCGAGGTCCACGCAGGCCTCCTCTCGCGGTCGCTCCCGGCGGTTCGGGAGGACCGCGGGCCGGGCCCGGGGCCGGTCCTGATTCGGCAGCCGGCCTCCGGGGAGCGGACCCTGGTTCCGTGGAGGGTTTGCCGAGAAAGGAGGTGATCCATTTTGACGACGTTCGAGGTGATCTGCGAGGTGGTGGCCTCCTGAAACGGCTTGCCCACTGAGTATCCAGGGTGGTCGCTTGGGAGGACCCAGGCATCACCGAGCCCCCGATGGCCCGCTCCATCACCCGCGGGCCGGCTTACGCGCCGGAGAACCATCGGGGCTTTTTCTTTTGGCGCGGGCGTTGTCCGCGGCCCGGCACACCGGACCGGATCCGTGCGATGTGCGGCGTCTTGAGGGCCAGCACCACCCGGGAACCCGTGCGCCGGCTGCGCCCGCGCGGTCCGCTGTTGACCGCGATTCCCCGCGAGGATACTCTCTTCCCCGGTGTACCCGCGGCGTTGCCGGCCCGGGACCGCCATGCGAAGGAGTGTGCCGTGAGCGACCGGGCCTTCCAGGACTACTACCCCGACGATGTGGCCCACTGCTACGGCTGCGGCCGGCTGAACGAGCACGGCCATCGCATCCGCAGCTTCTGGGACGGGGAGGAGACCGTCTGCCGGTTCGAGCCCAGGCCGTTTCACACGGCCAGCCCCGGCTTCGTGTACGGCGGACTGATCGCGTCGCTCATCGATTGCCACGGCACCGGCACGGCCGCCGCGGCCGCCTACCGCGCCGAGCAGCGGGCGATGGACACGGAGCCGCCGCTCCGGTACGTGACCGCCTCGCTGCACGTCGACTATCTCAAACCGACGCCGCTCGGCGTGGTGCTCGAGGTGCGGGCGCGCATCCGGGAGGTGAAGGGGAGGAAGGTCGTGGTGACGGCCACCCTGGCGGCGGACGGCCAGGTGACGGCGCGCGGCGAGGTGGTGGCGGTGCGCATGCCCGAGGAGATGATGCAGCGCGCCCGGGCGGAATGAAGCGCGATCCGGCCGTCCGTCGTCAGGCCGGGCGCCGGCCGGTTCAGGGCGGCTCTGAGGCGCGATCGTCCCGATCGCTTTCGGCGCACGGGGTGGCGGACGGCTCGGCCGCGGTTCCGAGTGAGGTCCGGTCAAGCATGTCATCGCGGTATTCTCGGCCCGCTGTTTCGGGGTCCGGCAGCGGTGGGCTCGCGCTCCTCCTGCTGCTGGCGAGCTGCGCGCTCCCGGCGCCCGGGCCGGCGCCCGCGCTGCCGCCCGCTCCGGTCATCGACGACCGGCCGCGCAGCGAGGCCGACCGCAAGGCGGATCGCATCCGCCGCGATGTTCCCGAAGGCCTGCCGTTCGTGGCGGGCTGGTCGGTGGAGAACCGGCCGATTCACTACCGCATCTACGGGCGCGGCGCGGAGCTGGTGCTCGTGATCGGCGCCATTCACGGCGACGAGCCCGCGAGCGCCCGGCTGGTCGACGGCCTGGCGCGCCATCTCGAAGACCACCTGCGGTTGCTCGAAGGGCGGACGGTCGCACTGTGCGCCGTTGCCAATCCCGACGGTCTGGCCCGCGGCACCCGCTGGAACGCGCGCGGCGTCGACCTCAACCGGAACTACCCCACGGTGAACTTCTTGCCGGCCCACCGGCATGGACCGCGGCCGCTGTCCGAACCGGAGAGCCAGGTCCTCGCCGACCTGGTCACCGTGCTTCGGCCGGCGCGGGTGCTGAGCGTCCACCAGCCGCTCGACTGCATCGACCACGACGGTCCGGCCCATGAGCTGGCCGAGGCGATGCAGGCCCAGACCCACCTCAGGCTGCGGAAGCTGGGGGCGCAGCCCGGCTCGCTCGGCTCCTACGTCGGCGAGACACTCGGGATCCCGATCGTGACGCTCGAGCTGCCCGCCGGCGCCTCGGACCGCTCGGAAGCGGACCTCTGGTGGCTCTACCGGCGCGCCGTGCTCGCGTTCGTGCTGTATCCGGGGGCCGCGGCGGAGAGCGGGAGGCAGGAGCCCGCAGGTGAGCCGGGATCGGTCCGGGCGGCGGGGAGTTTCCGGTAGCGGTCTGGCCGAGCGCGGTTGCCGCGATGCCGCTGTCCGCGTGGTCTTCCGGCACGCATCTGCTACAATCGGCGCGCCCAGCGCGCACCGGACGGAGCAGTCCCCGGCCGGGCATGCGCTCCGCGCGCGGTTCCAGCGGGAGGTGCGGCCATGCAGAGTCGTCGCGAGTTTCTCCGGGTGCTTCCCGCCGCGGCTGTCGCCGCCGGCGTCTGCCTTCACCCGCTGCGGGCGGCGCGCGCGGCCCGGGTGCGGCAGGATCTGGCGGCCTGGCCCGGGACCGCGGAGGCGATCGCCACGGACGAGGCCTTCTGGTTCGAGGTGGCGCAGGCCTACACCGTCGACCGCAGCCTCGTGAACCTGAACAACGGGGGCACCAGCCCGTCGCCGGCTGTCGTGCAGGCAGCCGTGAAGCGCCACCTCGACGCCATGAACGCGGCGCCGCCTTCCCATGCCCTCTGGCGGGTGCAGCAACCCCAGCGAGAAGGCGTGCGCACGCAGCTGGCGCGCGCCTTCGGGTGCGATGCCGAGGAGCTGGCGCTTACCCGCAACGCCTCGGAGGGGCTCCAGATCTGCCAGTTCGGCTTCGATCTCGAGGCGGGCGACGAGGTGCTCACCACCGACCGCGACTATCCCCGGATGCTCACCACGTTCCGGCAGCGCGAGCGGCGCGAGGGCATCCGGCCGAGCGTGATCTCGCTCCGCGGTCTGGACGAGGATCCCGACGGGATCGTGGCGCGCATCGGCGAGCACATCACGCCGCGCACGCGGATGGTCCTGATCAGCCACGTGGTCTTCTTGAACGGCCAGATTCTGCCGGCCGCGCGCATCGTGGCCATGGCCCGGGAGCGCGGCGTTCCCGTGATCGTGGACGGTGCCCACTCGCTGGCGCATCTCGATTTCAAACTGAGCGATCTCGCTTGCGACTACTTCGCCGCAAGCCTGCACAAGTGGCTGTGCGCGCCGCACGGGACCGGGCTGCTCTACGTACGGCGGGAGCGGATTGGTGGTCTGTGGCCGCTCATGGCCGCCGAGGCCAAGCAGGACGCGGATATCCGCAAGTTCGAGGAGATCGGCACGCACCCCGAGGCCGCCTTCCTCGCCATCGCGGAGGCGCTGGCCTTCCATCTCGGCATCGGCCCCGAGCGCAAGGAGACGCGGCTGCTGTACCTCCGGGACTACTGGGCGAAACAGCTCCTCGAGCATGACCGCGTGCGGCTGCACACGAGCCTGAAGCCGGGGATGGCCTGCGGGATCGCCTGCTTCGGGATCGAGGGAGTGGACAGCGGCGCGCTCAGCGCCTGGCTGTGGAACCGGCATCGGATTCTCACCACGACGGTGAAGCATCCCGACTTCGAGGGAGTCCGCGTGACGCCCAACGTCTACACCCGGCTCGAGGAGCTGGACCGGTTCGTGGACTGCGTGGAGCACGTGCTCAAGCACGGGCTCGGCGCGGAGAAGGCGGGCCGAGGCGGGTAGGAGCGGCCGCGGACGGGCGGGTCAGAACCGCATCTCCAGCCCCAGGCGCAGGCTGAAGTCCGGCGAGACATCCTGGATGATGTCCTCGATGAAGTCCACGCGGAGCCGCGTGCCGTGACCCAGCTCGATCGCTCCGCCGAGGCTCAGCATCAGCTGATCGCGGCGGGCGGCACGGAGCGGCACCCCGGAGAGGGGCTGCGAGAGGTAGTCCAGGGCCGCCAGGGCGGACAGGCCCTGGCCGAGCCGCACCTCCCCGCTCACGAACGCGCCGACCAGATCCTCCAGGCCGGCACCGCTGCCCTTCATCGAGTCGGGCCGCCGGATCCAGGTGTAGTCGGCTCCGGCCGCGACCGTGAGGATCCCGATCGTCTTCTCGGCGACCAGGCCGACCCCGAGATCGTACTTGCCGTTGCCGAAACCGCGGCGGGCGCTCCCGGTGGGAAGCTCCACGGCGCCGCGCGCGAGCAGGCCGGGCCAGATCGAGTCCGGTGCCTCCTCGACCAGGGACAGAGCGAGCCCGATCGGAATGTCTCCCAGCCCGAAGCGATCCTCGGCGAGCGCGTAGATCGTCTTGCCGTCGTACACGAGCCGCACGCCGAACCGATTCGACGGGGCCAGGTCGCGATTGCCCTGGCTCAGGCGGAAGGCGTCATGGTAGGTCTCCACGAAGGAATCGAGAAAGCCGCTGGTCGTGTACAGGAAAGGCACGGCGGCGAAGAACTCGAGGCGATCCGTGAGTCCGAACCGGAAGTCCAGCTCCGGGCGTGCCCACTCGCCGTCGAACAGCGCCACGCTCTGTCCGTCGGGGCTGGCGCTGGACTGATACATGCTGGTGTAGGAGACCCCGAACTCCAGATGGGCCCGGCCCGCCGCCGCCGTGCGCGCGCCGCGCTGCTCGAAGTCGAGGAACGCCATGAGCAGGGGGTGGAGGGACCGGTGAGGGGCCGGGCCATACGGCTGGAGTCGGGCCTCGGCCTTCTCGCCACGTGTCGGGGCGCCTTGCTCGGAGGCTCGCATCGCCTCGAACGGCTGCAGGATCGGCCCGGCACAGCCCCAGCAGAGGCCCTCGATGGCGAGGATCGTGGCCGCTAGGCAGCGTGTCGTCGCTCGCATCCTGAGACTATACCGGCAAGCGCTCGGCGGCTGAAGCGTGCCGGAGGTTTTCGCGGGCGACCGGACCGCTGCCGTGGGCCATGGCGGGCGGAGGAGTCGCCCCAAAGGAAAGCCGGGTTCTCCGGCGAGAGGCCGGCGCGGAGGGTTGGTCTGGTTGGCTTGGGTATCAGAAACATGGATAGCAGAGGTCACGTAGGGATGGGGCCGGCAGGGAACCAGCGGTGCGCGAGGACTGGACGCGCCCGGATCCATCACTCCCATGGGAACGGAGTTGCTCTCGCCGGAGATCGGCAGTTGATTCATATGACAAGGAACTTCGTGCTTGCGCGCACCCAAGTCGGCGGCCGGCGCGATCGGTTACACGGTTTTTCGAGATTTCCGGACTTTCGCGGATCCGGGTGGCCAGCCCGGACCGGCGGTCGCAAGGCCTCGAGCCATGCCCGCAGAACAGACCGATCTCCTGATCCTCGGGGCCGGTGCGGCCGGGCTGGTCGCGGCGGCGTTCGCCGCCCGCGGCGGCATCCGGACCCGGATCCTGGAGAAGGGGCGTCAGTCCGGAGTGAAGATCCTCGTGGCGGGGGGCGGCCACTGCAACCTGACGCACGATGGCGCCGTGGGCGCCGTGCTCGAGGGCTTCGGGCTGGCGGCGGGCTTCCTCGCGCCGTCGATGAGGGCGTTCTCGCCGCGTGCCGTGCGGCGGCACTTCACCCGGCTCGGGGTGCCAACCTACGTTGGGGAGCGCGCCGAGGTGTGGCCGGTGTCGCGGAGCGCCAGGCAGGTGCGCGACGCGCTCGAGGCGGATGCCCGGGCCGGCGGCGCGGAGATCCGGGTGGAGGCAGCGGCGACGGCGGTTGAGCGCACGGCCCGGGGCTTCCGCGTGATCACGCCGGCGGGCGTCGCGCGATGCCGCCGCCTGCTGCTGGCGACCGGCGGCATGAGCTATCCCAAGACCGGGACCACGGGGGACGGCTACCGGCTCGCCGGTCAGCTCGGCCACGGCCTGGTCGAGCCGGTTCCGGCGCTCGTGCCGCTGGTTGTGGAAGCCCCCTGGCTGCGCGTGCTCGCCGGCATCGCGCTGGACGACGTCGCCGTGCGGCTGCGAACCCGCGGCGGCGAGGAGCTGGGCGCGTCTCGCGGGCCGGTGGTGCTCACGCATAAAGGGCTCTCGGGCCCGGCGGCCATGGACCTCGGGGGGCGGGTGGCCCGCCACGGGAGGCGGGCCGTGCTCGCGATCGACTGGAGACCCGAGGTGCGGGCCGAGGCGGTGGACCGGGACCTGCGGGCGCCGGCGGCGGGCGGCGGCCGGTTGGCGCGGCGCCTGCTCGCGGGCTGGGTGCCGGAGCGGCTCGCGACGGCGCTGGCGGCCGTGGCTGGCGTGCCGGCCGATCGGACGGCGGCGCAGCTGAGGATCGAGGAACGCCGGGCGCTCGTCGGTGCTCTCAAGGAGACGCACGTCGCAGTGGCGGGCACGCTTGGGTTCGGCCGGGCCGAGGTCACGGCCGGCGGAGTTCCGCTCGAGGAGGTCGATCCGGTCCGCCTCGAATCCCGGATCGTGCCCGGCTTGTTCTTCGCCGGGGAGGTGCTGGACTACGACGGCCGTCTGGGCGGCTACAACCTGCAGGCGGCGTTCTGCACCGGCAAGGCGGCCGGCCTTGCCGCGGCGGCTCCGTGAAGCGGCGCCTCAGGAGCAGACCTCGTCTGCGGGCTGGGTCACGCGGACGCGCGCGCTGAAGAGGTAGGCGTCGGCGCCGTCGTCGAAGTAGCGGTGCAGGACCTTGACCATCTCGAAGCCGGTGCGCTGGTAGAAGAGCTGGGCCGGCAGGTTGGTCTCGTGCACTTCCGTGACGATGCAACGCGAACCTCGCTGGGCGGCCCGGTCGATCAGTACCTGCATCAGCGCCATGCCGTGGCCCCGACGCCGCGCTCGCGGGTGAACGGTCAGCGTCTCGAGGAAGGCGTGCCGCGTGCGGAAGCGCAGCAGGGCGTACGCCCGGATGCGGCGGCCCAGGTAGAGCCCCCAGCCTTCCAGGTCGGGCTGGATCAGCATGGCCTCGAGCTGATCCTGGCTCCACGGATTGTTGTAGCAGGCCTCCTCGATCCGGGCGATGGCCTTGAGGTCCCAGAAAGCCACGCGCCGGATGATGGCGGCAGGCTCGGGCTCGTTCATCTCCGTCCCCATGCCAGTCTCCTGTGCCGACGGTCTCCATTCGCCGTCACGTCGCGCCGGCTGCCCACCCCGGGCCCGTGGCCGGCAGCCACGCTTGGTATTGTAACACGGGAGCGGCCGGGTTCGCAGCCTGGAGTTTCCGAACGGGCATCGCGGCGGCTGGCTGCGCGTCCCGCGGCAGCGCGCGGGGGTGACGCGCGCGGAATGCGCGCGCTCGGGTGGCGCGGGCGGCGCGTTCATTCGCGCACGCGCGCGAGGAGCCTCTCGAGATCCGCGAGCAACTCCGGAGCGTCGAGAATCCTGGCGAACTCACGCACCGTTTCGGTGACGTATCGACGGTCGATGTCGGGACGGGCCTGGAGCAGTCCTTCGATATCGGCGTCGTCGCGCGGGCGATGCGCGATTGCCTTCATGATGACGAGATCTTCGGGCCGGGGCAGCGGCACCTTCAGGCCCTCGAGGTCGTGGTCCGTACGATGCGCGATGGCTTGCTGCTCGAAGGGGAGCGCTCCGAACGCGACGTCGGCAGGAACGCCAGTCGAGGAATGCGTCAACAGGAGGACGCGCGAGCGCTTCGCGAAGGCGAGGGCGTCCGGGATTCGGGGGGAAAAGCCATGCCTACCGGCGGCCTCCAGGAAGATCGTCCAGCGCTCCTCGTGCAACCAGACCACCGCGTCGACGTCCAGGGTGGCGCGGGGCCGGCCGAGGAGAGATGCCGCCACGCCGCCGATGACGACGCCTTCGACCTGCATGTCCTCGAACCAGGAGAGCAAATCGGCGAGGGCGGCCTTGAGAGGGATCGCGGGCGAGGATTCAGCCACGGTAGTGCTCGGCAAGCCTCTGCCAGCGCCGCCGAATCGCCGCAGATTCGCCGGCGTCCTCGGTCCGCCAGCCCAGTTCATGCGCCGATTGCGCCAGCGCGGCGAGCTGTTCGAGCTTGCGACCCATTGGTGTCGCACGCAGCTCTGCGACATCGGCCTCGGTCACGAGCTGCCACCGTTCGACAAACGCTCGGGCCGCCTCGCGGGTGAGGGCTTGGCTCATGCGCACATTGTACGCGAGATCCCGGCGGGCCGCCAGGGCAGGCGGAAAGCGCGAGGGGGGTGGGAACGAGAAGGTGGGAACGGGGTCTGACCCCGTTCCCGTGCGGGTGCGGGTGCGCGTGGGGGTGTCGCGCGCGAAGGGCGCGCGCTCGGGTGGCGCGGGCGGGTGGCGCCCGCGGGACTCACGAGTCCGCCCCTGCGCAGACATCCGGGAGTCGACGTCCGTTGCCGCTGTCCGGGGAGCGGCCGGCCGCGAGCACCTCGTCGTAGAGGGACTGTACCCGCGCGGCGGCGACCGCCGGATCGAACCGCGTCCACACGCGATCCCGCCCGGCCGCCGCGAGGCAGCCGGCGAGCGGTCCACGATCGAGGAGCCGCAGCACGGCATCGGCGAGGGCCGCGTCGTCCGCCGGAGGCACGAGTAGGCCGCAGACTTCGTCTTCGATGATCTCCGCTGTTCCGCCGACGGCTGTCGCCACGACCGGCGTGCCCGCGGCCAGCGCCTCGAGGAGCACACGGCCCAGCGGTTCCTGGTGGGCGGAGTGGGCCAGCACCGAGAGCCCCGCGATGAGGCGTGAGGCGTCCGCGCGCCAGCCGAGAAAGTGCACGCGGCCGGCTAGCGGCGGCCGGCTGGCGGTCTCGCGAAGGGCGCTGTCGAACGCGCGGCTCTCGGCCTTGGTCGAAAAGCGCGCGCCGATCAGCGCGAAGTGCGCGTCCGGCGCGGCGGCGGCGATCCGGCCGGCGGCGCGGAGGAACAGGTCCTGGCCCTTGCGGAGGCAGATCTGTCCGACATTGCCGACGACCGGGCAATCCGCGGCGAGCCCGAGCTCGTGCCGCAGTTCCTTGGCGGCGGCAGCGCGCGGCGGGAAGGCGCTCGCGTCGATTCCGTTGTAGATGACCTGGAGCCGCGCGCGCTCGACGCCCTGCGCCGAGAGCGCCTCGGCGACGGCTCGGGAGACGGCGAGGAGGCGGCGGTTCAGCAGCAGCGCTTCGCGGCGCCGACGACCGATCCGCATGATATCGCGGACGTGCGCGACCGCGGGCACGCCCGCCGCCAGGCCGAGCGGTCCGGACCGGCAGCCCATGGCGAGCGAGTTGGCGTGGATCAGGGCGATGGTGTGCTGGCGGAGCCAGTCCGTCCGCTGCCGGTCGTCGCCCGGGTCGGCGGCAACCTCGACGCCAGCCTTCCGGAGCGCAGCCGCTACCGGACTGTCGGCCGGCATGAGCGCGAAGGGCTCGTACCGGCGGCGGTCGAGTGCGCCGACGAGCGCGAGCAGCGAGCGTTCGCCGCCGCTGATGGTCGGGTATTCAAGCCAGTAGGCGATGCGCCGTGGGGTCGAGTCCGCCATGGCGGTCATCGTAGCGCATCTGAAAAAAACGCCCCAGGGGCGTTTTTTTCAGATAGGGGGTGGTTCGCGGAAAAAATGCCCCAGGGGCGTTTTTCACGTTTCGGTTGCGCGATGCGCCCGGTATCGTGCAAACTGTCGCGTGGCGCCGGGATGGCGGGCCGGCGCGGAAAGGACGATCCAGTGCGGTACGGAATGGTGCTCCTGGCGGGGCTGGTGCTCGCCGGCGGCTGCGCGACGATGGCCACGAGCCTTCGCGTGGAGAGCCGCCCGGAAGGCCTCGCCGTGGATCTTCAGGGCTTTCGCTTCCTCTTGCGCGACGTCTACGAGCTCAGTGTCGACGCCCGGAACGTGGGCGACGGTCGGCTCTACCGCCTGAACGACCACGAGATCCTGATCCTGACCAGCCGCGAGATCCGGCTTGACGGTCGGTTCCTCGATCTCGCGGCGGGCGAGATGCACGAGATCCTGCCGGCGCACCGGAGTCCGGCGGTCGCGCCCCCCACTCCGGTGCGCTGAACCACCGAACGTCCCGCAGCGCAGTAATCCTCTCCTCTACGCTCGCTCCCCTGACCGCGCTCAGGGGCCGCGGCGCTCGGCCGGGATGGTCAGGCGGTGAGTGGTGCCGCTGCGCTCGATCTCGAGCGCCACCGCGTCGCCGTCACAGAGACCGGCCAGTTCCGCCAGAAGCTCCAGCATGTCCGCGGGGCTGAATCCGTTCACGGAAAGGACGCGATCTCCGGCCTGCAGGCCGCCGCGATCGGCCGGGCTGTGCCGCACTACCTCGACCACGCGCACGCCGTGGATCTCCGGCTCGAAGACGGGCGCGAGCCTGACACCGAGGTAGCCGGCATGGACCTCCTCGCCGCGGGCCAGCCGGTCCAGCACCGGCCGGATCGCCCACATGGGGATGGCGAAGCCGATGCCGGAGTTGAGCCCGTAGCGCGCCGGATTGTGGAGCAGCGTGATGCCCAGCAGACGCCCCTCCATGTCGATCAGCGCCCCGCCCTGGTTGGCCTGGTTCACCCAGGCGTCGGTCTGGTAGGCCGACTTGGCCGGGTCGAGCTGGTTGCGCGCGCTGAGCATGCCCCACGTCAGGAATGGCTCCTGCTTGTAGCGCTGCGTTCCGTAGGGATTGGCCACCACCGCCACGAAGCTGCCGATCTCCACCTCGTCCCGGCCCGCCTCCGGGAGCGTGGCGAGATCCGTCGTTGCCACCCGGAGCAAGGCGAGGCCCCGCATCCGGTCGGTGCCGAGTCGCGTGGCCTCGAGCTTCCGCCCGTCGGGGAGAATCACCTCGATCCGCTGGATCTTCTGGTCGGCCGTCTCCCAGAGGTTGTCTTGAGCGGTCAGAATCAGCCCGTCGGGAGAGATCACCACGCCGGTGACCGGACCGTCGCGTCGGTCGACCTTCACAGGCGGCGGGCTCGGCGGGCGCTGGCCGCCTTCGCGGGGCGCGGGCGCCGGCTGCCGCGGCGGCGGGAGCGGCTTCAGGCCGTCGTTTCTCTCCTTCGGCGGCGGGCGCAGGGGCTCGTCCGGCGTCGCCTTGGGAGCTGCCGGTGGCGCCGCGCTCTCGGGATCTCCCGGATCCCCTTCGGGTCCGTCCTTCTCCTCGGGTGCGGCCTTCTCGGCCTGCGCCACGGGGGCCCCGCCCGCCGGCGCGCCGGACGCGGCGGCGCGCTCGATCACGAGGCTGGCGATCGAGCGGTTCGCCGACTGTGCCGCCCGGACGACGGCCCGGTCCATGAAACCGATGTGGCGGCGGGCGCCGATCGGCTTCTGCGCGCCGAGACTCAGCACGCGATAAGCCTCCTCACACCCGGCATAGGACTCGCGCACGAAGTTGATCGGCATCACGAGCCCCATGTCGCCCGATCCGCGGCGCTGGTCATTGATGCCGATGATCGATCCGGCTGCGTCGATCAGCGGGCCGCCCGAGGTGCCCGGATTGATGGCGGCGGTGGTGATGATCGTGCCGACTGCAATCCCGGCGCCCGCGCCCGCCGCTTCCAGGCCGGCAATGTGCCCGACCGTGACCGCGGGCTGGCCGCCCTGGCTGGCCTGGTTGAAGGCGTTGCCGATGGTGAGTGCGAGCGCTCCCACGGCGAGCGCGTCGCTGTCGCCGGCGGGGATGTGCGGATAGCGTGCGCCCTTCAAGATCTTGAGCAGGGCGGTCCGGCTCTTCTCGGCGCGCCAGATCGGCTGAGCGTCCACGATCCGCCCCGAGGCGAGCTCGACGGGGATTCTGAGGTCGGCGCCGAACTGGGCCGGCACCGCGGCAACGTCCGAGAGCACGTAGCCGCGTCCGTCCACGATGACGCCGGTATAGCGCGCCGCCACCCGAACGACCGCGGGCGTGAGCTTGTCGACGAGCTGCACCAGGTCCTGCTGGATCGCGAAGAGTCCGGACCGATCCGGCGGCTGCGCCGGCGCGCGGACCGCGCATCCGAGCGCGAGCAGTACCGCCGCGACGCCGAACCGACCCGTCCGCGGCGGTCGCGCGAAAGACCTGCTGTTCACGGGCGGCTGCCTTCCTTCCCGCGGTTCGCGCGGCCCTACTTCGAGGCCTTGCGCGCCTCCGCGGCCTTCTGGCGGGCCGGATCGACCGCCAGCGTGATCCGGACCGCGCGCGTTCGCCCCTGGCGGTTGACCTGCAGCGTGAGGATCTTGCCGGCCGTCAGCGGGCTCACGAGGTTGATGTACTCCCGGGCGTTGTTCACCGTCCGGCCGTTCACGGACAGGATGATGTCGCCTTCCTTGAGGTGCTGTTCGTCGGCGGGACTGCCCCGCGCCACCGCCTTGACGCGCACGCCGCGCGGCACCGGCTCGCTGTCGAGCATGAGACCGCTGTAGCCGCGCTCGATGTCCTGGCCGCGGCGCAGGCGGGGCAGGAAGGACTTCACCACGTCCACCGGGATGGCGTAGCCGGCCCCGGTATTGGCGCGCACGCCCTCGCGCGTGGCGATCTTGCCGTTGATGCCGATCAGCTCGCCCTTCAGGTTGAAGAGCGGTCCGCCGGAGTTGCCGGGGTTGATCGCGGCGTCGATCTGGATCGAGTCGGTGTACTCCCAGCGCCCGCCGAGCACGCGATTCTTGCCGCTCACGACCCCGACGGTGACCACGGGTTCGCCGCGCGCGCCGAGGAAGAAGGGGTTGCCGACGGCGAGGACCCATTCGCCGACCTGCACCTTGCCGGAGTCGCCGAGCGGCACGGCGGGCAGGCGCCGGCCCTCGATCTTCAGGAGCGCGATGTCGCCCTTCTCGTCCTTGGCCACGAGCTCGGCCGGGACCTTGCGCCCGCCGGCGAGCACGACCTGGAGCGCGTCGCAGTGGCCGGCCACGTGGTCGTTGGTGACGATGTAGCCGTCCGGGTCGATGATCACCCCGGAGCCGCCGCTCATGGCGGCGTAGCGCGTGTTCCCCTCGAACTCGACGCGGCGCAGCGCCAGGATCGCCACGGTGGCGGGCCGCACCTTCTGGACCACCTCGACCACCGCCCTCTCGATGGCCCGAAACCGCGTGACCGCCAGCTCGTCGGCGGCGTCCTGCGCGCCCGCCGGCACCCCGGCCGCGAGCACGAGGAGAGCGACAGCGACCGGCAGGAGCCCGAGCGGGCGGGCGCGGGCAACGATCGGGGTCACGGGCTTTCTCGCAATCTCGGCCCGGTGCGAGCCGGGCGCGCATGGGAGGCGGCGGACAGTCTACTTATATCACGGCGGCGCCGTCCGGTCGACGGACTTGCGCGAGCTCCTCCGGCCGGCCGCGCGAGCATCGGCCGTCGGCTCGGCGGGATTCGTGGTGCGGGCGCCGACAGGCCCCACAGTCGCGCGGCCCGGATTCCGAAGAGGGTCTCGCGGCGTGGCCAGACCGGACGGCGCCGCGGTCGCGCACCGCGCCGCGCCCGCGGACCGCCGAGGACTGTGGGCCGCGTGCCGTGCCCGCGCTATGGATTATGCCCATGGATCGCCTCGACGAGCTCGAAAGCCAGTCCGTCTACGTGCTGCGGGAAGCCTACGCGAAGTTCTCCGACCTGTGCATGCTGTGGTCGGTCGGCAAGGACTCCACAGCGCTGCTCTGGCTGGCGCGCAAGGCGTTCTTCGGGCACGTGCCGTTTCCGCTCGTGCACATCGACACCGGCTTCAAGATCCCCGAGATGATCGCGTTCCGGGATCGGCTGGTCCGGGCGTGGTCGCTCCAGATGCTCTTCGGCCGCAACGAGG
Source organism: Planctomycetota bacterium (assembly GCA_016935485.1). Classification (GTDB taxonomy): domain Bacteria; phylum Planctomycetota; class JAFGQW01; order JAFGQW01; family JAFGQW01; genus JAFGQW01. The sequence continues at coordinate 11,565 of JAFGQW010000237.1, read as the reverse complement.
AGGCGCTCGCGCGCGGTGCGACCTTTCCCGGCGGCGCGCTGACACGGCTGGAGTGCTGCCGGGCCTTGAAGACCGAGGCCTTGAAGCACGTGCTCGACGGGAGCTGGCCGCGCTACCGCGTCGATCCCGCGACCGGCGAGTACCGCCCGGTCACCGATCGCCGGCCGTTTGCCGGCGTCATCGTCGGGCTTAGGGCCGACGAGGAGGGCAGCCGCTCCAAGGAGCGCGTCTTCTCGCCCCGGGATCGGCGCGGCGACTGGGACGTCGCGGATCAGCCGCCGGAGTTCTGGAACCAGTTCAAGACCGACTTCGCTCCGGGCACGCACGTCCGCATCCATCCGCTGCTGGACTGGACCGAGGTCGACATCTGGAACTACATCGATCGCGAGGCGGTCCCGGTGACCGAACTCTATTTCGACCGGGGCGAGGGCCGCCGCTACCGCTCGCTCGGCTGCGCGCCGTGCACCGGCGCGGTGACGAGCACGGCGCGGACGGTCGCCGAGATCGTGGCGGAGCTCACGACCGGGTCGCTGTCCAGAGTGGCCGAGCGCTCGGGACGCGCCCAGGACGAGGAAGACGGCGGCGGCCTCGAGCGGCTGCGCAGCGAAGGGTACATGTGACGTGGATGCCGGTCGGAGCCAGCGGCGCCGCCTCCCGGTGACCTTCGTGGGGCACGTCGACCACGGCAAGAGCACGGTCATCGGCCGCTTGCTGGCGGACACCGGCCGGCTGGCGGCCGGCAAGATGGCGGCGGTTCGCACGCTGTGCGAGCAGACGGGCAAGCCCTTCGAGTATGCCTTTCTCCTGGATGCGCTCAAGGACGAACGCACCCAGGGGATCACCATCGACGCGGCGCGCTGCTTCTTTCGCGGCGAGACGCGCGACTACCTGTTCATCGACGCGCCCGGCCACATCGAGTTTCTGCGCAACATGATCTCGGGCGCGGCCCGCGCCGAGGCGGCGCTGCTGGTCATCGACGCGGGCGAGGGGGTGCGCGAGAACTCGCGGCGGCACGCCACGCTGCTCGGGCTGCTCGGGATCGAGCACGTGATCGTGCTCGTGAACAAGATGGATCTCGTCGGCTTCGAGCGGGCGGCGTTCGAGGCGATCGCCGGGACGTTTCGCGCGTTCCTGGGCGAGCTCGGACTCGTGGGGGCCGCCTGGATCCCGGTGTGCGCGCGGGACGGCGACAACATCGCCCGCCCCTCGGCGCGCACGCCCTGGTACGCCGGGCCGACCGTGCTGGGGGCGCTCGAGGCGCTCGAGGACCGGCCGGGCGGCGAGGAGGGGCCGCTCCGCCTGCCGGTGCAGGACGTCTACCGGTTCGCGGCCGGCGGCGACCGGCGCCGCATCGTCGCCGGCCGGGTCGCCTCCGGCCGGCTTGCGGTCGGAGACGAGCTCCTCTTCCTTCCCTCCGGCAAGCGGTCGCGGGTGGCCACGATCGAGGTCTTTCACGGGGAGGCGCCTACCGTCGCCGCGGCGGGCGTGTCGACCGGCTTGACGCTCGCCGAGCAGATCTACATCCGGCGCGGCGAGATCGCCTGCCATCCCGACCGCCCAGCGCGGGTCGCCGGCTCGATCCGGGCCAGCGTGTTCTGGATGGCCCATCAGCCCCTCGAGCAGGGCCGCGAGTACAAGATGAAGCTCGGCTGCGGGGAAACGCCGGTGGTGGTGGAGGCCATCGAGCGGACGCTCGACGCCGCCGACCTGTCGGTGGGCGGTGCGGCCGACCGCTTGGCGCGCCACGGCGTCGGCGACGTCGTGCTACGCTGCCGGCGGAGCCTCGCCCTCGATGTGGCCTCGCAGGCGACCGAGACCGGGCGCTTCGTGCTCGTGGACAGCTACGAGATCGCCGGCGGCGGCATCGTGCGCGAGGTGCTCGAGGACGCGATCGATGCCTACCGCCGGGCGGCCCGGGTCCGGGAGCTCAAGTGGATCGCCGGCGGTCTGGACGCGGCGGCGCGCCGCGTGCGCTACGGGCACGGGCCGGCGCTGGTGATGATCACCGGGCCGGTCGATTCGGGGCGCAAGGACCTCGCCCGGGATCTGGAGCGCCGGCTCTTCGAGGCGGGCCGCCACGTCTACTACCTGGCCATCGGCAGCGTCGTGCACGGCGTGGACCTGGACCTCACCGGCGATCCGGCCCACGCCGAGGAGCACCTCCGGCGCTTCGGGGAAGTCGCCCACCTGCTCCTCGACACGGGCCTCATCGTGGTTGCCACCGCCCGCGATCTCGGCCGCCGCGACCTGGAGTCGGTGGCCGCACTGGTCGAGCCCGATCCGGTCGTCACGGTCGGGCTCGGGGCGGGCTATGCCGGAGACCCGTTTGTCCAGGTGCCGCTGGCTGCCTACCCGCCGCACGCCGAGGCCCACGCGCGCATCCTAGCGGCGCTGGAGAACGCCGGCGTCATCCCCCGGTCCTGAGGCGGCGCTCGGCGCCACGCGGCCCGGCAGACCCGGGATCCGGAAGCGACGCTCCGTACGGAACCGGGACCAGGAGCACGCCACCGGCGCCCCTGGTCCCCCGGCTCGCTCCGGCGCGCAACGCCGGGTCGATCACTCCTTGGGCTGAATGGTGAAGCCGCAGGCGCACGTCGTCATGGCGACGCCGTCCTTGGCGCTGGGGTCGAGCACCACGGCGCCGATGAAGATGCGCAGGCCTGCCAGGCCCGCGACGTTCGGAATCGCGAGCGCTACCCGGGCGGTTCCACTGGTGCCGAGCTGGCCGTAGTTCTGGAAGATGGCCGGGATGGACAGGCTGGTGGAGAACAGGGTGTCCAGATTGAGGTGCAGGCGGTAGTTACCCAGGCGCAAGCCGGGCGCGTGGCCGAAGCTGAGCGCCGCCACGAAGGACTTGCCCTTGTAGTGCGGGAGATTCAGGCCGAAGCGCACGGTTTCGCCGACCCGGGAGGTGGCACCGACCGGCCAGATCGAGCGGTAGTGATCGACGGTCACACCCATCGGGTTGATGCCCAGCGCGGCGGAGGGACTCTCCACGTACGGGCGGTTGTAGCGGCCGCTGTGGGCGTAGTAGGAGTAGATGCCCGTCGGCTCCGCATTGCCCTGGACGACCAGCAGCATGCCGTCGTTGCGCAGGAACATGTCGGTCGTGTTCTTGAGACCGGGCTTGCCGGTATCCAGCGTGGTGAGCACGCCGCCCGGCGTCATGTCGTAGAGGATGTCGGGAGCGGCGACGAAGAAGTGCCCGGTGTACGCGTTCCAGCAGAGGCTCTTGACGCCGGGAACCTGCGCGACGATCCGCTTGGTGCCATCGCGGGCGACCGCGTAGATCGTGTTGTCGCCCGCGTCGATCACCAGCAGGCTGCCGTCGCTGCCGTTCCACTTGACGACGCTCGCGTTCTTGAACCCCTCGGCCACCGTGGTCCGCTTGCCGGCCACCGGGTTGAGTCCCAGAACCGCCGGCCCCGCGGCCATGAGCCACGTGCAGTCCTCATCGACGTCGAGCCCCTGGACCGGGAAGGCCAGCGAGCCTGCCAGCTTGCGCACGATGCCGTTGTTCACCCCCCAGATCTCGTTGCCGACCGCGATCAGATCCTCGTTGCCAACCTGGTTGCAGACGACACCGCCCACGGCACCCGCCGGCAGCGGCAGGATGGTAGTGATGGGCCCGAACCGGCCCATGGCGATCACGGCGTTGCCGTACAAGCCGCCCGCGTTGGACAGCACGATCTCGCCGGTGACCGGCTGCGCGGTGGCGGCCGGAACACAGACGAGCCACGCCAGCGTGCCGATCAGCACCAGCCCATACATGAAGTACCGCATTGGTCAACTCCTCCGACTTTGTCCCACGCTCTCCGATCCCTGGTCCTCTTCGATCCCTTGCACCAAACCAGCACCGGCAGAACTTCCTCTCGCGGACCCACACGAGAGTCGCTCCCCGGGCTCGGGCGGTGGGCAGGAACTCTCACCGTTCTGCTCTGTCCCCGCCAATCGTGACTCCGAGCGTAACACAATCGCGCAACGTAAGCAATAGCCTGGATTCGGGGAGATCCTGCCGGCGCGCCGGGCCGGCGATTCGCCGCGCGGGGCGCGCCGGGTCCGGTGGCGCGGTGGGCCCGGCCGCGCGCACCTGGACGCGGCCGGTATCAAAGCGGGACGAGCGGCGGACGAGCGATCAGCTTCCGAACCGATCCGCTGCCTCCAGATGCGGGCGCACGGCGACAAGGAACGCTCGGAGCTGCTCCCAGGTCACCGCGGGATGGGTTGACGTGATCTGCAACGAGTGGTTTCCACAGATCGCGAGCAGGCGATGGACCTGAAGGGTCTCGTCGTCGGCGCGCGCGGTCATCCGGATCACCGTCAGCACCGGAAACCCGGCGAGGTCGTGGGTGCGGCGCTCCGTTTCCTCGACGGTGTAGCCTTCCCGCTCCAGGTTCTGAGTGCGGAGCATGAGCCGCTGTTCCTCGGCCTTGTGCCACGCGTAGGCCGCCGACCGGTTGGCCATCGTGGCGATCGAGAGGTGGATCTGTCCGAGGGCGGGGTGGGTGGCGGTGCGCTCGACGACGCGCTGCAGGCTCGCGGCGAGGGTCCGCGCCTGATGGCCGGGCAGATCGGCGCCGAGCCGCGCCGCCACGGTCTTCTTGTCCGGCTCCTCCGTCGTTGCCGACCAGTCCTCGCCCGGGTGCAGCGCGGTCATCGCCTCGAGCACCGCGCCCAGCGGGTCCTTCGGCCGCGGCGACGTCGGCTGTGCCTGGGGAAGCTGGGGCAGGTCCGAGAAGGCCCGCGGCGGCGACACGACCCGTCCCGCGACGGCCGCTGGACCGCCGGCCTCGAGGAGCTGCTCGACGCCGAGATACCCGCGCCGCACGCCGTCGCCGATCAGCGCGTAGAGCAACTGCTCCGCCTCGACTCCCTGCGCGCTCGCCGTCCCGGACGATCGATCCTCGCCGAGCGGCGCTCCGCGCGGCGACCGCCGGATGAGCCGGGCCGCCGCCCACCACGCCCGTCCCTCGAGGAACGCGAGCCGCGCGGCCAGCTGCTCGACGGTCTCGTGCACCGGGGGACCGTCCTCGGCCGCACGGGCGCGCTCGTCGTCGGCCAGTCGGGTGAGCTCCCGCACCAGCTCGAAGCGCACGACGAACGGGATCTGCCGGGACGGGATCTCCCTGGGGTCGAGCAAGGCGGCGAGGTTTGCCGGGGCTACCAGCAGGACGTTCTCGCCGTCGTGCACGCACCGGATCAGATAGCGCGGCGTCAGGTGCGCCGCCACGGTCTCCGCGATCTGTCGGGCACGCTCCGGAATCAGGACGGGATGCACGGCGGGCTCGGGCTCGGCCGCCACGCGCCGAACCTCGAGCAGCCGCTGCTCCAGATCCAGGGCCAGCGCCGCCTTCATCTGGTCGCGGCTGACGATCCGGAGCGGGATCGGCTCGAGGACCTGGATGCCGAGCGTGCGGCTCATCATCGGGACCAGCTCGCGCAGCGTGGCCCGGAGCATCTCCGGCTCGAGTCCGGGCGGAGGCTGCGTCGGCCCGCTCGTGGCCACAGTAACAACCAGGCCGAGGGCCAGGGCAAACGGGGCCATTCTCGCCATCTTCCTGCTTCCTTTCCGCAGCGGGAGTCTCGACGGGCGGCGATCCGGCGGGGCGGGCCGGCGATCCCGGTCCGCCGCCCGGCCACGCGGCGCCGCGCGCTCTCTCTGACGTCGGAATATTCTTCCCCGATCTGGAGAGCGGCTCCGGAAGCGGCCTGCGGCGGGGAGGGGTCCCCGGGCTCCCGCCGGCCGTCGGGCCCGCGCCCCCGGGCCGTCAGGCGAACTGGTCGTCGTCTAGCAGCGTGTCCGTCCACCGGTCCCAGTACAGGATGATCTCCCGGCCCACCAGCGGCTTGATGTAGAAGGCGAGGTGGTGGGGACTGCGCGCGATGCGGCAGCTGCTGAGGCGGTACTTGAACGGGATGACCGGCTGCACTTCGCGGCGGAAGATCTCCTCGCCCTCGGGATCGAGGTTGAGGGGCATCCGGTTGGCGCAGTAGAAGCAGAGCGGGGGATCGCCGTCCAGGAAATCGAGCGCGGAAGCCTGCCCGCAGTTGCTGCAGAGCGCCACTTCCTCCGGGCAGTAGTAGCGGCCGGAGAGGAAGTCCATGCGCAGACTGTCGACATTGCGGCGGTAGCCATGGCAGGTGCAGGTCTGGAACGGCGAGGAGGCGGTCTCCGCTTCGCAGCCGTCGTCCGTCGCGTCGTCCAGGGCCAGCTCGAGTTCGGGCGCCTCGCGGCGACGGTTTTCCCGTTCGGCAGGCTCGGAAACGAACGGTTTGGGCACCGCGATGTCGTCGGCGTCCTCCACCGGCTCGAACCGTTCCGGTCGGGCCGGGCGCCGGGCGGCGCGCTCGACCCGCGCCGGCGGCAGCTCGGCCTGCTCCCGCGATGCGTTCTCGTCATCCGGCCACGCGGCCTCTTCCGCGGGCTCCGGCGGCGCGTCGCCTGCGGGCTCCGGCGGGAGCTCGCCGAAGATGTCCGCGTCGTCCGCTGCCGGCGATGCGGCGGCGCCTGGCGTGGACCAGAAGGGGTCGTCGTCCGGCGCGGCCTCCGCGGGCGTCGCGTCCGCGGGCTCGGGCCAGTCGGTGCCGACGAAGATGTCCTCCTCGTCGTCATCGACGGCCGCGCCGGCGGGCCGCGACGAGCCGGCGAGATCGTCCGAAGGGGAGGGCGGTGCGGCCGCCTCGGCGAAGACGTCCTCGGTGAGCGGCGGCAAAGGCGCTGCCGCCAGGGCTGCCGGCGCCACGCGCTCCGGAGGCGCCTCCTCCTCCTTTTTCTCCTCCTCCTCCGGCGGCTCGCGCTCCGGGGGCGGGCAGTTCGGACAGCGGACCCGGCCGGTCTCCGCGCACGCGGTGGCGTGGTCGGGGCAGATCGCGATGGCGCATCCGTCGCACTCCCGGAGGCAGGCCGGGCAGTAGCGGCGCTTGTTGCAGAGCGCGCAGTTCTTTCCCGCCAGCGCGTACGCGTCCCAGCAGCCGACGCACAGCAGCGAACAGTCGGTACAGATGAGGCGCCCCGTCCGGTGCGAGATGTAGTAGTGCGTCTTGATGCGGCCGCACTGGGGGCAAAACGGGGGCGCGATGTGCCCAGGATCCTCGCCGGTGGGGAAGGACAGCGCGAACTCCCGCTGCGTGGAGCGCTCCTTGTACGTGATCTGGACGCCGGCGCGCGGATCGTGGAGGATCAGCATCCGCGCCAGCCGCAGATCGACGACCGGCGGCTCGCCGTCGCGCCCCGGCGGAAGCGGCGGCAGCAGCCGCTGGAGATGGTTCACGGCGGCCCGCGCGGCGGCGGCCAGGGTCTCTGCCGGCGGAATGCGCAGGCCGACCACGTCGTGCCCGCTCGGGATCTCCTCGACGTCGTGCACGCGGATCGTGGCATAGCGCGAGCCGTCCAGGATCCGGTCGGTCTCCACGTCGTAGAATACGGGCACGCTTTGCGACCGCAGCCCGGCGGCGGTGACGGCGCGCAGCTGGAACTCGAGCCGGACGATCGGGCGGTGCACGATGGTGGCCACCGTGCTGATGACCTTGGCGTTCAGCACGCTCAGGCGATCCTTGAACTCGGGGATGCCGGCGCCGAAGTCGATGCGGCGAGCGACCACGGCGAGGCCGAACGTGTTGCGGTCGCCCTCGAGCAGCCGGCCCAGCGCGTCCAGGACCAGCGCGCCATGCGTGACGCGCTCGATCGAGGGGTCGAGGATGGCGACGTCGCTGAAGGACAGCTTGAGCGAGGACTGGCCGCCGAACAGGGGCTGATAGGTGGGCGGCACCTCCGCTTCCATCACCTCGCCGAAGAGGTACTGGTAGGGGATGTCGAAGGCCAGGAAGCTGCGCTCGACGAAGTCTCGCAGCGCGAACAGGTCCGCGCTCATTGGCTCGACTCCCTCCGGAACAGCCTGAGGATCTCCTCGGACCGGCGCGCGGCGGCGAGCACGTGATCGCGCACGCCGGCGAGACGCTCCTGGATGTGGACCGCCCGGCTCGTGCCGTGACCTCCCGGGATGGCGGCCGCGGCGACTTCCTCCAGGAGCGAGACGAAGGTCTCTCCTTCCTGCATCGATGCCTGCGCGGCATGGAGCAGGGCCGTGCCGGGGGTGTAGAGCTGGAGCGCATCCCGGTAGAGATCGTACAGCCACCCCTCGACCGTCCCGGGGGCGAGCAGCTGCAGCACCCGGATCGACCGGCCGGGATTGCGGCCGGTCGCCAGCCGCGCGATCCGGTCGGCCACCCGGGCGGGCTCCCAGGGCAGGTCGAAGAAGATCGCGGTCCGCACGAGGTCCGGCGGCAGCGGACCCGGTGTGTCGGCGCCGAGGAGGAGGAGTCGCGCCTGATCGTCCTCGGCGAAACGCTGCCAGGCCGGGCTCGCGGCGGGCGCGCCGTCCGGCACGGGCGCCAGCGCGACGACGCCGGCGCGGGCCAGCAGATCGACGAGGCGGCGGCGCACCTGCGGGTCGTCGCTGAAGAGGACCGCCTTGCCCTCGAGGAGGGGCAACACCGTGTGGAGCAGGTGGTACGCCTTGGGGTGGTTCTCGCCGTCGAGCAGGGTGCGGACCCCGGCAATGAGCGCCGCGGCGGTGTCGTCCTCGGCGGCCGTCTCGAGCAGCGCGGGCGAGGCCGAGATCAGGGCGCGCTTGATCCTCAGGGCCGTCTTCACGTCCAGGTCCGAGCTCGCCAGCGAGTTCAGGATCACCTGGTAGAGCTCGCCGGCGTCGCCTTGCGGCTCGGCGACCAGGTAGGTGGCCTCGACGAGCGGCGCGCGGGCGGGCGGCGGGATCTCCAGCAAGGTGCGCTCGATCTTGTCGCGCATCGCCGGCAGCGTGGTGTCGAGGGCGGCGCGGAAGTCCTGGGGCGACGTGTTCCACAGGTCGGGCCGGACGAGCCGCAGCAGGTTCAGCAGTTCGCTCGTGTCGTCCTGCACGGGCGTGGCGGTGAGCAGCAGCAGGTACTTCGAGCGCAGGCTCTCCAGGAGCTGCCAGCGGTGGGATCCCTTGAGCGTGCACAGGTGGGCGGCGTCGACCACGACCAGATCCCAGGTCGTCGCCAGCAGCTCCTGGCGCTGCGCGCGGGTGCGCACGCTCTCCGGCGAGGTGAGGAGCGCGGTGCGGTCGGGCAGGGCGCGCAGCTGCACGGTGCCGTCGGGATCGTAGATCTCCGCCTCGAGCCCGTGGCGCGTGCGCAGCCGCTGCTGCCAGGTGGCGGCGAGGTTTCCCGGCACCAGCACCAGCACCCGGTTCACCCAGCCGCGCGCGCGGTACTCGGCGACCAGCGTCTCGCCGACGGCGGCCAGCGCCGTCGGATTCGGTCCGACCAGCAGCGCGCGGCCGCGCAGGTCGCGCAGCACCTGGAGCGTCTCGACCAGCGGCAGGTCGGCCGCGCAAGCGGGCCGGCGTGCCGCCGTGAGCAGGCTCTCGTAGCCGCCGAGCCGGGCAGTCCGGGCGCTCATCCGGAGCAGCGAGAACCGCTCGAGGGACACCGGGCGAAGCCCGAGGAAGCGCTCCCGTTCCAGTCCCGAGACCCGGACCTGCGGGGCGAGGTCTCCGCCGGCGGTCTCGCGGCGGGTGGCAGCGAGTCCCGGCCCGCCGCAGTGGGGACAGAGCAGATCGTCGGCGTCGGCCTCGAACCCACAGCTCGGGCAGTGGTCGCGCCGGCTCGGCGGACGGACGAGCGAGAAGGAGGCGCTGGCGGCCTCGAAGCACGCCTCGAAGGCCTGCTTGGCGGCGCGCACGGTTTCGGGGCGGAGCGCCGGATCGGGCGCGATGAGCCGCTGCACGAGCTCGCGGAGCGCGTCCGGCACGCCGCGGCCGACGGCCGTCGGGATCGGGGTGGACGGATTGGGGTCGTCGAGCGTCTCTCCGAACACGAGGTACTGCAGGATCCGACCCAGTGCGTACACGTCGGTCAGCACCGAGGGCGCGACGCCGCGGTAGAGCTCCGGCGCCAGGCTCTGGGAGGTTCCCTTCCGCGGCGTCCCCTGCGGCGGGCCCGCCGCGATGCCCGGCAGCGAGAAGTCCACCAGGTGAACCAGCCGCGTCGCCGGGTCCACGAGGACCCGTTCCGGCGTGAGATCCCGGAACAGGATCGCGCCGTGGATGTGGTCGTGCAGATAGCTCAGGCGGTCGGCGATCTGGCGGAAGAGGTGGACGATGCGGTAGCGGTCGGGCAGCGAAGGCGCCTCCTCGCGGAGGAAACCACTCAGCGGGATGCCGTCGGTGCCTTCCTGCACGAGGTAGCAGGCGCCGTCGGACTCGATCAGGTCCCGGACGCGCGGGAAGTAGTCGGGCCGGCGCAGCGTCATGAGGCGCCGGCAGGCTTCGTGCAGCTCGGCCCGCGTGCGCTCGGGTGCGTCGGCGACGGGGATGGCGCGGATGCGGAGGCGCTCGCCGGTGCGCTGGTCGCGGCCGACGTAGAGCGTGCCGGGCTCGGCGAGCGGCAGCGTCCGGACCAGCACGTACCGCCCCTTGAGGCGCGTGCTCGGCGGGTCGGTCCGGACCTCGGGAAGAGCCTGTCCGCCACTGTCGATCTGCATTTGCCGCACCGCCTTCGATCCAGGGAGGCGAGATCCGGGAATCGCTGGTCGCCCGCCGCTATCTCCGGTAGCCTGTTCCATTCATCGTTTCCGAAGCGAGCGCGATTTAGGGAAAAGGTTTCACGAGGCCCGGCGGTCGGGTCGGGGTCGGCGGCCCGGCGGGCCGCGTTGGGAAGCCGCCGGGGTGCGGCGGACTCCGGGAAGGAGCTTCACGCTGAATGGGCGAGCACCGGAGAGCCGACTCGACGGCGGTCCGGCGGCGGCTGATCCTCGCGTCCCGGTCGCCGCGGCGGCGAGCACTGCTCGCGGCGCACGGTTACACGTTCGAGACCGCGCCCGTGGCGGTCGCGGAGGTCAGGCCCGGCGAGCAGGGCGAACCGTTCGCCGCGGTCGCCGAGAATGCGCGGCGAAAGGCGCTCGCCGCGGCGGGCGCTGCCGGGCCGGGCGCGCTCGTGCTCGCGGCCGACACGCTGCTCGTGTTCGAGGGCCACTCAATCGGCAAGCCGACCGATCGCGAGGAGGCGGCCCGCCTGCTCCGGCGCCTTGGCGGCGCCACGCACCGGGTCGCCACGGGGGTGGCGCTGCTGGGCGACGGCGTGGAGGAGGTTTTCTGCGAGGTGACGGCCGTCCGACTCAAGCGGCTCACCGACGCGGAGATCCGCGCGTACCACGCAGCGATCGACCCCCTGGACAAGGCGGGGGGATACGACATCGACGCCCACGGGCCGATTGCGGGCGGGGTGGTCGCCTCGATCGAGGGCTCGTACTCCAACGTGATGGGCCTGCCCATGGAGCGCGTGGCGCCGCTGCTGGGGCGGTGCCTTGCCGGGGGGTCGGCGGGGTCGGCGCGGTGGTGTTAGACACGAAGGGCACGAAGAGAAGACGAAGAACACGAAGAAGAAGAGGGAGAGGGGAGAAGAGGAGAAGGCGAGCACGAGGACGAGCACGAGGACGCGTGCAAGTTCTGGGGTCAGACCCCAAGGAGTTGCAGACCTGCTTGTCCGCAAGTCGATGGGGTCAGACCCCAAGGACTTGCAGAG
>JAFGQW010000236.1 GCA_016935485.1 Planctomycetota bacterium | reverse complement strand
GTGTCGGCGTCGGTACTGAGTCTTGACTCGCCGGGGACCGACTTGTCGGACTCGCGGCGCACCAGGTCCCATCGCCGTGTCGCTGCCGGGCGGCCGGAGGGGTCGCAAACCTGAACGGCAAGCGCACCCTGGCGCTCGATCCGGATGTCGCACTCGACCAGGCGGCCTTCTTCCGGGAGCTCGACGATCCATGCGAGACCGAGGAAGCCGCTTCCGTCAACGCCGCCGGCCGTTGGGTAGTCATCGAGCTCCACGTCGTCGAGTCGGTAGCGTCCGTCGCCGCCGGTCAGTGTCTGGGGAAACGGACCTGGCACGGGATTGCCGCGGCGGTACAGGCTCTGGATCTCGGCATTCGACATGGCCAGGAACACGCGCACGCCGGCCAGCGGGCGGTCGTCCGTGTCGGTGACCGTTCCCTGGAGCGTGAATCCCGGATGGAGCTCGATCTCGTGCTCGATTCCCGGAGAGAGGCCGTAGAGCTTCTCGAATCTCGCACCCCATCCCGGCGCGGACACCACGAGCGTCAACTCCATGGTCTCGGCATCCGCGATGGGCGGGATCGTGAACCGGCCCTGCTCATCGGCCTGGAACTCGGCGAGTGGTCTGGTGGGCTGCGATTCCCACCAGGCGTAGGGATGGTCGCGCCAGAGGACGAGCTTCGCGTTCGGGATTGGCTCGCCGCTGCCTTCTTCTTCGTCGGAGTCGCTCACCGAGACCACTCGCCCGCGCACCGGCCCGCCGGCGTCCGGGTCCCCGGCGGGAGGAGGGGCCGGTGCCGCTGGCTCGACGGCAGACGGCTCCGCAGCCCGCGGCGGTTCGACCGGCTTTGGCGCCGGGGCCGGCGTATCGGGCGGACCCGGCGCCGGTGCCGCGGCCGGCGCCGGCGCGGGCACGATCGGGGCCGGCGGCGTCTCGCGGAGGAGCAGAAATACTGCGGCCCCGGCCGCGATGACGAGCAGAAGGCCGACCCAGGCGAATTTCTGCTTCACCTTCGCCGCTCCTGCTTGCGGGCTGTGCGCAAGCCGCCGGCCGCGCTCGCGGCTCCGGCGGACGGTTGCACCGCAGTCGAGAGTACCCGCCGGCGCGCCCGGCGGTCAAGGAGCGGCCTGCCCCGCGGGCGCAATCCGCCCGCGCCACGGGAGCGCGCGCCCTTCGCGCGCGACACCCGCACCCGCCCGGTCGACCTTCCTGACTTCGCCGCCTGCAACGACTTGGCGCCTGACCCCAGGAAGTTGCGCGCGCGCTGTCCGCGCCCCTCGGCGGCTCGAGGTCAGACCCCGTTCCGAAGCGGAACGGCGTCAGACCCCAGTCGTCACTCCGCGGGCGCCGTCCGCCCGCGCCACGGGAGCGCGCGCCCTTCGCGCGCGACACCCGCACCCGCACGGTCGACCTTCCTGACTTCCCGTCTGCAACTACTTGGCGCCTGACCCCAGGAAGTTGCGTGACCCCAGGAAGTTGCGCGCGGTCTGCAACTACTTGGCGCCTGACCCCATCGCGTTGCACGCGCACGCGCACGCCCACCCGCACCCGGCCCCCCGCGGGCCCTACCGGATGGGGAAGCTCGCCGCCTCCGAGATGGTGCGGATTCCCGAGGGCGCGGCCGGATCGAAGGTGACGAAGGCCGCGTAGATCGTGTATCCGCGGAGGATCGGGTGGTTGGGGATGTTCACGTACGCCGTGGCCTGTCCCTTGGCGTCGAGTGTGCCCACGAAGTCTCCGAAGAGCGGCGGGCCTGCCACCAGGCTCAGCGCCAGGAGCAGGTCATACCGCAGCGGCACCTCGCGCTGGTCGGGCAGCGCAATGCCCGGCGTGCCCCCGAACGACAGGGCCAGCCGGTAGATGAGATTGGCCGACGGGTAGGCGTAGAGCGGGAAATCAACGTGGCTCCCGGGCGCCGCTGTGCCCTTCACCAGGAGCGCGATCGGCTTGATCGTGAGCGGCGCGCGGCCCTGATAGCCGCCCCCGCCGACGACCGTGAAGTAGATCCGCGCTTCGTAGGCGCCGGGCGGGACCTGGGCGCCGTTTCGATCGCGCTGGCTCCATCCCCACTGCATCTTCGTCCGCGGTGGGACCGGAGTGGACACGAGCAGCGCCGGCGGTGCGTAGACCAGCGCGCTGTTGCCGTCGTACATCGACCAGGGCCAGAGCCCACCGGGGAGCATGAGCGTGTTGCTCGACTGGTTGTCGAGCACCACCAGCACGCTCTGCGCGAGCGCGGCTTCCTTCGGCTCGATGGAGAAAGTCACACCCTGGCTGGGAGCGAAGGGTGCGAAGACAAGAAGGCAAAGGGCGACGAGTCCGAGGCTACGCATGGGTTTCCTCCCGATTTTCGGACCGCGACGAAGTCCCCGGATCGGACTGTCGAGGACGGGTTCGCACACAAGAACCGTGCCGCGGCCGGTCGGGCGGGCGATTTCGGCGCCGGAGCCTCGAGAACGGCTCGAAGCAGCCCGTCGCGCCGTCGTTCCCGGTAACAGTTGGCCCGGCGGGGCGTTCGCCGACGTTCCGTGGTTACGAAGCCGTGACGGCCGTGTGCGCCGGGCGGTCCGGGCCCTTGCGGGACGCGCAACCGGTGATAGAGTGGCGGCTCGCGCCGGCGGGTCGACTCCGGGTCCCGGAAGTTCCGGGACTCCCGGCCGGTGGCCGCCGCCGTTCTCGGAAAGGAACCGCCCATGAGACCCTTGCTCTGGTGTTCGCTCGTTCTCCTCGCGCTCGCGCTGACCGCGGCGGGGCAGATTCCGGCGCCGCCCGAGGCCTTGAAGAAGCTCGATCCGATGCTCGGCAACTGGGAAGGCTCCGGGACGGTCCGCATGGCGCCCGACGGGGAAGCGTACCCCTGGACGTGCCGGAGCACCGCCAAGCGGGTCCTCGACGGCCACTTCGTGCTCGAGGACCTCTCGATCACGATGGGACCCGGCATGCCGAACCTGGAGTTCCGGACGATCTACGCCTGGAACCGGGAGACCGAGCGGATCCTCAGCCACTCGTTCTCGAACGGCGGGATGCTCAGGGTCTCGCCGCTCTACTTCACCGCCGACGGCAAGAAGCTCGTCGATGCGACCGCGGGAATGGAGGAAGGGCAGCTCGTCGCCGGCTGCTGGGTGTCGGAGCTGGGCGAGGGCGAGGTTCGATTCCGGAACTGGCGCTCCGCGGAGGGCGGCGAGCCCTACCTGTTTCTCGAGGGCACGATGAAGCGCGGCGGCAGGGGGTTCTCGCTCACAGCTGACTCCGCCACGATCCAGCAAAGCCCGCCGAGCGAGAAGCTCGCCGTGCTCGCGCCGATGGTGGGAGAATGGAGCTTCAAGGGCTGGATGAAGCCGAAGCCCGACGCGGAGAAGGTCAAGATCTCGGGTCGGGAGACGATCACCCGGATCCTCGGCGGGCACATCTACTTCTGCGATGTGACCGGGGACGAGAGCCCCGACACGGCGGACATGCCGCTCTACCGCGGCTTCTCGCTCTTCGGCTGGGACCCGGTCGAGAAGTGCCTGAAGAACGTCGGCTTCAGCAACTACGGCGAGTTCCACGCGGCGACCGGCTATCCCCACGGGGATGGCGGCCTGGTGATGCTGTCGACGGCGCTCCAGCAGGGAGTCCCGACCGCGATTCGCTCGACACTACGGTACGGCAAGGACGAGATCCTGATCGAGGCCGACGAATTGTCGGGAGATCGCCCGGCGGTCCGGACGTTCGAGGGGAAGTTCACGCGGCGCTCGGACTGAGCTGACCCGCGCCGCGGCCGCCGCCGCGGCGCCGCCCGCAACTCCCGTGAGGCTCGGGGCGATCCGCCGGCCGATGCGGACCTTCGTCCGCGCCTCCGCCCCGCGCCCGCCGCATCCTCACCCACGCCGCGCCGTCTTGGAGAGACCCGGGAGGCGCCGCACAACCGCCAGGCAACGCGCGACTCGCTGTTTCCTCCTCCCGGGATGACGCGCGCGATTGTCATCGAAGTGTATCGGGAAGGTGTACCGATTCGTGGGGGTGCGCGGCGACGGGGCCGCGTCTCGGGTCGGCACCGGTCGTCGCGGACGGCCTCGCCGCCAGAGAATCCGGAGAAACCGCGAGACCCTTGTCCATCCCGGGTGGTTTGGGGCAGACGTTTCCGGCAGGTTGCGCAGTCCGAAGAAGAAGAAGAAGGAAGAAGGATGAACAAGGTGGCCCTCGTTGCCGCCACCCTGGGCTTGCTCCTGGCCGCTGCTGCTCTGGTTTGGAGCTGCGGGCAAGCTCCGGATGCGGAACCCACCGCGGCGCCGTCGTCCCGCCCGGAGATCCGGCACGTCGTCCTGATCACGATCGACACGCTGCGCGCCGAGTCGCTGCCGTTGCACGGCAACCGGCGGATCGCCACACCGCAGCTGGCGGAGCTCGCGCGCAACGGCATCGTCTTCGACCAGTGCCTGGCCACCTCCCCGTGGACGCGGCCCTCGGTCGTGTCGATGCTGACCGGACTTCCGCCCGCCATTCACGACTCGGTCGCGCGCGAGATCGAGGTCGAGACGATCCTGCCGGCGTCGGTCCGCACGCTGCCCGAATCCATGCGGGGCGCCGGGTACCGGACGGCGGGGCTGGGTTTCAATCCGTTTCTCGCCTTCTCCGTGAACGCGAAGCGGGGTTTCCAGGAGTATGCCTTCTACCCGACGCGGGTCAAGAAGTCCGACGGCGTCTACACGGACTGCAACACCAACGTCCTCCAGTCCGCTCTGGATCCCGCGGAACAGGTGGGTCTGGAGAACGTGATCGATGGCGTGAACAGCACAGCGTATCTGACGGAACTGGCGAGAAACTGGCTCGCCGCGCACGCCCGGGACAGGTTCTTCCTCTGGCTCCACTACTTCGATCCGCACAGCCCGTGGACGCCGACGCATGACACGGTCTCCGGCATGGCAGTGCCGGGAGCGCCGGCGGACGAGGGGCAGTACGCACAATGGGCCGTGAAGCTCAACGAGGATGTCGAGGGCTACCTCGCCGCGGAACGGGCGCTGGTCGCCGGCAAGGGTTCGCCGGCCGACGAGAAGACCGTCCGGGAGCTCCAGCCGGTGCTGATGCGCCAGCGAGAGACGCTGCGGGCGCTGTACGAGGGGGAGGTGGTGGACGTCGACCGGGCGGTCGCGCGCGTCCTGGAGAAGCTGAAGGCGCTCGGGATCTACGAGCAGACCCTGATCGTCGTGAGCAGCGACCACGGCGAGGAGTTCTGGGAGCACGGCAGACTCGAGCACGGCCACGCCCTCTACCAGGAGCTCGTGCGCGTGCCGCTGATCATCAAGCTGCCGCACTTCCATGCAGCGCGCCGGATCGCCGACCGCGTGTCCATCCTGAGCATCTATCCGACGATCCTCGAGCTGTGCTCCGTCCGGTTGCCGCCCGGCGGACTGCCCGCGCCGTCGCTCGCGCCGCGGTGGGAGGACCCGGGGGAGCCGCAGCGGTCGTCGCACTTCGTGCTGGGAAGTCTGATGTACGGGCAACCGGCGACCGCGGTCGTCTTCGGCGACAGGAAGTACATCCGGGGGGACAGCTCGGGAGCCGAGGAGCTCTACGACCTCAGGGTCGACCCGGCGGAGAAGGACTCGCTCATCGGGCGTGATCCGCAGACCCTGGAGCGGGCGCGCCGGCTCCTTGGCGATCATGCCGCGTGGAGTCGCGCATTCAAGCGGACGCTCTGGTCCGGCGAGGCGCCGACCACCGAACGCAACGAGAAGATGAGGGAGCTGCTCCGCAGCCACAACTACATCCGGTAGCGGGTGGGGGTGCGGGTGTCGCGCGCGGAAAGCGCGCGCTGCGTGGCGCGGGCGGGTTGCGCCCGCGGGGGGACGACTGGGGTCTGACGCCGTTTCCGTTTCGGGAACGGGGTCTGACCCCGTGCCCGTGCGGGTGCGGGTGCGGGTGCAACTCTCTGGGGTCAGGCGCCAGAAGTTGCAGGGGCGGTCGAGCACGAGCACGAGCACGAGCACGAGGACGAAGCGACCGGGGGTGCGGGTGTCGCGCGCGGAAAGCGCGCGCTGCGTGGCGCGGGCGAGTTGCGCCCGCGGGGGGCGCGCGGAGGCTCAGAGCTTCGTGCGGTTGAAGATGCAGTCGGGCAGGTTCCGGATGATCAGCATGATGAACCACCAGAACCAGGGCACGTAGATCACGCCCTTGCCCCGCCGCATGGCCCGGTAGATGCTGCGCGCGACCGCCTCGGGCTTGGCCCAGAGCAGCCCCTTCTTGTAGGCCGCGGTCATCGGGGTGTCCACGAAGCCCGGCTTGATCGTCACCACCTTCACGCCGCTCTTGTAGAGGTGGTGGCGGAGTCCCCCCAGGTAGATCGCGACCGCTCCCTTGGCCGCGCCGTAGGTGTAGTTGCTCTGGCGGCCGCGGTCGCCGGCCACCGAGCTGATGGCCGCGATGCAGCCCGCGCGCTTCGTCTCGAAGTAGTTCCCGAGCAGCCTCAGGTACGACAGCAGGCTGAGCCCGTTGGTCGAGAACTCCCGCTGCGTGAGCTCCCAGCTCTGCTCGCACGCGCGCTGGTCGGGGAGCGTGCCGTAGGCGATCAGCGCGGCGTCGAGTCCGCCCAGCGCGGCATCCGCGGCCTGCAGCGTCTCCTCGTGCCGCTCGAGGTCATTCGCATCGACCGCGAGGTACTCGACCTTCGCGGCGCCGCGCACCTTCAGGTCGTCGGCGACCATCTTCAGCCGCTCTTCGCGGAGGTCGGTGAGGAAGAGGGACGCGCCCTCGCTCGCGAACAGCCGGGCCGTGGCCTGGGCGATCGCCGAGGCGCCGCCGAGAATCAACACCTTGTGCATGGGTTCGACATCTCCATCGGGTAAGCGTCAAGCCGCCGGACGAGGCGCACGGATCCCGCAGCACGTCCGCACCGCTGGGCTATTCTGGCAGATTCGCGCCGGCGACGGAAGGCGGAAGACCGCAGACCCTTATCGGCGGGCCGTGCCGGCCCGTCGGACTGCAGATCCGGTCGTGCGTGTTGCGACATGCGCACTCCGGTGCGCTGGCGATTCTCGCCCTCGCGGCCCGGCAAAGGGTTGACCCCCCGGCCCCGCCGGGGTAGCATGAGGAGCAGCGCGCGCGGCTGCGCGGCCGTGCGCGGCGTGAGAGAGGGGACGGGATCCGGCGGCGCCGGATCGTGGACAAGCTCTCCTGGACGTTTTCCGGCCTGGGTTTCTCGTCGGCATGTGCTTACTCGAAAGGAGGAGTCCAATGCAAACCAGGCTCTTAGTTCGGGGCGCCGTGTGCGCCGTGCTCGTGCTCGCGCTGGCCGTGTGGTCCACGGCGCAGCTGAGCGGCAACTACACCATCGATCCGAACGGATCGGGGCCGAGCAACTACACGACCTTCGCGGCGGCCTCGGCGGCGCTCGCCGCGGGCGTGAGCGGGCCCGTCGTCTTCCAGGTGGCCTCGACCACGTTCCAGGAGGCGGTCACGTTCAATCCCGTGACCGGGACTTCCGCCGCGAACACGATCACCTTCGTGGCCACGGGAAACCCGGCGGTCATCGACGCCAATGGCGCCCAGGACGGGCTCGTGCTGAACAGCACCTGCAGCCACTTCCTCTTCGACAACTTCGTGATCAAGGGGTTCACGCGCTACGGGCTCAGCCTTGCCGGCGCATCCGCCACTCGGGCGACGTTCTGCACGTTCCGCAATCTGATGGTGGACGCGCCCGCCACGACGTCCACGAGCGTTTATGCCGTGTACTGCTACTACAATAACGACTGTATCTTCGAGGACTGCGTGTTCGCGGGCGGCGGCCGGGTCTTCTACACCCAGCAGATCAACCGCAACTTCATGCGGCGCTGCGAGTTCGACGGGAAGGGCCAGGCGAGCCAGCTCGCCAGCCTGTGGAACTCCAACGACTCGGACAACCTCTACGAGAACTGCTTCTACCACGACTGCGGCCCCAGCGGTTACGCCA
This sequence comes from Planctomycetota bacterium, assembly GCA_016935485.1. Taxonomy (GTDB): domain Bacteria; phylum Planctomycetota; class JAFGQW01; order JAFGQW01; family JAFGQW01; genus JAFGQW01. The sequence continues at coordinate 7,678 of JAFGQW010000236.1, read as the reverse complement.
TGTACATCGACTACAGCCAGTACGGCAACATGATCTGGCACAACACGTTCCTCGTGAACACGAGCCAGGCCGCCGTCAGGCTCGGCAGTCTCAGTAGCTGGAGCCGGGCCAACTCGTTCAGGAACAACATCATCGTCAATACCGGCACGGGCGGGTGCATCTGGTACGGAGCTTCGGCCACTGCGCTCGACTGCAACGACCCCGACTACAACTGCTACTGGGCGCCAAACGGCAACGTCATCGAGCTGCAGAACGGCACGACGTTTACCAAGGGGACGCTCGCCCAGTGGCTCGCGTTCTTCACCTCCCCGGCCGGGCAGGCGATGATCCCGGCGGGCGGCGGCACGACCTGGGACAACAACTCGATCGAGGCCAATCCCGGGCTCGTGAGCATGACCGCGCCCTACGACATCCATCTGACGGGCGGCTCGCCCTGCATCAATGCCGGGACGAAGGTCTACGTCGCAGGTCCTTGGATCTCCTACAACGCGAGTTATGTGGTCGCTACCGACGGCGAGGGCGACCCGCGTGATGCGACGCCAGACATCGGCGCCGACGAGGTGGTGGTCTCCATCGTCGGCTCCGGCTCGGGTCTACCGGGTACATCCATCGCCTTCGCGCTGCTCGCCGCGGCGGACGCGGGCCTTCCCTACCAGATGGGGAGCTCGTTCGGCAACGGCCCGATCCCGATCGACACGCGCACGATCGGGCTCTCGCTGGACAGCGTGCTCGTCCTGTCCATCGGTGGCACGCTGCCGGGCATCTTCCAGAACTACGCCGGCCTGCTCGATGCCCAGGGCAAGGCCACGGCGAGCTTCAACATTCCGAACATCCCGACGCTCAAGGGCATCCGGATCTACACCGCCTTCGTGACGCTCAGTCCCGCAGCGCCGTCCGGGGTGTCCAACATCAGCAACTCCTTCCTGTTCACGATCCAGTAGCCTCGCGATTCGACGATCCGATCCCCCGCCCGCCTGCCGGGCGGGGGACTTCTCACGACGAGTCGCAGCTTTCCTGCGGTCGCCGGCTGGCGGATGGCCGGGGCGAGGTGCCGGGATGCGGGGCGGGGGGCCGGTGGCGGGCGGGGACAGGGGGCAGAAAGAACATTTGTTTCCCGTCTGGCCGCCGAGTACAATCCGGGCCGAACCGATCCGAATGGACCCATGCGGCGATCCAAGCGGTGCGAGTGCGCGCTGCGGGCGATGATCGGCTCCGGGGCCGCCCGGGAGGCGACGCAGAGCCGGAAGCCGGGGCACACACCCGGCCTCGCCGTCCGCCCTGGCGAGCCGGTCCTGCGGGCAATCGACTGCGCCGGCATGATCTGGAGTCACGGTGCCGCGGCTCCGTTCGAGGCTCGAACGTAGGGAGGGCAGATTGCACTGGTTCGCCGTTCTCGCTCTGCTCGTCCTGACCGCCTGCGGCGGCTCCGACCCCGCCGGCCGCGACACGAAGGTGCTCCGGGTCGGGCACTTTCCCAACGTGACCCACGCCCACGGCGTGGTCGCCCACCACCTCTCACGCGCGGGTCGCGGCTGGTTCGAGGCGCGCCTCGGACCGGACGTGCGCATCGACTGGTTCGTGTTCAACGCCGGCCCGAGCGCCATGGAATCGCTGCTCGCCGGCTCGATCGATCTGACGTACGTCGGCCCGAACCCGGCGCTCAACGCGCACATCCGGAGCGGCGGCGAGGAGGTGCGCGTGGTCGCGGGGGCGACCTTCGGCGGTGCCGCCCTGGTGGTGCGCGGCGATGCGGGCATCGCGCGGCCCGAGGACTTCCGCGGCAAGAAGGTGGCGACCCCGCAGTTCGGCAACACCCAGGACGTGGTCTTGCGGGCGTGGCTTCTCGACCACGGCTACCGGATCACCCAGACGGGCGGCGACGTGCTGGTCCTGCCGACGCACAACCCCGACCAGCTCGCGCTCATGGCCCGCGGCAAGCTGGATGCCGCATGGACCGTGGAACCCTGGGTCTCGCGCCTCGAGCTGGAGGCCGGCGCCCGCGTCTTCCTCGAGGAGCCCGACGCCGTCACGACCGTCCTCGTAGCGAGTGCGCGGTTCCTCGCGCGCGAGCGCGAGCTCGTGCGCCGCTTCGTCCAGGCCCACGAGGAACTGACGGCGTGGCTGCTCGCCCACCCCGACGAGGCCCAGCGGATGCTCCGCGAGGAGATCCTCGCCGAGACGCGGAGCGAGCTTCCCGAGGCGCTGGTGGCGCGGTGCTGGCCCCGGCTCCACATCACCTCGGCGGTCACGCGCGAGGCCTTCGAGCGCTTCCTCGAGGACGCGGTGCGCACCGGATTTCTCGCCCAGCCCTTCCCGCTGGATCGGTTCGTGGAGAGACCTTGATGCCGACCGAGGAGACGTCGGTCCAGGAGGCGCTCGAGAACATCCAGCCCTCCAAGATCTCGGTGCGCGGGGTGACCAAGTCCTTCCGGAGCTCGCGGCGCCGCCTGGTGGCGCTCGACGATGTCTCGCTCGATCTCGCGGAGGGCGAGTTCGTGGTGCTCGTCGGGCCGAGCGGTTGTGGCAAGTCGACGCTCCTCAATGTCATCGCCGGCCTCGAGCGGCCCGATACCGGCGAGGTGCTCGTCGACGGCACGGCGGTGGGCAACCCGGGACGCGACCGCATGCTCATGTTCCAGGACGCGGCGCTCTTTCCGTGGCTGGATGTCGAGGGCAACGTGCTCTTCGGGTTGCGCTTGAAGCCGAACCTCGACCGCAAGGCCCGGCGCGAGGTGGCCACGTTCTACCTCCGGATGGTGGGACTCGAGGAGTTCCGCCGGGCGGCGATCCACGAGCTCTCCGGCGGCATGAAGCAGCGCGTGGCGCTCGCGCGCTCGCTCGCGCCAAACCCGCGCGTCTTGCTGATGGACGAGCCGTTCGGTGCACTCGACGCGATGACCCGCGAGCAGCTCTACCGAGATCTGCAGGAGATCTGGCAGGCGCGCCGCAAGACCATCCTCTTCGTCACGCACAACGTGCGCGAGGCGGTCTGCCTGGGCGACCGCGTGGTGCTGATGACGCCGCGCCCGGGCCGCGTGCGGGAGCAGTTCCCGGTTCATCTGCCGCGTCCGCGCGATATCAGCGGCATCGACGTGGCGCGCCTGGCCAGCCAGATCACCGCCACGCTGGGGCGCCACCTCGAGCGCGTGGCGGACGGAGGTGAGTCGTGATGCGCACGGTGCGGGCGCTCGCCTTCTTTCTCCTGGGGCTCATGGTCTGGGAGGGGCTGGTGCTCACCGGTTTCTGGTCGCACGTGCTGCTGCCGTCGCCGCTCGACGTCGCGCGCTACCTCGGCCGCGCCGTCGCCGACGGGTCGCTCGCCGCCGCGGTGCTCGTCACGATCCGCCGCCTGCTGCTCGGCTACGCGGTCGGGCTGTGCCTCGGGCTCCCGCTCGGTCTCCTCGTGGCCCGCTTCCGGCTCTTCGCGGACACGATCGGGGTGATGGCGCTCGGCCTGCAGACGCTGCCGAGCGTCTGCTGGATTCCGCTCGCGCTCCTGTGGTTCGGCCAGACCGAAGGCGCGATGACGTTCGTGGTGGTGATGGGGACGATCTGGTCGATCATTCTCGCGACGAGCCACGGGCTGCGCTCGGTGCCACCCATCTACGTGCGCGCGGCGCGGACCATGGGCTCGCGCGGCCTGCACACGGCCGTCTTCGTGACCCTGCCGGCGGCGCTTCCGTTCATCACCACCGGCATGAAGCAGGGCTGGGCGTTTGCGTGGCGCTCGCTGATGGCGGCCGAGATCTACGTGACGATCCTCACCGGCTTCGGGCTGGGGCACCTGCTCCACTACGGCCGCGAGCTCCATGCCATGGACCAGGTCCTCGGCGTGATGCTGGTGATCGTGCTGGTCGGACTGTGCGTCGACAAGGCGCTGTTCTCGCGCGTGGAGCGGTTCCTGCACCGCCGCTGGGGAACGGGCACGTGACGACGAGACGATGCGTCGTCACCCTGCGCCTGAGAGACGGGCTGCACGCCCGGCCGTGCGCCCGGATCGCGGAGCTCGCCGCGGGGTTCTCTTGCCGGGTCTCCATCCGCAAAGGAGAGCGCGAGGCCGATGCGGCGAGCCTGCTGGAGCTGATGGGTCTGATCGCCGGCGAGGGGGACGCGCTCGAGGTGGAGGCGCACGGCGCCGACGCCGCGTTCGCGGTCGCGCAGATCTGTGCCGTCCTGGCGCCGTCCCGGGCGGACGGGTGAAGGCAGCGCGGGGGCGGCGGCGCGAACCCTCAGGGCCACAACCTGCGCAGCGGCCGCCGCCGCGGCGGGCCAGCCGCGATCCCGGCGCTCAGCTCTCCCGCCACCGGCCGATCCGGGATCCGGAGGAATCGCTCGAGACAGCGCTCGAGGAAGAGGCATTCCGCGCGGTCCTCGAGATGCGGGACGATTGGAGCGTGGGATCCATCCTCAAGGATTGCGACGAGGTGGTAGCGGTAGAATCGGCGGACGTCGTACTGGAGCTCAATGTCCTCGCACATTCCGATGCCGTAGATCTGCCGGATTCGATCCGTGGGGATCTGGCGGCGCCGGGTAAGCAGACTCCGCCGGTCCCGGACGCGGAGGAAGTGGCCGTCGATCACGATGGTGGTGCGGGCGGTGAGGAGACCCACGCCCCAGGCCACGAGCGGAGCCGACATCACCGCGACGAGCGTCGAGAACACGCGATCGGGATCACCGCCGCACAGCAGCATCACCAGGCCGAACGCCGCCCACGCGGCGGCAACCGCGAGCGCGAGGCCGGCGCGCCTGCGCTGCTTGCGGGTGGACCAGGACTTCCGGATCCACAGGCTCGATCCTCGCTCCTCGATGCGGAGAGTCGGGGGAGGCGGCAGCACGCTCGTGGGCGCGTCCGTGCCGGGGCGTCTGCCGGCCGGCTCGGACTCGAGGCGAGGGGTTCCGGCCGGCACGGCGGCGGGGAGGATCCGCTCCGCCAGTGCCGCCCGCGCTTCCCTTGCGATGCGCTCGTTCGGGAGATCCGGAGCAAGCACGATGCGCGCCCCGGTCCGCGTGCGAGCCGCCAGCTGGAGGCGTGCGCTCCGGAGTCGAGTCCACACGGCATCGAGCTCGGGCTTGCGGGTCCGCAGGATCTGGAGGCGTTCGATGTCGCTCGCTCGCAGCTCGAGACCCCGGCGAAACGGGAAGACACCGCGCCGGGCGTGGATCGTCTGTCCGCGATGGAGCAGGGTCACGGCCAGGAGCCACCGGTTCAGCCAGAGCTCGCTCGCGGCAACCACGAGGACCAAGACCCAGGCGAGGGGCTCTCTTCCAGGGGCGACTGCTTCCGGCAGCAGCAGCCAGACGCAAACGGCCAGGCCCAGGCTCCATCCGTAGAGGCCGCCGTAGCCGTAGATGCGAATCCGACGCGTGCCGGCGCGATCACGGACGACGACGCGAGGCGTGGAGGCGATCATCGTGTGCTTCCAGGACCGGGCGGCCCGCCGAGGAGACCCTCGTCCAGTGTGCCGGGGGCGGTCCGGGTCGTCAACCGCGGTGCGAGGATCGGGAGTCGGTCGCCTGGCGCGAGCCGTCGACCCGTGCGGCAAGCAGGCGAAGCGCCGGTTGTCGGCCCGACGGAGCCCGGCTAAGAGGACTCTCGAGGACAGGATGGCCCGGCGCCGGGGCTCGAGGGGGTCGATCCTGCCTCTCGAGACCGGTGATAGAGGGAGTGATTGATGAGCTGTTCCCCTCGGCCTGCGGCTGGCTCGGCCGCTGCCATACCGTCCAGCGCGGGTCGGGTGCTCGGCGCCGTCGTCGGCCTCGGCCTGGCGACGCTCCTTCTGCTGACGGGGCTCCTGGTCTGGACGCGCTTCTGGCCGGGCGGGGCGGCGCGGACTCCCCGCATCCCGCACGTCATCCTGCTGACCATCGACACGCTGCGGGCGGACAGCCTGCCGTTCCACGGGAACACCCGGGTGAAGACCCCGGCGCTCGCCGAGATCGCCCGCCGCTCGGTCCTGTTCGACCACGCGCTCGCGCCCTCTCCCTGGACGCGCCCCTCCGTGATCTCGATCCTGACCGGGCTGTCGCCCGCGGTGCACGGCGTGACGGTCGACAGCATCGACGTCGAGACGCTGCTTCCGGACTCGGTGCGAACGCTTGCCGAGTGCATGCGCGCCGCGGGGTACAGGACCGCCGCGATCGGCTACAACCCGGCCATCGCCGCTTCGCCCAACGTGCGGCGCGGGTTCGATGACTTTCTGTTCTACCCCGAACCGGAGGACGAGTCCGACCCGAGCGCCGCGGAGAGCGCCCCGCCGGCGAGCACCGGCCGCGCGGCGGACGACGTCGCAGGTCGGATCGACGTCGACAACGCCACGGAGATCCTGACCGAGCTGGCCGAGCGGTGGCTGGCCGGGCACGCCTCCGGGCCGTTCTTCCTGTGGCTGCACTACTACGATCCGCATACCCCCTACACCGCGCCCCGCGAGCAGTACGTCGCGCTCATGGGCGAGGAGGCCACGGAGGGGCAGGCGTATCTCGACTGGCGCACGGCGATGATCCAGGGCATGGCCCAGTACCTCTACATCGAGCGGATGGCGCTCGCCGGGACGGATTCCGGCGAGAGCCCCGAGAAGGCGGCCCTGCTGCGGGCGGCGCTCCATCAGCGCCGGGAGGCCCTGCGCGCCCTGTACGACGGCGAGGTGCAGCACGTCGACCAGGCGGTCGGCCGGGTGCTGGGTGCTCTCAAGCGGCTCGGGATCTACGACGGATCGCTGCTGGTGGTGACCAGCGATCACGGCGAGGAGTTCTTCGAGCACGGCGGCCTCGACCACGGGCACACGCTCTACCAGGAGCTTCTCCATGTGCCGCTCCTCTTGAAGCGGCCGGGCGCTCGGGAGGGCCACCGCGTGCGGGAGCGGGTCACCAATCGCAGCCTCTTTCCGACGCTGCTCGAGCTGTGCAGCGATGTGCGGCCGGGTCTCGGGGTCGATGTGGAGTCGCTCGTGCCCTTCTGGGAGCCCGGCGCCGTGCCCGCGCGCGCGGCTTACCTCCTTGCGGACAGCATCCTCTTCGGCGAGCCGGCCACGGCGATCTTCTTCGGCGACCGGAAGTACACCCGACAGCCGCGCACCGGGGCCGAGGAGCTGTACGATCTCGCGGCCGATCCGGGCGAGACCACGTCGCTCACCGCGAGCGATCCCGCCGGAACCGCGGAGGGGCACCGCCTCTTCTCGGACGCGATGCGGCGCGCCGCGGCGTTCCAGCGCGCGGTGTGGATCGACGGCGTGCGCACCACGGAGGTGAGCGAGGCGACCCGCCGGATGCTACGCACCCACGGCTATCTCAAGTAATCGCGCGCGAGGTGGGTGCGGGGTGACGACTGGGGTCTGACGCCGTTCCGCTTCGGAACGGGGTCTGACCCCGGGTTGCGGGAGGGCCGCGGGCGGACGGCGCGCGTGCAACTTTTGGGGGTCAGACCCCAAGAAGTTGCAGACGTCGAAGTCAGGAAGGTTGAGCGTACGGGTGGGGGTGACGCGCGCGAGGTGCGCGCGCTGCGTGGCGCGGGCGGGGTGCGCCCGCGGGGGTGCGGGTGACGCGCGCGAAAAAAATCCGCGCGCTTGACGGCGTCGTGCGCGCCTGCCATACTGCCCCCCGCGGTTGAGAACGTCACTCCTCGAGAAGCCACCCGATCCTCCCGGCGCCTACGGTCTGCCGCCGCGCCGCGGGCTGCCGGGGG
>JAFGQW010000235.1 GCA_016935485.1 Planctomycetota bacterium | reverse complement strand
CTTGCAGACCCGGTTGTCCGCAAGTCGCTGGGGTCAGACCCCGGAGCTTGCACGGCAGTCTCCGCGCCAGGCTACCGTTCCGGTGCCGGGCGGCTGCGAGGATACCCGCGGGCGCCTCGCACCGCAAGCCGCCGGCACCAGGCACCGGGATCACGGGCACGGGGTCAGACCCCGTTTCCGCGTTCAGCCGGCCGGGTATAATGCCGCCATGCTGAGTCCCGAGCGCATTCAGGCCTATCGCCGCATGAGCCCCGAGGAGCGCTGGCGGCAGGTCGAGGAACTCATGACCCTCGCCTGGCGCACGCTGCGCGCGCTGCCGAGGGAGGAGCGCGAGCGGCGGCTCGCGGTCGTTCGCGCGGAACATGAGGCGAGCGATGCCGCGCTGCTGGCCCACTTGAGGGAGCGCGGATGACGGAGCTGCCGCTCCAGCGCCTTCTGCTCCAGGTGATCGAGGCACTCGATCGCCTGGCGATTCCCTATGCGATCATGGGCGGATTCGCGGTGCGGACCTGGGGGATTCCTCGCCCGACCTACGATGCCGATCTCGCGGTGGCCGCCGGCGGTACGGGCTTGCAGCGGCTTCTTGCCGCGCTCGAGGGGGTCGGGTTCACCGTGCCCGACGAGTATCGCGGCGGATTCCTCGACTCCGTAGGCGGCATGGACAAGCTCAAGGTCACCCGGTTCGAGGAAGACACGGTGTGGGATGTCGACCTCTTCCTCGCGCGCGGCGGCCTGCTCCAAGCCGCAATCGCCCGCCGCCGCCCGGTGAAGCTCGAGGGTCGCTCTGTTTCCGTGATGTCTCCCGAGGACGTGATCCTGCTGAAGCTCCTTGCGTTCCGCCGCAAGGATCAGGTCGACGTCGAGGAGATCCTGAAGATCGCCGAGGGACTCGATCGAGCCTACCTCCGCGCCTGGGCGGTGCGCCTCGGGATCGCCGACCGCCTCGAGACGTTCCTGCGCGAGGCCCCGCCCGGATAGGTGCCCGGCGCCCACGCAGGGTGGCGCGCCTCGGGCACGGGGTCAGACCCCGGAGCTTGCAGACCCGCTTGTCCGCAAGTCGATGGGGTCAGACCCCGGACCTTGCAGACCTGGCTGTCCGCAAGGCGGTGGGGTCAGACCCCAGGCCTTCCGAGGGCTCGAGACACGGTCGAGCAATGCACGCCGAGGTGATGTGCGATATCCCGTTGGAGGTACCCGTGAATCTCGAATGCGCAGCGGATGGCAGCCGCCGTGCCTCGCTTGTCACGACGGTCGGCAATGTCCTGGAAGAGCTCGGTGAGTGACGGTCTGATCGCAGGATGGGATGGTTCTGGTGCGCGCTGCAAGGCCTCGGTGCTGTCGATCCTCCCGAGGCACTTCGCAATGAATGCCTTGGAGCCAAGAAACCGATCCGCGTGCGTCTTGTCCCACGGCGAGACAAGGCCGGCGCCTTCCGCGACGTACCGGCGGTAGGCCTGGCGTGCCGCGGTTCGTCTGCCGGCGAACTTGCTCAGCACCCAATGCGTGGAGAGGAAGTCCTCGCTCCGGGTAAGTCCTGCCGTTGCCCGGTAGCTACTCCACAGCCAGTGCTCGGGTTGCGCGACGATCCGGGCGCGGACCGGATTCAGGACGACGTAGCGCATGACCTCGAGAAGATGCGGCTCCTTCTCGATGAGGATCGACTTGAATCGGCCCTGAAACAGGTGCCCGGTGCGATCGTGGCGCAGATTGAACTTCTGGCCGTACACGCCGTTCAGGTAGTGCATGCCGGCGGACAGAGTCGGCTGCGGCGTCTCCACCAGGAGATGGTAGTGGTTGTTCATCAGGCAATAGGCATGGCAAAGCCATGCCGAGCGCTCGATGGCGCGGCTCAGGATCCCGAGGAAAAGCCGCCGGTCATCGTCGTCGATGACAATCGGGCGCTTCTCGTTGCCGCGGCTGGTCACGTGGTAGAGCGCGCCCGGGAACTCGATGCGCAAGGGCCTGGCCATCGTCGGACTTCCTTCTTTGCCGCAGAACGGAGCTGGAGCGGGAGCCCGCCGCCGGTGGCACGTCACGTGCGGGTCCGACACCGGTCGGGCGGCCGGACCGACGGCGCGTCGCGGGGCGCCCGAACGGCACGGCGACACGTGTGGTCGCACGCTTTCCAGCGAGGTTTCAGTGGAGCCGCGTGCAGCAACTGGCGGACAGTCCGGTCTGCAACTTCCTGGGGTCAGGCGCTGGAAGTTGTGGCGTGCAACTCGTTGCAGGTGCTGAAGGTTGCGGCATCGACCTTGTCGGGGTGGGGCGCGACGTGCAAATCCGTGGTGCCTGACCCCATCCGATTGCAGACAGTCGGGTCTGCAATTCGTGGCGCCTGACCCCATCGGATTGCAGAGGTTGGGGTCCGCAATCCCTCGTCGCTGACCGGACGGCCGGCAGGTGCGGGGTCGGAGCGCGCGCTCAGCGGCCGGGCGGCGGCCGCTCGGGCTCGTGGCCGCGTGCCCTGAGGCCCTCGACGAGCTTGCCGCCGAAGAAGCGGAGGTCGCCCTCGCCGTAGTGGATCGAGCGGTAGGCCTCGCCGGTCGCGCGCCGGAGCTGCTCGAGAAACGCCGTCCGGTCTGTGTCCGGCGGCACGTGCGTGCACACGGCGTGCAGCGAGAAGGTCTCGATCAGGCTCAGCAGCTCCAGCCCCGCCATGCGGACCATCATCCGCACCTCGTCGGGGGTGGAGAACTGGTTGCGGTGGATTGGCCGCTCGGCGCGCGTCGCGTAGAGCGCGCGCTCGTACTGCCAGCGCAACCAGCCGACCTCGTGGCACAGGTTCCACACATCGAAGTAGAAGAGCCCCCCCGGTTTCAGCACGCGCCGCGCCTCGACGAGGTAGCTGTAGAAGTCCTCCTTGTCCATGTGGATGAACACGGCGTGGCAGTAGATCTTGTCGATCGAAGCGGTCGGGATCGGGGCGAGATCCGCGCCGGAGACGACGCGGACCTCGACGTTCGGCAGGCCGTGCATCCGCTCGCGCGCGAGCGCCACCATGTTCGCCGAGACATCGACCCCGACCCACTTGCCGGCTCGCGGCGCGACCTCCTTGCCGATCCGCCCGACGCCGCAGCCCAGATCGAGCACGACGTCGCCTGGGCCGATCCGCAGCCCCTCGACCACGTACTTCGCCTGCGTCTTGCCGTGTGCGGCGAGCGCCTCCTCGCTCTGGCTCTCGTCCACGAGCCGGTAGGCCTCGGCGCGATCCGAAGCGATCTCGTCCCAGCACCGGGCGTAGCTCTGCTGTGGCTGCGGTTCACTCATGGCTCATCCCCGCTCCGTGCGGGCCGGCGCGCGCACGCTCAGACAAGGCCTGCGGCGGCGCCGGCGGGCGAACATGCGACCGGGAGGATACGCCCGCGCCGCCGCCCGGAGCAAGCAAAAAGGGCCCGCCTGCGCGGGCCCCGGTCTGGCCCCGTTGTCGGCGGTCACTCCGGTTCATACCCCGCATCCCGCTCTGCTCGCCTCTCTTGCCCGGGCGGCGACGCCGCCGGCGGCGCGCGGTGCGCGCGGATCAGGCAGGGCTGCACCGGTCCCACGGCGGCGAGCGGCCGCTCCTCCAGCTCGAAGCTCGCTCTCCGGAGATGCGCGCGCAAGCGCTCCAGGCTGGCGGCCGGGATCTCCGGGGTGACGTGCGCTTCCAGCACGATGCGCGCGATGCGGCCAAGCACCTCAGGAGAGGTGGACAGCAACACGCCGTACTCTGCGCCCTCCATGTCGCATTTGAGCAGGTCGACGCGGGTGATCCCTTCCCGGTCGAGGAGATCGGGCAGCGAGATCGCCGGAATCTCCTCCCAGGCGCCTGCGCCGGACACCCGCGCCACCGAGGCCAGGCACGAGTGCGTTGCTCCGCCCGCAGGGCTGTGCCACAGCCGGACCGGCCGGCCGCTCGACGCCCCCATCGCTTCGCCCCGGAGCGCGAGCCGCTGCGCCACCCCGTTCGTCGCGAACTGGCGTGCGGCCATCGCCCGGTTGGCCGCGATCGGTTCCACGGCGAGGATGCGGCGCGCGCGCGCAGCCAGGCGCAGGCTGAACAGTCCGATGTTGGCGCCAAGGTCGACGACGGTGCCGAGCGTCGGCGGCAGCGCGGCGATTGCATAGACGTCGTCGAGGAAGATCTCCTGGAAAACCGCGAAATCCGCCGGTTCCGGGCGCAGCGCGATCACCAGCCCCTCGTGGTTGAACTCGATACATCCCGCTGCGGCGCGGAGCGAATCTGCGCGGGCCTCGTCCGCGAGCAGGAACGACCAGAGCTGTCGCCAACTGCTGCGCGAGAACCGGAGCGCGCCCCCGTGGCGAAACGCGAGACGGAACGTCCGGCGGTGCACGCCCGAGAGGTGGATGTGGGCGAGCAGCGGGTGGCGAAAGACCCGGCGGCACCGGCGGTAGCGGGGCCAGGAGAAGAGCCGCTTCCAGCGACGTAGGGCCACGACAATCGTCCTCCTCACTCGAGCGGCTCGGTGCGGGCCGCGGCCGGGGAACTCGGTGGCACCGCGTGCGCCGACGCGTTGTCAGCCAGCACGGCCAGGGTGAGCAACGCAACCACACACAGATTGTAGCGGATCGTGAGCGAGAACGGCCAGGGGGATACCGTGCCGCGGATCATCCCGATCATCACCCAGAGCAGCGTCCCGCCGCCGAGCGCCGCGTGCAAGGGATCGCCGGACCGTCGCATCAATCGCACGGCGGTCTGGATCGCGAAGAAGCAGAACGCGAGCCAGAACGCAAGCCCGACCAGCCCCTGGACGAGCACCACCTGGAGCACCGCGTTGTGGGCGTTGACCTGGCGGCCCGTGATGGGCACCTCGCGCGTGCCGTCCGGGCGCTCGGGATTCGTGTTGCCGCCGTAGCCGGTGCCCAGCAGGATGCCCTCACGCTGGATGCGCTGGAGCACTGCCGGCCAAATCAGATCCAGGCGCTCGCGCAGCCCCTGATCCTCGAGGCGAATGGAGGCGAGCCGGTCCAGGATCGGCCGGGCGGGAACGGCGAGCAGCACGCCGCCCGCGACGAGCGCGATGCCGGCGGCGGCGAGGAACGCGGCCTTGCCGCGGTGCAGCGCTCCGAACACGAGCACCGCGGCGGCGACAGCGAGGGTGCTCGCGCGCGCCAGCGTCATGAGGAGCGCCGCGCCGTGGACGGCCACCGCTGCGGCCAGGGCTGCTGCCCAGCGCGTCCGGCGTGCGCAGCAGAACAGCCCGGCCGTGAGATAGGCGATGGCGAGCTCCAGCTGCTGGCCGAAGATGTTCTTGTCCTGCCAGGTGGCGCGGACCTTGTGGAGCATCGAGGGGTTGTCGGTCAGGAGATACTGGTAGGCGGCCACGGCCACGTTCAGCAGGCTGCCGAGGAAGAAGCCGGCGAGCACGATTCCCATGCCGCGCCGGTCGCGCACGCTCCAGGCCAGAGCCAGCGCGAGCCCGAGGAGACGGAGCACGTCGCGGTACTCGGCCACGTGGGCGCGGGCGGCTGCGGAGTAGAGCAGTCCGGCGGCGGTGAAGGCGAGGTAGAGGGCGAGGACCTTCTCGCGGGCCGTGATGCGCACCACCCACCGGCGTTCCCGCCACAGGATGAGCAGACTTACGAGCACGGGTATGGTCAGGAAGTTCTCCGGGTGGCGCATCCAGCGCACGGTCGTTCCCGCGATCGCGAAGCCGTAGTTGCTGCACACGACGAAGAAGACCAGCACCGCGAGAATGACCGTGTTGAGCCGGCACAGGCGGTCGACCGTGAACCACGCGAGAAAGCGCGCCGGCAGGGTTGCGGCCGGCCCGTGGCGCAGCGGTTCGGCGTTCACGCGTCACGGCTCCTGTTTACGGACGGCGGCGAGCTCGGCCTCGAACCGATCCAGGAATCGGTCCAGCGTGAAGTGGGCGTGCGCGGCCTCCCGGCCGGCTTCACCCAGCGCGCGTCGGCGCGGCGCGTCGTCGGCGAGCGCGGCCATGGCGGCGGCGATCGCCTCAGGATCGAACGGATCGACGTGGAGACCCGTCCGCTCGTGCTCCACCACCTCGGCGGGGCCGCCGTGGTGGCTCACGATTGGCGGCGTGCCCTCCAGCATGGACTCGACCGGCACGAGGCCGAACGGCTCGTCGATCGGCACGTAGACCGTAGCGGCGCAGCTGGCATAGTGGCGGCGGAGCGCCGTGTCGCTCGGCCAGCCGAGCGGCTCCACGCGGTCTCGGAGGCCGTGCTGTTCGGCGTGGGCGCGCGCCATCTCCTGCGCGTCCGGCGGACCGGCGATCCTCAGCGTGATCCGGGGCGCGCCTCCGCGACCGGCGAGCAGCCGGACCGCCTCCAGCACGTTCATCAGGTTCTTCTTCGGCGCCGCGGTGCCGACCACGAGGAAGGAGACTGGGGACCTGCCCGCACCGTTGCCGCGCGCCGGCTCAGCGCGGCCGTGCGTTTCCGGGGCGCCCTGGCGCGCAACCCCCGGGTGGCACACGCGCGGCGCGATGCCGAAGATGGCGGCGAGGTTGTCCCGGGTGAAGCGGCTGATTGCCAGCACGCGATCCAGGCGGGCGACCTGCTGCCGATCCCGGCGGCGGGCGCGCTCGTGCCTGCGGCGCTTGAAGAACCGGGCGTTCCTTGCCTGGACCCGTCGGGCTTCGTCGACCAGGTGGCGATTGAGATCGGGTCGGCTGCCGGAGCGATCTGCGACGGCGAGGAAGTGAGCATCGGTTCTGGTCAGGTAGAGCCGCCGGATCGGCTCGTTGCAGTACCAAACGACTGGCAGGCCCCGGTCGCGGCGCTCGCGAGCACCCACGGCCCAGTGGTAGCTCGGGTAGTTGTGGGCGATGACGACGTCGATGCCGTCGAGCGCGGGGCCGAGCTCCGCGTTGTAGCACGATCGGTTGAGCATTCTGGACCCGATCCGGCGGGCGAGTGGCGGCGTGGAGAGAACGTGGGTCCGCACGTTCGCCGACTGGAATCCCTTCCAGAGCTCGGGGCGACAGTCCAGCGTGAACAGCGTGACCCGGTGGCCCCGCGACGCCAGCCCCCAGGCGAGCCACATGACCAGGTTCTCCGCACCTCCTTGGCTGGCCAGGCTTGGATGTACGAGCGCGATGTTCATCGAGTCGTCGCTTCCTCCACCGCGGCCGGCCTCTGGAATCTCCCGGCCTGGGAGGGATGATAGGGCGAACGTCCGGCGGGTTGAAGAGAAAGGTCGGCGGGCGCGCGGAATCGCACCGCCCCGCCGGGCGAGAGGGCGTCCCGGGGCGCCTGCCAGAGGAGGGCTGCGCATGGACAAGGTGAACCTCGCCGAGAAGCTCGCGCGCATCCGGGAGGCCTGGGTGCCGCGGATCGTCGGAGAGCTGAACGGCCAGATGGTGAAGCTCGCGAAGTTCCGCGGGGCGTTCGACTGGCATCACCACGAGCGCGAGGACGAGATGTTCCTGGTGATCGCGGGGCGGTTCCGGATGGAGTACCGGGACCGCGCAGTCGAGCTCGGGCCGGGCGAGTTCGTGATCGTGCCTCGCGGCGTCGACCACCGGCCGGTGGCGGACGAGGAGGCGCACGTGATGCTGTTCGAGCCGGCCTCGACCCTGAACACCGGGAACATCCGCACCGGGCGCACGCTGGACCGGCTCGAGCGGATCTGAAAAGAACGCGCCCCGCCGCGCCGCCGCGCGGGGGAATTCGCCTGTGCTCTGCGCGATACTACTCCGAGCGCAGGAACAGGTGGTCGATGAACACGGTGTCGAGGGAGCGGTGGCCCGGCGTGCGATCGGTGTCGCGGACGCGGATGTGGACCGTGCCCCGGAGCGAGGCCGGTAGCGCCGCGCTCTGATACTGGCGGTCGTCGCTCGTCTTGGTCACCGTGAGCAGGTCGAAGTAGTCCACGCCGTTGGTCGAGTACGCGAAGACGAAGGCATCGCCGTCGCTCGAGTTCGTCCGGTACGCCTTGACGTGGAAGGAGACCGCCGTGCCGCCGGTGATCTGGAAGCTCCACCGGTGCTCGAGATGGCTGGTGCGGCTGCTCGGGTTGCCGCCGGACTCTACCTCCTGGACGAACTGGTAGACGGCGTCGTTCGTGTGCGTGTCGGTGTAGCTTCCGGACACGGTCCCGACGGTGGCGAGCTCCGCGTTCGCCGTGTGGTCCGCGTTCCAGGCGGGGCCGATCGGCATGGCGCTCGCCAGCTCGCCAGTGGTGCCCCCGGGAAACCACCTGCAGACCACCGCCTACACCGATCACCCTCTCAAGGCGGCCGGCGCTTCCGAGAAGCTCTTCGAGACCGACGCCAAGGATCTCGTCCCCGACTTCGCCGGCGGGCTGCCGCGCCAG
>JAFGQW010000234.1 GCA_016935485.1 Planctomycetota bacterium | reverse complement strand
CCATGTCCCGACGAGAAACCACGAGCCCGAAGTATAACCGATCGACGCGCGGTGCGCGAGGGGGCAGAACCGCGGTTTTTCTGCCGGCCGGCGCCCGCCTACGGCAGCGTTTGCTCGGCGATCTCCCGCCGGACGTGCTCGAGGAACGCCTCGGGCGCCATCGTCCCCAGGTCTCGGCGGCCGCGGCCGCGGACGGCGAGCATCCCGCTGGTGACCTCGCGGTCGCCGAGCACGATCAGGTAGGGGATCTTGTCGCGCTCGGCATCCCGCACCTTGAGCCCGACCTTCTCGTTGCGGAGATCCGCCTCGGCGCGCACGCCGGCCCCGCTCAGACGCTCTGCGAGCGCCGCCGCCGCGCCGAGCTGGCGCTCGGTGAGCGAGGCCACCCGCACCTGGACCGGCATGAGCCACACCGGGAGCGCGCCCGCGTAGTGCTCGATCAGGATGCCGAGGAAGCGCTCGAACGAGCCCAGGATCGTCCGGTGCAGCATCACCAGCCGCTTGGGCTGGTTGTCGCGGTCGGCGTAGGTGAGATCGAACTTTTCCGGGAAGTTGAAGTCGACCTGGATGGTGCCGCACTGCCAGCGGCGGTTGAGGCAGTCGGTCAGGTGAAAATCGATCTTCGGCCCGTAGAAGGCGCCCTCGCCGGGGTTGAGCTTGTAGTCGATCTTCTTGCGCGCGAGCGCGCCGAGCAGGGCCCTCTCGGACAGATCCCAGTGCTCCGCGGAGCCCATGTGCTTCTCGGGCCGGGTGCTCAGCTCGACGTGCACGTTCTCGAAGCCGAAGGTGCGGTAGACGTCGAAGACGAAGTCGATGAGCGTGACCGCCTCGTCCTCGACCTGGTCGGGCGCGCAGTAGATGTGCGCGTCGTCCTGGGTGAAGCCCCGCACGCGCAGCAGCCCCTGCACCTCGCCGCCGCTCTCGTGGCGGTGCACGAAGCCGAGCTCGGCCCAGCGCCTGGGCAGGTCGCGGTAGGAGTGGTGGCCCGCCTGGAAGATGACCACCGAGCCCGGGCAGTTCATCGGCTTGACGGCGTAGCTCTCGCGCTCGCGCTCGAAGTGGTACATCTTGTCCTTGTAGTTGTCCCAGTGGCCGGACCGCTCCCAGAGGAACCGCTTCAGGACGGTCGGGGTCCGTACCTCCTCGTAGCCGCGTGCGCGGCATGCGGCGCGGATGTAGTCGCTCAGCACCTGGTAGAGGATCGTGCCGCGGGGATGCCAGAACGCGTGTCCCGGCGCCTCGGGGTGGAACGAGAACCAGTCGAGGTCGCGGCCGATGCGGCGGTGGTCGCGGCGCGCGAGCTCCGCCATCAGCCGGTCGTGCGCCTGGAGGCCCGCGGCGGTGGCGAAGGCGTTGCCGTAGAGGCGCTGCAGGCGGCTCAGGTTCTCGTCGCCCTTCCAGTAGGAGCCGGCCACGTTCTGCAGCTTGAAGTGCCTGACCCAGCCGGTCGACGGCACGTGTGGACCCATGCACAGGTCCTCGAAGTCCTGGCCCACGACGCCTTGCGTGTAGAACGAGATCACGTCGCCGTCGGCGTTCGTGACGTTGTCGGTCTTGTACGGGTCGCCCACCAGGCAGCGCAGGGCCTCTTCGCGGCTCATCTCCCGGCGCCCGAACGGGCGGTCCTCGGCGATGATCTTCTCCATCTCGGCGGCGATCCGCGGCAGGTCGTCCACCGTGATGGCCTCGGGCGCGTCGACATCGTAGTAGAAGCCGTACTTGGCGTCCTCGAGCAGGGGGGGGCCGTAGACCAGCCGGGTGCCCGGGTAGAGGCGCTGCACGGCCTCGGCCATGACGTGCGCGCAGGAGTGGCGGATCACGTAGAGCGCGTCGGCGTCGTCGTCGCGCGGCGTGATGATGGCCACCGCGGCATCTTCCCGGATCGGGCGGTCCAGATCCATGAGGCGGCCGTTCAGCTTGATGGCGACGGCCTCGCGCGCGAGTGCGGCAGAGAGGCTGGCGGCGAGCTCGCGGCCGGTGACGCCCTCGGGGTGCGTCCGGGTGGAGCCGTCGGGCAGCGTGAGGGTGATCACTCGGGTGGTCTCCTGTTTCGAGTCGCCTCGGGGTCGGCCCGCCATGAGCCGCCGGGCGGCGCCCCGGAAGGCCGGTTCCGGCGGGCCGTGTCCCGGGCGGAAACTTTACACCCGGAGCAGAGTTTCGGCCACCCCGGCTACCGCCGCCCGACGTGGCGGCGGTTGGCGGTGAACCACTCGCGGGCAGCGACGGGGCCGGCGAAGGTCTCGCCGGAGAGAGCCCGGAGATGCCCTTTCACGACGTCCACGAGCGTATCGAAGCCGACGTCGCTCCTTAGCTGCGGGCGTTCCCGCCCCCACGCATCCAGGAGTTCCCAGAAGGTGAGCAGGATCTCGAATGTCCTCAGAGGCCGGCCGAAAGGCGCGCCGAGGGCTTCCGCGGCGGCGAGCACGCAGGCCGGATGCGCATGGCGCAGGCCGGCCTCGAGAGTCGGGATGGCGTCCGGACGTGCGGCCGCGCCGAGCGCCTGGTAGACCGCCGCCAGCGTGGCGGGCTCGTTCTTGCGGCCGAGCGCGCGCGCCGTGCGGCTCAGCGCGGGCGTGGTCAGGGCATCGGCTCGGGCGCCGAGCGCGCGGATCATCGCCTCCTGCACCCGCGGCGGCGCGCTGGAGAGCGTTCGGTCCACCAGAGCTCGCGCCGGGGGCAGGTCAAGCAGGTCGCCGAGCGCCTCGACCGCGGCGATCGCCGGCGCCTCGCCGGCGTCGCCCTCCGCCAGCGCCGAGCGCAGCTCGGCGGCGCGGGCGTCGGCTTGCCGCACCAGTGCCTCGAGGTCCGCCGGTCTCAGCTCCTGCAGTGCCCGGACCACGGCGGACTCGAGCGCGGCGCGGTCCGTGCCTCGACCCTCGATCACGAAGGCGCGCGCTTCCTGCCGCACGGCCGCGACCAGATCGCCGTCGGCGGTCACGGCGAGCCGGGCGCTTCCGGACTCGACCGGCCCGACGTCGCGCGGCTCGGCCTCCGTCAGCCGGCCGGCCAGCGCGCGGTGGAGCAACTCGCCGGGCTCGGCGGCCCGCTCGACGAGGCGCCAGGCGAGCTGTCCCCGCTCGGGCCCCTCGGGATGTGCGGTGACGAGGAGCGCCGGCGCCTCGGCGGGGGGCACGGTCCAGCCACGCGGCAGCCGGAGCGTGCAACCTGCCTCTGCGAGGACGCGCAGCGGGCCGAGCCGCGCGCGATCCAGCACGGCCGCGCGCAGGAAGTCCTCGACGAATGCCTGCCCGGCACTCTTGCTCACCGGCGAGAGCACGTCCAGGCGCACCTCGAAGAGCCGGCCGCTGCCGAGCAGGACCGCCGCCGTGAAGAGCCCGCCCGGCTCGGCGTGATCTCGCGGGACGGCGACCGCCAGGAGTCCCTCGAGTCCGTCGAAGCGGAGCGCCGGCGTGAGCGCGACCTCCCAGCCGCTCTTCTCGTCGCTCACGTACTTCGCCCAGCTCGTGCGTACCGCCTTGAGGTCCGCGAAGCCCGTGTGGCGGCGCAGAGCGAGGAACCAGGTCCGGTACTGGCGGCCGAATGCGTCGGTGCCGCGCTGCCGCTCCAGGGTGAGCCCGTCGTCGGGTGCGGTCGGATCGGGCTCGAAGCCCACCGGACGGCGGATCAGCACGCCGAGCTCGCGAAGCTCCGCCAGCCGGCCGGGAAGGTAGCGCGGTGCTGTTGCCGCCGCGGGGAAGACGGCGGGCGGCGCGCCGGCAAGGAGGACGAGGAGCATTGCGGTGCGCATGAGGGTCATTATACTCCGTTCGCCCTGGACCGTGCGGAGATGGGGCCGCCGGGCGGGGATGCGGGGACCGCACGGTGGAGTGAGACACAACGAGCACGAGCACGAGCACGAACCAGAGGGAGCAGCATGGCGGAACGGGGGGCCGGAGAGGAAGGGTCGCGGGCCGCGCGGCCGTCGGCCACGGCGATCGCGGTGGGCCTGCTGCTGGCGGTCTGCGTGGTCGGGATCCTCGACCACGACCTGTGGAACCCGCACGAGCACCGTGCTGCTCGCGACGTGCCGCTCGCCGGGGTCTACCTCGGCAAGACCTTCCTCGGCTCGCTGTCCTTCGAAACTGGCCGGCGCATCCTCGACCTGGAGGGCCCCGAGGCGCTCGCCGCTTACCTGGCGGCGCAACCCGAGGGCCTCCTGCTGGTGCGGATGAAGCGCTGGCCTTTCCAGCAGACGCCGGAAGAGGTCGCCGCGCACATCGTCGCCGAGGTGCCGATCGCCGGCGCCGACGAGATCGCGGTGCTGCGCCCCGCGCTGGAGCTCGAGGTCGGCGTGCGCCGCCCGATCCGGCGCGGCCCGACGCTCCCCGAAACGGTCTGTTCCGCCGGGTCGGAGCGTTGATTCCGCGCGGCGGGGGCGTTATTGTGGCCTCTCGACGAGGCTCGCCCGGCGCGAGAGGCAGTGCTCCGGTCCTGACGCTCGGTGGGACCCGGGGCGTGCTCGTGCGCGGGGCTCGAGCTCTCGGGAGAGATCTGGCCGTGCCATGAGGGACACCTTCCTGCCGTTTTCCCGCCCGTCGATCACGGAGGACGACATCGCCGCCGTCGGGGAGGTGCTCCGGTCCGGCTGGATCACCACCGGACCCAGGACGGCGGAGTTCGAGCTGCGCTTCTCGGAGCGCGTCGGGTGCGCCGGCGCCGTCGCGCTCTGCTCGGGCACGGCGGGCATGCACCTCGTGCTCAACGCGCTCGGAATCGGCCCGGGCGACGAGGTCATCACCCCTTCGATGACCTGGGTGTCGACGGTGAACCTCGTCGTGCTCGCCGGCGCCACGCCGGTGTTTGTGGACGTGGACCGGGACACGCTGATGGTGACGGCCGCCTCGATCGAGCCCCGGATCACTCCGCGCACCCGGCTGATCGTCCCGGTGCACTTTGGGGGCGCGCCGGTCGACCTCGACCCGATCTGCGAGCTTGCGGCCGCGCGCGGCATTGCGGTGGTGGAAGACGCCGCGCACGCCACCGGCACGCGCTACAAGGGGCGGCCGATCGGCCAGCGCGGCACCGCGATCTTCTCGTTCCACCCCATCAAGAACATCACCACCGGCGAGGGCGGGATGGTCTGCAGCGACGACGAGGCGCTGCTGGAGCGCATCCGGCGGCTGAAGTTCCACGGGCTGGGCGTCGAGGCGTTCGACCGGCAGACCCACGGGCGCGCGCCGCAGGCCGAGGTGCTGGAGCCCGGTTACAAGTACAACCTGACCGACATGGCGGCGGTGCTGGGGATCCGCCAGCTCGAGCGCCTCGAGGCGCTCAACCGCCGGCGCACCGTGCTCGCCGACCGCTACCGGAGCCGGCTGGCCGACGTGGAGGCGGTCCTGCCGCTCGGGACGCCGGGCTACGACCACGACCACGCCTGGCATCTGTTCGTGGTGCGCCTCGACACGGAGCGCGCCGGCATGGACCGCGACCGCTTCATGCGCCGCCTGAAGGAGCACAACATCGGCACCGGTCTCCACTTCCGCGCCGTCCACCTGCAGCGCTACTACCTGGAGTCCGCCGGCACGCGCCGGGGCATGCTGCCGGACACGGAGTGGAACTCCGATTGCGTCTGCTCGCTGCCGCTGTTCCCCGACATGTCGGTGGACGACGTGGACGAGGTGGTCAATGCCATCGAGGACGTGCTGGGATCGTGAGGTGACCGTGGCAGACAGGCACTTCGCCGTCGAACTGTCCGTGGTCGTGCCGGTCTGCAACGAGGAAGACAACCTCGAGGAGCTGGTCGAGCGGACCGTGGCCGCCGTCGAGGGGCTCGGCCGCTCCTGGGAGCTCCTCCTGGTCGACGACGGCAGCCGCGACGGCTCCGCGGACCGGATCGAGGCCGCGATCCGGCAGCACCCCGGCCGGGTCGTGGGAGTGTTCCTCAACCGCAACTACGGCCAGCATGCCGCGGTTTTCGCCGGCCTGGAGTATGCGCGCGGCGCCATCGTGGTGACCCTCGACGCGGACCTGCAGAATCCGCCCGAGGAGATCGGGCTGATCGTGGCGAAGATGGCGGAGGGCTACGACGTGGTGGGATCGGTGCGGGTGCCGCGCCAGGACAACCTCTTCCGGCGCCTGGGCTCGTGGCTCGTGAACCGCATGGTGCGGCGGGCCACCGGCGTCCTGATGCACGACTACGGCTGCATGCTCCGCGCCTACCACCGCCGCATCGTCGACGCCATCCTCCAGTGCCGCGAGCAGAGCACGTTCATCCCGGTGCTCGCGAACAGCTTCGCGCGCCGCACGGCGGAAGTCGAGGTGACGCATGCGCCGCGCACGCGCGGCCAGTCGAAGTACGGTTTCCTGAAGCTGGTCCACCTCCAGTTCGATCTGCTGACCTGCATGACGACGTTCCCGCTCAGGCTGCTGAGCCTCGCGGGCGGGCTGCTCTCGGTAGCCGGCGTCGGTCTTGGGGTGCTGCTGCTCGTGCTGCGCCTCGTTCTGGGGCGCGAGTGGGCGGCAGCCGGCACCTTCACGCTGTTTGCCGTGCTGTTTCTCTTCGTCGGTCTGCAGTTCCTCGCGATGGGGCTTCTCGGCGAGTACCTCGGCCGGGTCTATCACGACGTCCGGGCGCGGCCGCGCTACCTCGTGGAGCGCGTGGGCGGCCGAGGGGAGCCCCGACCCGAGGGGGTCGCGCCCGAGGCGGTCGCCGCCGCCGGGCGCGGCTTTGCCGCCGGGGACCGGGACGCGCCATGAGGGCCGTCGTCCTGGCCTATCACGACGTGGGCTGTGTCGGTCTCGAAGCGGTGCTTCGCCACGGCTTCGAGGTCCCCGCGGTGTTCACCCACGCTGACGATCCGCACGAGACCGTGTGGTTCGCCTCGGTGGCGGAGGCGGCGGCAGCCCGCGGGATTGCCGTCCATGCGCCCGAGGACATCAACCACCCGCTCTGGGTGGAGACGATCCGGCGGCTCGCGCCGGACGTGATCTTCTCGTTCTACTACCGCCGTCTGCTCCGGCCCGCGATCCTCGACATTCCGCCGGACGGGTGCCTGAACCTCCACGGCTCGCTGCTGCCGCGGTACCGCGGCCGCTGTCCGGTCAACTGGGTGCTGATCCACGGCGAGACCGAGACGGGGGTGACGCTCCACCACATGACGCCGCGCCCCGACGACGGGGACATCGTGGCGCAGCGGGCGATTCCCATCGACGAGGACGACACGGCGCGCACCCTGGTGGCCAGGATCGCCGCGGCGGCGGGCGCGCTGCTCGAGGGAGCGCTGCCGCTCGTGCGCCAGCGTCGGGCGCCGCGCCGCCCCCAGGACCCCGCGGCGGCCAGCACCTTCGGCGGGCGGCGGCCGGCCGACGGGGAGATCGACTGGGACCGCACGTCGCGCCAGGTGCGCAATCTCGTGCGCGCGGTGACGCGGCCGTACCCCGGCGCCTTCAGCCACGTCGGGTGCCGGAAGGCGCTCCTCTGGCAGGTGAGCTTCGCGGACGAGTACGTGCCGGCGGGCGATCCGGTCGCTTCCGGGACGGTGCTCTCGGCCGACCCGCTGGTGATCGCCTGCGGGGAGGGCGCGGTCCGCGTCGACTACGGCCAGCGCGAGGGCGGGGTTCACGTGAGCGGCGCGCAGCTCGCGCGCGAGATGAACGTCGTGGAGCGGATGCGGTTCGGCTGCTCCACGCAGGCGGCGGCGGTCGCGGCGCGTCGTGCGAGCGTGCTCATCCTCGGTGCGAACGGGTTCATCGGCAGCGCGCTCGGCGAGCGGCTGCTCGAGAGCGGCAGGTACGACGTCCACGGCATGGACCTGAGGTCCGACAACCTCGCCGCACTGCTGGGGCGGCCGGGGTTTCAGTTCGCCGAGGGCGACATCGCGATCCACCGCGAGTGGATCGAGTACCATGTGCGCAAGTGCGACGTGATCCTGCCGCTGGTCGCGATCGCCACGCCGATCGAGTACGTCCGCAATCCGCTCAAGGTCTTCGAGCTCGACTTCGAGGAGAACCTGAAGATCGTCCGCTACGCCGCCCGCTACGGCAAGCGGCTCGTGTTCCCGTCGACCTCGGAGGTCTACGGGATGTGCGACGAGCCCGAGTTCGACGAGGACCGCTCCCGCCTGGTGCTGGGGCCGATCCACCGGCAGCGCTGGATCTACTCGTGCTCCAAGCAGCTGCTCGACCGGGTGATCTGGGCCTACGGGGCAGAGCAGGGGCTCAAGTTCACGCTGTTCCGTCCCTTCAACTGGATCGGCCCGCGGCTGGACAGCCTGGACGCCGCGCGCATCGGCAGCTCGCGCGCCATCACGCAGCTCATCCTGAATCTCGTGGAGGGAACGCCGATCCTGCTGGTGGACGGCGGCCGGCAGCGCCGCTGCTTCACCGACGTGTCGGAAGGCATCGAATGCCTCTTCCGCATCATCGACGACGAGAGGGGAGCGGCCACCGGGCGGATCATCAACATCGGCAACCCCGACAACGAGGCGAGCATCCGGGAGCTGGCCGAGAGGCTCGTGGCCGAGTTCGAGCGCCATCCGCTGCGCGCGCACTTTCCGCCGTTCGCGGGGTTCAAGGAGATCGAGAGCCGGGCCTACTACGGCGCGGGCTACGAGGACGTGCAGCACCGGCGCCCGAGCATCCGGAACGCCGAGCGTTTCCTGGGCTGGCGGCCGGTGATCGGGCTGGAGACGTCGGTCCGGAACACGCTCGACTACTTTCTTCGCAACTACCTCGAGGAGCGGCGCGGGAAGGAGCGGCCGGTGTGATCCAGGGTCGCGAGGCGGAGTCGGGCCGCCGATGAGGGTCGGGCTTCGGATCGACGTCGATACCTTTCGCGGCACCCGGCGGGGCGTGCCGGCGCTGTGCCGCCTGCTCGAGGAGCGCCGAATCTGCGCCACCTTCTTCTTCTCGGTGGGGCCGGACAACATGGGGCGGCATCTCCGGCGGCTGTGGCGTCCGGCGTTCGCACGGAAGATGCTCCGCACCCGGGCGGCGAGCCTCTACGGCTGGGACGTGATCCTGCGGGGCACGATCTTGCCGGGGCCGGTCATCGGCGAGCGACTCGGGCCGGTCATCCGCGCGGCCGCGGACGCCGGGCACGAGATCGGCCTTCACGCGTGGGACCACCACGCCTGGCAGGCACGCATCGACGCGATGACCGGCGCGGCGATCCGCGAGCATCTCCGCCGGGGCTTCGACCTGCTCGCGCGGATCGCCGGGCGCGAGCCCGTCGCCTCCGCGGCGCCCGGCTGGCGCTGTCCGGAGCGGGTTCTCGCGGAGAAGGAGACCTTCCCGTTTCGCTACAACAGCGACTGTCGCGGCGATCGCATCTTTCACCCCGTGGTGGCCGGGCAGCGGCTCGACCAGGTGCAGATTCCGACGTCGCTTCCCACGTACGACGAGGCGGTGGGCCGCGGGGGAGTGACCAACGCGACCTACAACGACTGGCTGCTCGAGCAACTGCGTCCGGAGGGGCTGAACGTGCTCACCGTGCACGCCGAGGTGGAAGGCATCGTGCACGAGCCCCTCTTCGCCCGGTTCCTCGACGAGGCGCGGGCCCCGGGGGTGGCGTTCGTTCCGCTCGGGGCGCTGCTTGCGGACGCGGGCCCCATCGGGGGGGGTGCCCTCGTGGCGCGCGAGATCCCGGGCCGCGAGGGCGCGGTCGCGTGCCTGGAGCCGCTGGCGACGGCGTGAGCGCCACGGGGGCGCCCGTGCAATTCCCTGGGGTCAGGCGCCAGAAGTTGCAGAGTGAGGCCGACTGGGGTCTGACGCCGTTCCGCCGCGGAACGGGGTCTGACCCCATTTCGATGACGGGTGAGCGTGCGGGTGCGGGTGTCGCGCGCGGAATGCGCGCGCTCGGGTGGCGCGCGTGGAGGGCACGCGCGGGGCTCAGCCGCGCGGGAACTCCCAGCTCCCGTCGAGGCGGATGAGTCCCAGATCCCAGTCGGTGGGATCGACGTGGAAGCGGGCGGCCTCGAGGATCTGGTCGTAGATCAGCAGCCCCGAGTCGTCGAAGATGTACGCCGAGACGGCGTAGGCGGCCGCGAGCAGCGGCTGGGCCGGCACCCGGTAGATCGCTTTGCCCGTGTGGGGCACCTCGACGCTCTCGTGCTTCGTGCTGCCCACGGCCACGAGCAGGCCGTCGTTCCGGAGGATGCAGACCACGAGGTGGAGGACCTGGTCGGGGGCGAAGGTCTCGTAGTCGAGATGTACCTCGATCGGATCGAGGTACCGGAGGCGATCCACGGGCTCGTCCGAGCCCGGCCGCTTGAGCCGGACGCCGCGCAGCTTCGGGCCCTCGCGCTTGCCGAAGTGCTCGAACATGGTCGTCTCGTAGCGCCGGCGCAGCTCCAGGGCCCGCTCGCGCTCGTAGTTCTCGTACTCCTGGGTCACCATCACCGGCTCGCCGAGCATCTGCGGCCGTCCGTCGCGGATCCAGAGCACCTCGTCGCAGATCTCCCGCACCTGGGCGATGGCGTGCGAGACGAAGAGAATCGTCTTGTCCTGCTCCCGGAAGCGCGTGATGTGGTCGATGCACTTCTTCTGGAAGTGCGCGTCGCCCACGGCGAACACCTCGTCGAGGATGAGCACCTCGGGGTCCACGTTGATGGCGATCGAGAACCCCAGCCGCATGATCATGCCCGAGGAGTAGGTGCGCAGCGGATGCTCGATGTAGGGGCCGAGCTCGCTGAACTCGACGATCTTCTGGTAGATGCCGTGGGTCTGCTTGCGGCTGAAACCGAGGATGGACGCGTTCATGTAGATGTTGTCGCGCCCGCTGAACTCGAGGTTGAAGCCGGCGCCCAGCTCGAGCAGGCTCGAGACCTTGCCCCGCACCGCGTAGGTTCCCGCCGTGGCCTGCGTCGTGCCGGTGAGGATCTTCAGCAGTGTGCTCTTCCCGGCGCCGTTGGAGCCCACGATGCCGAGCGTTGCGCCCTGCGGGACCGAGAACGACACGCCGCGGAGCGCCCAGTGCGGCACGTGCATGCACTTCCTGCCGAAGGTGAGCGCCTCGATCACGCGCGGCCACGCCCCGGCGTAGAGGCGGTAGACCTTGCTCAGGTTGTTCACCACGACCGCCGGTTCGCCATCAGCTGCCGCCGGCGGCGCAGCGGGGGCCTCCAGGGATCGGACGGGATTCGTGCTCATGGCCGGACGGCTCGCCTCCTGCGGGGACGGTGCGGCGCTCAGATGCCCACAGTAGCAGCGGACGGGGCGCGCCTCAAGGCGAAAGGGCCGCCGGCGGTCCTCCCCGGGGCGAGCGTGTCCCGCCGTGACCTCCGGCGTTTCGATCGGGGGCCGCCCCGAGGCCTCCGCGCTCAGAAGTGCTGGTTTCTCAGCCAGTGGGTGGCTTCGCCGGCGGTGCGGAAGCGCTCGCCGGTCAGGCTCTCGAGGGCCTGCTGGAAGGCCGGCCTGAGCGCGTCCCAGCGCTCGCGAGCGGCATAGTCGTTCGGTCGGGCCGCGGCTTCGGTTCGTTCCATGAGCGTGATCAGCCGCCGAACCACCCGATCGCGATGCTCGACGTAGCGCCCGAGCGAGCGAATGGCCGCCCCCGCCACCTTGCTGTCTCCCTGCGTGACGTGCTCCAGGAGGGTCGCGATCGCGTTCTTGCTCCGGGAGCTTCCCAGCGCCTCGAGCACGGCCGCGAGCACCGGCGAGTTGAGCCGGATCTTGCTGTTGCGCGCGAGCCGCAGCAGCTCGGGCGCCAGCGCCGGGAACTCCTGCACGGCGATCGAGCGGGCGACCAGGGTCTGGAGCGCGGGGTCCTCCAGCCGGAGGATCGTCTTCAGCAGCGACTCCGCCACCGGTTCGAGGAACGCGTATTCGCAGAGCTCCGTGACGCGCGCCTTGATCAGGTCGTGGTGGCGACGCCGCAGCGCCGCCTCCAGGGCGGTGCCGGCCGTGCTGGCCTTCTCGCGGGCGGCCACCATGTCCACCATCCGGAACGTCAGCGCGACGAGCTCGGCTGTGCGCAGCATCGCTTCGGCCTGCTCGCTCTTGCCGCTCACGGTGACCAGAAAGCGGGGACCGTTCGGGCCTCCGGCTTCGGCGGCCACCCGCGCGCTGATGCCCTGGCCGGACTGGATGAGCGCGCCGCGCAGCACCAGACCCGCGGCTGCCGGCAGCGGCCAGCTCCTGAGACCGCCGGCCGTGGGCGTGCTTCCGACGAGGGCGGCCTCGAGGGACGAGGCCGACGCAGCGCTTGCCACGGTGATGCGCACCCCGGTGCCGGTCTGCGCGCCCGAGTACAAGGCGGCGGGATCCGTGGCGCCGTCGTCCCGGAACCCCTGCGGAGGCCGGAAGCTCAGTCCCGTCCCCGGATGCACCCGCCGTCCCGCCAGGTACGCATCGAGCGATCCGTCGCCGAGATAGCGCAACGTCGCCAGCACCCAGCGCGCCACCGCCACGGCGTTTTCCCATCCGCCCGTCTTGCTGTAGGCCAGCAAGCACAGGGTGACCTCGTCGTCGAGCGGCACGAAGGCCTGCACCATCTCGGTGTTCTCGAAGGCGGGATTGCCGTCCAGCTTGCGGAAGACGATCACGACCGCGCTGCGACCGCCGGCATCCACCTCGCGGATCACCTCGATGTCGCCGGCCGGGAACTGTTCGCCCGCCTGCTTGAGGCGCTCCTCGACGAAGCGGGACAGGGGGCGGCTCTCCGGTTTGAGAATCTCGACGGCATAGGCGCCGTCTGCGCTGCCGGTGAAGCGGGCGAGAAACGGTTCGGACCGCGGTTCGGCCGCCACGTAGCCCGCGGGGATCCAGAGCGCGAAGCCGTGCTCGGGGCTCTGGTAGTAGGTGCCGCGGTGAAGGTCCGCCGCCGCGCTCTGGCCGGCTCCGGCAGCCAGGAGCAGGGCGGCGAGAATCAGGATGCGACGAGACATGGCCGCTCCTCCTTACAAGCTGGACTTGCTCGCACGATACCACTCGTCGAGCTCGCGAGCGTTCGCGAAGCTCCGGCCGGTGAGCCGCTGGAGCGCCGCTTCGTGCGCCGCGCGCAGCGCCCTGCAGCGCTCGCGCACAGCGGGATTCCGGCCGTGCTCGATCGACTCCTCCTTCTTCAGGAGGCTCACGAACCTGCGCACGACTTCGGCCCGGTCGGTGCGGTAGTAGCCGAGCGAGGTGACGGCCGCGACCGCAAGCTCGGTCTGTTGGCTCTGGGCCTCCTCGCCGAGGAACTTCAGGGCGGTTTCATTCTGGAGGTGGCGAAGCCCGGTCAGGACCGCCCGCCGCATGTGGGTTCGCTTGCGCAGCGGCCCCGAGCGGTAGAGCTTCACCAGGGCCGGCACCGCCGCCGGCTCCCCCGCCGCGGCGAGCGCCTCCACGGCGCGGACCTGCGCGGGCTCGTCGAGCCGCTCGAGCGCCTTGGCGAGCGCGGCGCGGACCTCGGCGAGGAAAGCGCCCATGACCAGCGCGTCCACGAGCGGGCGGACGAGCTCGGCGTTGCGGGTGCGGATCGCGGCCTCGAGCTTGCGGGCGGCCTCGACAGCGGCCGCCGCGGTCTTCTCGACATCCACGAGCTTGAGCCCGGCGGCGAGCAGCTCGACGGCCTGGTCGACCGCCTCGGCCTGGCCCGGCGGGCCCGTCGCGTCGATTGCGAACGTCGGGCCGTCACCAAGGGTGACCACGGCCTCGGCGCGGGCGCGCACCGGCTCGCCCGCCGGCGCGTGGAACGCAAGCAGCACCGCGGCGCCGTCGGGATGCTCCATCTTCACCAGATGGAGCGTCCCGGCTCTCGCGTCGGCGGCTTTCTTCGTGAGCGCGTCCGCGACCTCGGGTTCGGCCCGGCGCAGGGCGATGCGGCTGTCGATCGTCTCGTTGGTGGCCGCGAGCAGCTCGCCCTCCGCCGTCCTGGCGGCGAGGAACCCGTCGGGAAGCCGGTAGCTCAGCCCGGTTTCCCGCTGGAGGCGGCGCGGATCGGTCAGGGAGGTGAGGCCGACTTCCCCCGCGAGGCGGATCGAGGAAGCCAGCCACCGCACCACGGGGAGCACGGTCTTCGCCTCGCCCTTGGCGCACACGATGTGGAACGAGACGGTCTTCTTGCCCGCGACGTCCGAGGCGGACACGATCAGGTCCTTGTTGTCGTAGCCCTCGACCGCATCGATGCCGGTGTGGATCGCGACGACGGTGGGATGGCGGCAGCCGTCCAGCCGCTCGATGATCTCCAGCTTGCCGTCCTTGAAGACGTTGCCGGCCTTCTTGTGGCGCTCGGCCACGATGCCGTCGAGGCCCATCGTGTTCACCACGACGTACATCTGCAGGAAGAGGTGCATCACCTTGATGCCGAATTCGCCGGACAGGCCGTCGCGCGGCTTGTCCGCGCGATTGACCCAGCCGGGAATCCACATCTCGACGCCATCGTCGGCCGCCCTGAAGTGGAGGCCCCGGCGGACGAAGTCCGGGGTCTGGGCGGCCGCCCAGCCGGGCAGGACGGCCAGGGCCGCGAGCAGCGAGAGAAGGAAGACTCGAATGGCCATCCGGTCCTTCCCGCAAGACACCGCGTAGCGTGGGTTTACACGAGCCGCCGTTCCAGGAGAGAGCGAAACCCTCGTTGGGGCGGCCGAAATGTCCACTGCCACCTCGTCCCGAAGACCCCTTGCGTGCTGTCAACCGCGGTCGCCGCCCGAGGTCTCCCTCGTTTTCAGCCAGCCGCGGCCCCCCCCGCGGAAGGAGGCGCCTGCACGTCCGGTTCTTTCGGCTTTCCGGTACAAAACCCCGAACGGCCGCGGCAAACCCTGGTGCCGCGCCGGCTACCCGAGCCGAAGGCCGGCGCAACGGCCCTGGCGACCTCGCCTGTCACTCCCGCGAAGACGCCCTGCGGCCGACGAGGTTTCCGGAGAATTCCCAACATAATGCGTCCCGGCCCCGTAACGGGCGGCGACGCAATTCGCTACTCTCCTGAACAAGCGTTGCGTGGGGCCGCAGGACGCCACTCGGTGCTCCTGCGGTCCTTTCCTCGCTTCGGGCCCGGCGAACTCCGGTCGCGAGTGCCATCTGTTCAGGTAGATGCGCGCGCCGCCCGGCCGGGTTCCCGCGGGCACACTGTAACCGACGGATCGGGATAGGTTTCGGCTGGCCCCTTGGATTTCACGCCCGGGCTCCGGGCCGATCGGCGGGCGGCTCGATCCGGACCGAATGCCGGTCGGTCCCCCCCTTGGGCGAGCTCGCCTCCACGGCGATCGGCGGCGCTTCTCCTTCCGGCGGGACCACGCTCCAGCGCACCCGGACGGACTCGCCCGGCTTGAGGTGGCCGAGATCGCGCTCGATCTCGCCGGAGGACAGCCGGTAGCCCTCCGGAAGGACGACGCGGGTGCGCACGGTCCCGGCGCGCTTTCGCTGCACGGCCAGCGTCCACGCGGTCGGCGCCCCGCCGGTATTCGCCACCTCGACCTCGACGGAGCGGGCCCGGGTCGGCGTCGGCCGAATGTCCACCGCCAGGATCCGGACGCAGGGCGTCATCCAGGCCGCGTCCACCGTGAAGCGGACAAACGGCTCGACCACGGTCGCGATGCGGCTTGGCGGCGGGTTGTAGCGCAGCCGGGCCGGGTCCCAGAGCCCGCCGACTTCGATCTCGCCGAGGGTCGGATGGCGCAGCGGCTGCCACGGCACGAAGGCGTCGGTGACGCGCTCGCGGTCGATCCACTCCAGCATCTGCCGCGTCGCCGCCAGGTCCTCGCGCCGGGGGCGGTTGCCGCGGCGGCCCTCGGCCTGCCGGCGGTCGCGGTCGGCCCAGTCCGGCCCGACTCCGGGAATGCCCCAGATCTCGACCGACAGCGCCGGGCAGCCCAGGTGCCAGTAGAGATAGTCGTGCAGGCCGCCCACGACCTGGCGCTCGCCGAGGTAGGGGGGGCCGAAGCCGTGGAACCCGGTCCGGCGCGTGAAGGACCGGCCCAGCTCCTCGAAGCGCTCGCGGTCGTCACGCGGGATGCACGGGTGGTCCGGCATGTAGCCGAAGGGACGGAACAGCACGTTGCCGTAGCTGTGGAAGGACAGGGCGAGCGCGATGTTGTTGTGGCGGTTCAGCAGCGCAGCGAGGGCCCGGGTCTCCGCGGTGCGCAGGAACTCCGGCTCGGCCGGCGCGCTGCCGGGGACCCTCGACGGACGGCCGGCGGTGCGGGTGGCGCCGCTGCGCGCGAACTTCTTGCGGTACTTCCGCTCCATCTCGAGGTCGGCGGGAAAGTCGCGGTTCGGGTCGATCTGCCAGTCCGGTCCGTCCTCGTTGATCGCGCCGTCCCCGTCGTTGTCCAGTCCTTCGAGCAGCACCCGGTAGCGGAGCCCACGATAGCGCTTGCGCTCCTTCACGCTGAGCGTCTCGAAGCGCCGCATGAGGCGCCCGTCCTCGGCGGGGAGGAAGGGGCCGTCGGGATCCGGGATCCGCATGCTCGTGATCAGCCCGTCGCCGCTGACGTCCTCGGGTCCGTCCTCGTCGAGGCGGCCGTCGCCGTCGTCATCGTCGGGCTCGAGAATGCCTCGCACCCAGACGTCGGCGGCGTCCGGGTTCACCTTGGGCACGACGTAGAAGACGCGCGTGCGGAGCAGCTCGGCGATCCGCGGGTCGCGGTCGCGCCCGCTCAGGAGCCGATCGACGAGAAAGAGCGCCGCCTCGCCGCCGATCCGCTCGTTGCCGTGGAGGTTGCCGTCGACGAAGATCCCCGGCTTGTCCTCGGGCTTGCCGGCGGCGAGATCGGTCATCGTGGCGAGCAGGATGTCCCGGCCCCGGCCGGACTTGCCGATCGGCTCGACGCGCAGGAGACCGGGGTGCTGGCGGGCGAGCTGCTGGAGCACGCGTGCCGTTTCCGCGGAGTCGTGATAGCGATCGAACGTCAGCGGCTCGGGCGCGGCGTCCTGCGCGACGGCGAGGGCGGCAAGCGCGAAGCCGAGGACGGCCGCGAGGAACAGGATCGAGCACAGTCGCCTCATGCGGAGCACCTTTCCGGTACGGATGCGCATGGTGCGCGGCGGACCGGCATTATACCGGAGCCGGCGCCGGGCGGCGCCATGCGGGCTCGATCGATTACCCGGCGGGCTCTCCGGACGGCTCGGGCGGGAGCAGGAACTCGCCGGCGGGATCGTGGCGCCCGTACCGCCGCCGCGCCCGCGCGGGGTCGTTCACGGCGTAGCAGTAGACGCAGCCGTGGGGGCAGGTGTCGTACTCCCCGACGTCGCGCGACCGATGGCACCGGCAGTCCGCACGGTTGCCCTGCACCGGCGCGCGGACCGGGCGGCCGGCGACGGCCGCGAGCCGCTCCGCATCCACGCAGCGGGCCTCGCCGGCGCCCGCCACCACATAGCGCTGCTGGGCGCACACGGTGAGCCGCATCGCGCTGCGGCGAGCGACCTCCACCAGCTGCTCCGCCAGGCGCCGCTTCACGGCGTCCTCCGGGTCCTCCCAGCGCCATCCCGACCGGGCCGCCGCGGCGTCGAGATGGCGGCGGGTCTTGCGGTAGATCTGCGCGAACGAGATGATCACCTCGTCCACCGAGCCGCGCAGCGCTTCGGCCAGCGCCGCGAAGTTCTCCAGGTGGAAGGTGGCCGGGGTCAGCGAGGTGAAGACGATCGGATCGTAGCGCCACACCGCGACGCGGGGGCCATGGTCGGCCGCCAGCGCGCGGATGTGCTCGACGGATCTCCGCGCATCGACCACCGAGCCCTCCAATGCCCGGGGATACCCGTTGATCGCGCACTGGACGACGAACGGGTAGCCGCGGCGGCGCACCTCCGCGAGCCGCCCGAGAAACGGGCCGAGATTCTTGGTCCAGAACACCAGCCCCTGGACGGCCGGCAGGCGGAGATCCACGCGGTGGACCTGGCCGCCGTAGGGGTTGCGCACGCGGCAGTAGCCGGCGTCGAGCCGGCGCAGGAACCACTCGCCGTAGAAGCAGGGAATGTCCGTGCGGTAGCTGGCGGAGATGATCATGGGCCCGTGCTCCTTGCCGCCAGCCAGCAGAGCCAGAACGCCGCGTGGGCGAGCACGATCAGCGCCAAGACGATCCGGTAGGAGCGTTTGCGCCGCTTGTGGCGGAAGAACGACTGGGCGACGAGCGCGCCCGGCCAGCCGCCCGCGAGCTCCAGCGCGTGGAGCGTGGCCTCGCGGATCCGGAATGCGCCCCGGCGCGCCCGCCGCTTGTCCACCGCGTAGAAGGCGAAGGTGAGCAGGCTCATGCCGGCATAGACGAGCACCGGCCAGGGAACCGGCGCGACGCTGGCCCCGCGGACGGCGAAGACCCCCGCGGCGGCCAGCCCGAGGAGGAGCGCGGCGCGCGTCGCCGGCGCCGGCCGGAACCCGGAGAGGCGGACCTCCACGGCGCGGATCCGGCCGTCGTGGCGGCCGAGCCGGAACCGGGCCCGGTCCCCGGCGCGCGGCCGCTGCCGGCCCTGCACGGCGGTGGCGTGGAAGAAGACCTCCGGGCCGCCGCCGTCGGGCGCGAGGAAGCCGAATCCGGCCGTGTCCTTCCAGCTTCGCACGGTGCCGCGGAACTCCGCGCTCATCCTCATCGTCCCCTTCGATGCGCCCGCCGCGCCCCGGGGCACGCGTCAGCGAACGCCTCCTGTCCGGCATGGCGCGGGCTCGAGCCGCAGCCCATAGCTCTACCATCGTTCGCTGCGGGCGAAGCTCGCGCCATGGTAGGCGTTTCCGCCGACCGGAGCCAGGACCGAGACCGTGCGTCGGGGGCGTGCGGGTGCGGCCGCGGTCGCGGGTGCGGGTGTCGCGCGCGCAGGGCGCGCTGCGTGGCGCGGGCGGGCGGCGCCCGCGGGGCGCCCGCGTGCAATTCGATGGGGTCAGGCGCCGGACATT
>JAFGQW010000233.1 GCA_016935485.1 Planctomycetota bacterium | reverse complement strand
CTTCACGCCGCGGCGCTCCAGGGGCAGGTGGGGTTGGTTGGGTGTGCTCATGGCCCTACATACCGCAAGCCCGCCCGGAGGTTACGGCAAAAGCGCCATCTTTTTTTACGAGCTATCCTCAAAAAAAAGGCCGAAAACGCGGCTCTCACGGGGCGATGTCAGGAGTTCTGCATTCGTACCACGAACTCTCTAAGCTGCGGCACTCGAGTCCCGGCCTCCGAGGCCAGTCGACGACGAGACCGTGCGCGCGAAGCGCGTGCAACTCGTCGTGGAGTTCCTGGGCCGAAGTGGACCGATCTCTCGCTCTACGAGGCCGTTGCAGTCCCGTTCCACATCCCTCGCACTACCTACAGCCGGTGGACCAGTGCACTGGTGGGCGAGGTCCAGCGGCCGATTCCAGAGTCAGGACGTGATCGTGAACGACTCGGTGTCGGAGATCGCGCGGATGCCCCAGGGGGCCGGGGGATCCAGGGTCACGAATGCCGTGTGGATCCGGACGCCGATCAGCGCCGGCACGCTCGGGATGCGGATCGCGGCCTGAGCCTGGCCCTGGGAATCGAGCACGCCGTGATAGCCGGAGAAGATCCAGGGCCAGAAGTCGCCCACCGTGACCACGAGGAGATCATCGACGCTGAGATCGATCTGCCGGTTGCCCAACGGGATCGGACCCGTGCCGAGCGAGGAGCCGACCTGGTAGGGAAGGCCCGGAGAATCCGACGCGTGAAGAACAAGCGTCATGGTTGAGCCGATCCGGCCGGTGCCGCCGAGCACCAGGTCGCAGAAGCTGATCCGGGCGACAAACGCGTCATTGCCGCCGAGGTTGTGGGTGAGATCCGGCCCCACGGTGACCGGAAAACCGCTCATCTCGCCCGACATCGTCCAGCCCGCCACGAACGCCTCGCCCGAAGGCGTCACTGCAATGGCGGTGGCCTCCTCGGGAAACGCACCTGCGATGTACCCGCAATATCGAAGCGTCCGGCCCGAGCGGTCGATCATGGCGACCCAGCCGTCCGTGATTCCCTGGAAGAC
This sequence comes from Planctomycetota bacterium, assembly GCA_016935485.1. Classification (GTDB taxonomy): domain Bacteria; phylum Planctomycetota; class JAFGQW01; order JAFGQW01; family JAFGQW01; genus JAFGQW01. The sequence goes on along the minus strand of JAFGQW010000233.1, from coordinate 9,122 downwards.
CATCTGCGGTGCATCCTTCACCGGAAAGCTGGTCTCGGTACTTGCTGTGTGTCCGGCCACGTAGGCGTTTCCTTGCGCATCCACGGCGATCGCTTGGGCGCCTTCGCCACCGGCGCCGCCGATGAGGCCGCAGTACACAAAGCCCGAGCCGTTCGGCAGCAGCTTCGCCACGATTGCATCCGCATTGCCCGCGGGCTGGAGCGAGGGTCCCACCGTGAGCGGAAGGTTTTGCGCCGAACCCCCCGTCATCCCCGCGAGGTACGCATGGCCTTCTCGGTCCACCGCCACCCCATAGATCTGCTCGTAAAGCGAGCCTCCCCCAAAGTACCCGCAGTAGTCCAGCGCCGTCCCGGCGGGGTTCACCTTGGCCACGAATCCATCCATAATGCCGTTGCCCGGCCACTTCGTGAGCCGGGGACCCACGGCCACGGGAAACGTTGTCTCGTCGCTGAGTGTGTTGCCAGCGACATACGCGCAGCCCTGCGAATCCACGGCGATCCCGACCCCGTAGTCATCCGATGTCCCCCCAATGTACCCGCAGTAGATCCAGCGCGTTCCCGTCGGGTCGAGCTTCCCAACGTAGGCCTCACGGCTGCCTCCCTTTGGGACCGTGGCCGGCCCCACGGTCGTCGGAAACGAGCCATCGGTCCCGGTCGTGCCGGCAATGTACGCACAGCCGCTCGCATCCACGGCGATGCCCTCCCCAGTATCCCCCGCAGATCCGCCCAGGTACCCACAGTACACGAGCGCCGTCCCGGTAGCGTTCACCTTGGCTACATAGGCGTCGTACACCCCGTTGAACGTCAGGTCCGGACCCACGGTCACAGGGAAGCTCGTCTCGTCATCCGTCGTGTACCCGCCCAGGTACGCACAACCTGCGGCGTCTATGGCTACACCTTCTAACCAGGTAAGGCCGTTTCCTCCAAAACAGCCGCAATACAAGAGGTTCTTTCCGGCCGGATCGATCTTTGCGATGTAGCCGTGCCCACGGCCAGGGGGGAGGGTGATTATAGGTCCGACCCGAAGGGGGAATGTCGGCGAGCGTTCAAATGTCCCACCTACATACGCACATCCCTGGGCATCTACGCCAATACACGTCGCGACGTCACCACCGTTGCCCCCAATAAACCCGCAGTACATGAACACGGCCGGATCGATCACCAGCACTCGGTCCGCGTCGTACGCACCCACCTCGAATCCGACCGACGCCGGCTCCCCACCCGGCACCCCGCTCACCGCGTACGCGACCTCGACCGGTGTCTTGTCGCCGTCGGTGCCGATTGTCCAGGCGACCGGCGGCGCATCCTCGAAAGCCGCCACGGGCGTCTCCAGCCGAAGCGCTCCATCCTCGCCCCTTCGCACCGCGGTGGCGCCCTGGTACCCGAGACGGATCTGCCGCGGGTCCGCGCCCGGCTTCACCCGGAACTCGTACTTGAGCGCACCCACCTCGGCCCTGTACACGAGACCGATCCCGGGCCAGAGGTTCTCGTACGTCACCTCGCCGTAGCTCCGAAGGGCCGTTTTCCAGTTCTCTTTCGGCCCCTGGAAGTAGCTGAAGAGCGCGGGACGCAGGGCGCCCGCCCGAAGGCGCATCCGCTCTGATCGTTCCAGGAACGCGAGCCTCACAGCCCACCCGCGTTCTTTCCCCCGGAGCACGAAGGTGATTCCGTCCTCGCCAAAAAAGACGGTCTTGTCCTGTCCCGGCAGGTAGTAGCGGACCGCTTCCGGGTGGACGCCTCGGTTCTCCACGATGTGGAGCGGAATCGCATCCAGCGTCCGGAGAAGCGGGGAGACCTCGGGTGTTGCTGGCTGCGCCTGAGCAAAACCCCCGACCAGCGCAAGAAGAACGCAACAGACCCAGATATCATATTTCATGTTCGTCTCCGGCCAGAATCGCACCTCCGAATCGGTCGAATCGAACCGCCGTTTCCTTGTTCCCCGGCCTCTACCATGCAGGGATTTCCGACCTTGGAATCCCAGAATAACGCCGATTCGCCCGTGCCGCAACGGAATCCCGGAAACCTGGACTGGCGGATCCGGGTCATCAAGCTTCCCTCCCCGTTTGAATCGCGCGGCTGCAATTGGGCGCAACAGCCAACTGTGCAAGTCACCGGGACTTACCAACCCGTCCGTTCGCCTGGGGATCCGGCTGGATGCCGTTCTCAGACCGGCGGACAATCCGAAGTCAAAGCTAGCCTGAGGCGACCAGACCCGTTCCTGTGCGTATCACATTGCGACGGCTCGGCCGTGGGTAACCGCGGCCGATGACGCCGGCTCTCTTGTCGTCTTATCGTCGGAATCCAGGGACGTCCCGAAGAACGTCCCTGGACCGCAGTGGGTGGCACTATGGCGCTGTCAGCCGCCAGACGAAGGTTGCCATCTGACCGTTCGCGTTGCTGTTTCGCCAGACGAGCGTTTCCCCGTCGGAACTTCGAGCCCACGAACCACAGTGGCGAGGCATGACCAGCGTCACGTGTTTCGTGAACGACGTCCCGTTCCACATGGACCAGCTGCCACACCGCGCTTGGGCGGAGTCAGTCTGGCAAAGGTGGATTTTGGATGCATCGCTCGACAGTTCGAAGAAACCATGGGCTGCGGAACACCGGACCGCCATCGCCGATGTCCCCCGGTCTACTTCCTGGATTCGCACGCCGTCCTCCGCGACCGTCTGGTAGTAGACCTTGGCAGCGTTCGTGTTGCAGAACACATTCTGGATCCGCTGTCCGGTGGGTGCCGCCGGCAGGCGCATTGCGTTCTGTCCTTCGGTACCGGCGATCCACGGACCAAGCGCAGGATCGTCGACCCAGACCACCGTGGTCCCGTCCCCCGAAAGCGCGAACGGGATGAACTTCTGGAATACCGGCGCGGCCGTGATCTTCCACAGATGGCTGCCATCGGTCGCCGCGATATACAAGTTCGACCGCACCCGCACGAGCTCGCCGTTCTCTCGGAACCGCGAGGCCGTGAAGGCCGCCAGCCCGCCGTCCTGGCTGAGGACGAGTTGGCGGATGTCCCCATCCGGTGCGACGTTTGCGATCGACTGCGGAGTCCCGCCCGCACGGGTTACCACAAACACCTCGCTGCCGTCGCCCGCGAAGGCGATCTTCGTACCGTCCCCGCTCACGGCGAACCGGTCGTAGATCGACCGGCCTGAACGGCGAAGCCACACTTCCTCCGTGACTCCATCTCGGGGCAGCATGACCAGCTCCTCGGCCTCCGCCGTCGGCGACCGGTTGATGAGCAGCTTCGCGCCGTCGGCGTTGAGCCGGAGAAAGAGGTTACCGCCTGGATCGCTCAGGCATGGCGCCTGGTGTTCCACGATCGACTGCGCATTCGCCACCGATAGGGCGAGCGCAAAAGTGAATGCCGCGAGGGCTCGAATCGGCGATCTCATCTCTGTATTTCCCTTCACCTTTAGTACCCCGGGATGAACAGACCGTAGTCGGCCTTCGAGTTCGTCTTCTGGTCCTGAAGGATCTGACTGCACTGCCAGGGCACGAAGACCGGCGGCTGCTGCTGCTTCGGGAGCGGGGGCAGAGGAACGTGGTTCACGAAGATCCCGTGGTTGAACGTGTTCCACCCCAGCCACGGAATCCAAAAGTGGGGTGCGCCTCGCACCAGTTGGATCTGCGGGTTCACTCCGTTGGTCTCGGTTAGCCACACCAGCCCTCGTTCGTAGTTGGACTGGCCCGGTGCGGCCACGAATCCGATCGCGCAGGGGTCCGATAGCGGGGTTCCGTTTGGCCAGTACCCTGGCGTGTACGGATAGACGTACACACCCGGCCGCATTCCATTTGCGTCCACGGCCTCAAGAATGTACGGGCCAGGCCCGGACTGATCGTCGACCACGTACCATCCTGTGGGCACAGCCCCCGAGGGGATATTGAGACCGAGCGCCCAGTAGGACGGGCTTGCTACGTTATTAAACTGACCCGTCGGTATGTGGCAGACGGGTCCTCCGCCGAATCCCTGAACCACGTGCCAGAATAATCCCGTAGCGGGATTCGGATGGAGCAGGTCGTGCAGGATGCAAAACCAGTTGGCTGCACCGGCCACATTGCTATTCACACTGATACCCACGTTGTGGAAGTTCGCGAACTGCGGCGCCTGGCAGATCCAGATCCCGGCGACCGTAGCTGGAGGCGGGAGGGGAAGGGGCCACCCCGGCCCGTTGTTTATCGCCGGGAACAGGGTCTGCTGGTCGAGCCCAACAGGGAACGTCGCGGTAGGAATCTCGAACCACTGCCCGTGGGCAACGTTCGCGCTGTCGACGAAGACGATGTCGGTCCTCGAGTTGGCACTCGTACCGGGCTTCCCGTTCGATGTTGTGAGCGCTTGGCATCCGGCCAGGCGCGTGTTGGTCGCGTTCGCAACCCACGGCAGGCACGGCTGGCCGTTCATGGGGTTCGTCAGGCCGTACGCGCCCAGCCAGACCGTATTGAGCAGCATCTCGGCCGTGATGATGTAGTCGGTGACCAGGGACGGAGACGCGGGGGGTAGGTAGCCGTTGGCGATATCCATGCACAGCACCGGGTTCAGGCTGCCTGTCTGGATGGCGTACGACACCGGCCCGCCGAACTGGCTGATCAGCTCTTGAGATTGGACGTACTGCGAACTGGTCGGATTCACCACGTTGTTCGTCAGCGGTCTCGGCGAATACGTCTCGATGCCGTTGAAGCCCGCGACGTTCTTGGCGACGGCCAGTCCCCCCGTCGGAAAGAACACGCCCGGGATGGCATTCAACGGATTGGAATCCAGAGCGGCGGCATGAATCGCGCTCGCTTGCAGGGCGGAGGTGTTCCAGTCAGCGAAGATGCCTCCCCGCAGAATGTTGTTCGCGCCGAAGATGCCGCCACCCCATTGGGGGACGTTGTATTGTTCCCATGCGGAGAGGACCCCCACCTCGTCGGTGCACGGGAAACCGGCGTTCCCGACGATCAGCGTTTCGTAGAAGTAGTCCGTAGGCGGCTGAGTGTTCGCCGTGCCGATCGCCACGAAGCCAATCGTGGCGAACACGACCGCCAGAATCTCGATCTTCATAGTTTTCTCCCAGTCACTGCCACCGAAGAAATGACCAGCAGTCCCTTCGCACGCACGCAGAAAAAGCCTTGTTCCGGCGAGGCATGTACGCAATCCTCCTTTTCCGCCTTGCCAGGTTGTCTGAGGTTTGCCAAACCGCCAACAACGCTCAACTAGGTTGTGCGCAGAGGCTTTCTTTCAACCAACCGCTTCCGCGAAACCGGCGGCACCTCCGTATCCTTCGGCGCGGAATCGGCCATGCCTGCGGACTCCGAGCACCAAACCTCCGAGGCGCGTCACCAAGACCGGAGGCGATGCACCATGGCCCACGCACTCTGTGGTGGGCGGCGATCTCCGGCGTCCGTTTCAGGCTCAGGGCGGACATCCCGTCCTTGCCGCTCGCAAACAGCCAGCAGGCCACGAACCACACCGTCGACGGCGCTCGCGTGCGGTTGAAGATCGTGCCGACCGCCACCGAAGTCCGATCGCCGTACCCACAATGCGTGAACCGGCCGCGGCCCAGCCGCCAGCCCCGGCCGTGGCCGCAGTCCGGACAGGCGAAGCCGGACGGCCATCGCAGCCACTCCAGGTACTCAAGGCGGTCCGCGTCGGTCCGGAACCAGGCCCGCAACTCGCCCACGGACCTCGGGTAATGCTCGCCAGCGCTAGGGGGTCCACGCCGTCAGCCTACATCGGCACTCCGGTCAACTGGAGACCCCATGATCGACTCCGTCCATCGATGCCAGCCGGGCTGCACGCGCCGCCCGGGCATGTGGAGACCCGCTCGAAGAAGTGCTCCCTCCCATAAGTAGTACCGACTGTCAGGACCCGAAGGGATACTGGAATCTGGAATTCTCGCCGAAAATTCTTCTCTTCGCGGTAGCGAGGAGCTTCTTCACTCCGATCTTGGAGATACCGAATTGCCTGGCGAGCCCCGCATTCGTCGGCGATGGGCCGTTGCAGCAGTACTTGGCCTCGAAGATTGCGCGCATGCGGCAGGGAAGTCGGTCAATGCGGTGCCGGAGCTCGGCGATGAACTCGGCCGTTTCGACCTCGCGGTCGGGCGGGTCGTGCCAGTCAACCAGGTCCTCGGTTAAGGCGTCCGGTCCGAGGATCTCCGGGGCGCGGGTCTTGGCCTTCTCCGCGTCCTTGAAGGCCCACTTGACGTGGAGACGCGCCAGGGTGCGGAGCGTCGCCGTTTCAGGCCCCTCTTTCCCAGGCGCTGTGCGGCTCCGGACCTGTTTCAGGATGCGAAGGCACGCGTCGGAGGCACGATCGTCCGCCTCTTCTCGAGAAACCTCCAGGCGCTTGGCCAGACGCCTCGAAAAGCGCTGGACGTGCCCGACGAGCGATTCCCAGCCGTGCGGTGACAGGTTTTCCACGGCGGCCGCCGTGGGCATGGCTGGCTGGGCATCTCGGGGGTCGTGGCGTTTCCCACCAACGGGCGGTTCGTTCGGTGCATCCGCCGGAGTCGAATTCGGGCATGACCGCCGGCAGGGACGTGGTGGCGGCAGCGGTGGGGTTCCCCTGTGCTCCGCGGGACACCCCGACGCCTGAGACTCGTCAACCGGGCGATTCTCTGCCGACTGGTCCCGTTCCTGGACCGGCTCGAGTGGATCTGGAGGTGAGGCAGGCCGGTACGGACCGCAAGCGCGACCCCTTACATGGGCGGAGGCCGACCTATCACGAGCCTGCTCGGACTTGGCGCCTCCGCCGGCCGGATTGGAGCGATCCGTCACCGGCCATGACCAAGTCTCCCTCCCCAACCGAACGGCGAAGCCCCTCCCCGCCTGCGGCCCTGTTCGGATGGCGATCCCGGCCGGCTACAAGAACCGTGGGAATCTCAGTTCTTCGTTCCCCTCGTTCGGTGGGAAGGGCGTGGGAACGCCACTGCGGACAGCCTCATCCGACATCCTGCCGGGACTCGGCTCAGGCGCGCCGCGGCCAGATGGCCGACCGCGGCGCCCCGACCGAAGCAGAAGGGTCTGGTGGAAACCCCGTGACCACTTCGAGCGGGACCGCCCTCCCGTCCTGGTGATCCCGCCGGCGTCCCAGAGGAGCTCGGCCGTTGCACGCCAGCGCGCCGCTCGGCACAATGAACGCGGCACTGAATCGGGCTGGCGGCACGGCGTTGATCCGCGTCGCAACGACCAGAACGAGCGCGTTCTCCCTCAGTGCGCCGGACGCGCAGCGCTTTTCGAGGCCATCCGAGGATGCCTTGTGGAGCCGCAAGGACCCCTCTGGGCTGCGAGAAGACAGGCGGAGGCGAGCTCTTGCGGGAGCGCCCCGCGGCGTACCTTGACGCCATGCGCTCAATCGGAAGGCGCGGTGGGGCTGGCGCGCGATCACGGGAAGAAGGGCCTGCAGGTGGCAGCGCAGGCCCTTCTTTCTTGTCCGGCCGGCGGGGATCCTGGTGCGGCCGGAGTTCCGTCCCGTTTCATTGACCGCCCGGGCCGGTGCAAGTCTGACGCTTCCGGGGACCTCCATGTCCCCAGTTGACCAGGATCACCTGTCGTGCGAGGCTCGATCTGTCCCTCGTCATCGGCCCCGGGGTGCCCAGCCCGTTGCGACGCCGGGTGCCTCTGGGGCCGTTTCCACTTCTCCAGTTGCCGCCCAGATCGACCATCGGCGGCTTGTCATGCGGTGCCGGTCACCATCCTGATCACGTTCGGCTCCGTCAGCGCGTCCGGGAGCCACCGACGGAGGTCGAGCCCGTCCGGCGCTGGCCGCATTCCTGTTGGCAGCTCGGCAGATGTCCATGCTCCGTCGAAACGCCTGGCTCGCTTCCAGAAGCGCGCCGCAACGGCCGCCGCAACGCGATCGAAGTCGTTGTGACGGCTGGCCGTCCGTCGCGGACAACGACGGCGCTCCGGGCCGCCTGTGGCACATCGTCGAACCGAATGGTGGCGCAGTCGTTTCTCGTTGCGTTCCCGCGCCCTGTTGCCGCGCAAGCCGGGTTGACGATGACCCCAGGAGGTTCGGTACGCGGTCGGCGAGGCGCTTTTCTCAGTTCATCGGCAGCGGGTCGAACAGCCGCTGCGCAGTCCTTGGTTGACCGCGAGGATCCAGCTCGCTACGATCTAGTCGCCGAGTGGACCCTCCGCTACCCCAATCGACCCGTTTTACCTATCAACACCCACTCGGCGGACCGGCGCCCTTCCCCAGGGGCGTCGGTTCCTATTTCCAGTCGAATCCCGCTATCGATCGCCTGAACCTGAGCAGCTCCCTGCAAGGTGCTCTTCCGAACGGTGTCCGGGCCCGGGGTCGCCAGGACCAGTCGCACTGTGCGTCAGTGGCTCAGCACCTGACCGGCTCGCGTCCGTTAGCTTGATCCACGCCCGTCGCTGCTTCTGCCAGTCCAGGATTGCCGCGACCGGCCTGACCGAGCGCTCCGCGATCGGATCGCGGCCGCCGTCGCCCGCGGGCAGGAAGAGGATCGCTTCCTGGATGTCCGGTGCGAGGTGGAGCAGGTTCATGATCTGGCAGAGGCGCGCTCGCGTCACGTGCCCGAGCCGCGCCAGCTCGGCGTGGTTGGCGACGGCGCCGGTTCGCACCAGTTCGTCCGTGCGGATCGCGAGCGCCATGAGGCGTGAGAGCCGCGGTACGCGGCCGGGGCTTGACGGCGCCGGTTTTTCGCCCTCGCGAAGCACCCGTCGCCCACGCCGGGCGCGCCGGAACTGCACCGCCTTCGTGAGGGTCACGCCCCGGGTCATCGCCCGCTCTCCTCCAGCTCCCGGCCGAGGGCTGCGATCCCGGCCAGGTGGAACGTCACCGACACCGTGCCCTGCTCGCCGTCGTAGTCGACCCGTTCTACCAGGAGCTCGAGCACCCGAATCTGCTCGCGAAGGCAGAGCGCGTCCCACACCGGCTCGAAGCGAGCGAGCACCCGGGTGGCCTCGTTGCCGTCCACGTGATTCCTTTCGAGCGCCACCAGTTCCTCCCCCACCGCGGTGGCGCGGCGCTCCGCCACCCGGATCCGGTCCTGGAGGTCAGCCATGCGGTCGGTCACGGTGTCGTTCCCGCCCCGCTCCGCCAGGCCGCGCAGCTCCGCGTGATGGCGGCGGAGCTCGCGCGTGAGCGCCCGCCGCTCCTGCTTCAGGGCT
>JAFGQW010000232.1 GCA_016935485.1 Planctomycetota bacterium | reverse complement strand
TGCAGCGTCGGCGGCACCTTGGTGATGATCTCGAAGCCCACGAAGATAGCGAGCGCGAAGATGGTTAGCGCCGAGATCAGCAGCACCGACGGGTCGACCACGACGGTCACCGTCAGCGCCTTCGCCAGTTCTGCCATCGACTCGGCCTGAGGTACAATCGGGTCCATCACGCCTCTCCCTTCTTCTCCGTGGTGGCCGTGGGGGCGGTCGGGGCCGGCGCGGCCAGAGGAGCGAGCCCCAGCGCCTCACGGACCCGGGGGTTAACGACCTCGCCGCCCCGGGCGACCATCGTGTCGCGCACGACCTCGTCGTCCATGGGGAAGACGAGCTTGCCTTCCTTGACGATGCTCATCAGGAACGTGACGACGTTCTTCGCGTACATCTGGCTCGCGTGATACGGCGCCTCGGACGGCAGGTTGGTCGGCCCGAGGATGGTGACGCCATCCGCCACGACGCACTCGTCGGCCCGCGTCAGCTCGCAGTTGCCGCCCGTGGCTGCGGCCAGATCGACGATCACCGAGCCGGGATCCATGTTCCTCACCATCGCCTCGGTCACAAGCACCGGCGCCTTCTTGCCGGGAACCGCCGCCGTGGAGATCACGACGTCGTTTCCGGCCACGACCTTGCCCATGGCCTCGCGCTGCTTGTGCAGGAACTCCTCGCTCTGCTCCCGGGCGTAGCCACCCTGGTCCTCGGCCTGGGCGGTCTCGAGCTCGAAGCGCACGAACTTCCCGCCGAGGCTCTCGATCTGCTCCGCCACGGCGGGCCGGACGTCGTAGGCCTCGACCTTCGCGCCCAGCCGCTTGGCGGTGGCGATCGCCTGCAGTCCCGCCACCCCCGCGCCGATCACGAACACGCGCGCCGGCGAGATCGTGCCGGCCGCGGTCATGAACATCGGGAACATCCGCGGCAGGGTGGCCGCCGCGAGCAGCACCGCCCGGTAGCCCGCCACCGTGGCCTGGGAGGAGAGCACGTCCATGCTCTGGGCCCGCGTGATGCGCGGGACGAGCTCCATGGCGAACGCCGTCACGCCCTTCTGGGCCAGCGCCTGGGCCTCCGCGGGCGACCCCAGCGGGTCCGCGAGGCCCACGATCACCTGGGCGGGCTTCATGAGACCGAGATCTGCTTTGCCCGCCTCGGGATTCTGCCCCAGCGCGCGCACCTGGAGCACGATGTCGGCCTTCTCAAAGACCTCCGCGCGGGAGGCCACGATCTCCGCCCCCTTCTCCTGGAACTGCGCGTCCGTGAATCCCGCCGCCAGACCGGCGTTCGTCTCGATCACGACGGCGAGGCCAGCCTTGGTGAGCGTGGGAATGACGGCGGGGACGAGCGCGACGCGCCGCTCGTTCGGGAAGGTTTCCTTGGCTGCTCCAACAATCATGGGATCTTCATTCTCGAGATGGGGTTACCGGGAAGTGTCCCCTGAAACCACGGGGTCAGCGCCGAGAAATACCGCAGTCGCGTATAGCTATAGACCCAAAGAAAAGGGCGGCAAAGGGACTTTGATCCAAATCGAGCCGCCGCCGGACCGGCGCGCCGGCGCGCCGGCAAGGGGCACGAAACGGCCAGCTCCGGCCTTCCCACCGCCCCGGGTCTTCTGTTAGGATGACGGGCTGGAAGTCCAGGAGATACGCCAGGAGAACCGGCGGCCTTGTGGGCGCTCTCCGGGCCGACCGACCGGACACACCGGTCCCCCGGCACCCGCCCGCCGCCGCCCCGGAGCAGTGGAGGCTCGACCCGTCATGCACAAGTCCCTCATCCTCATCGCCTGCCTCGCGCTTTGCCTCGGCACCGCCGGCGCCCAGGTGGCCAAGCCCGGCGACCTGCTCGTCGCCGGCGGCGCGGGGAGTGTGGCGAGCGCCGTGTTCGCCGTCACCCCGTTCGCGAACACGTTCACGACGATCGCGATCTTCCCCGGCGCGATCCGCGGCGTGGCGGTCGGCGCGGACAACACGGATTACTACGTGGCGTCCGGCCTCGATCTCTTCCACACGACTCCGGCTGGGGTCGTGACCACCGTCGTGGCCGCGCTCGCGCCCGGGGTGGGCACGTGCTGGAACGACCTCGACGAGGACGGCCAGATCCTCACGGGCACCGGCTGGGCCGGTGCCGGCGGGCTGTTCCGGGTGGATCCGGCGACCGGGCTGTACGTGACCCTGATGTCCGGCATCTTCCCGAACGCCTTCGCGCTGGACCGGGACAGCGGCGACATCATCGTGGGCGAGACCACGAGCGCGAAGCTGCTCCGGATCAAGCGCGACGGGACGATCGTCACGGTGGCCAATGCCCTGAGCACGACGTACGCCCTGGACTATCACTTCCTTCGCGGCGAAGCCATCATCGCGAACAACTCGATCCTCTACCGCCTGGATCCGCTGGGCGGCATCCACACTTTCGCCACGGGCAGTGGCCTGGTCAAGTCGCTTGCGGTGCTTGCGAACGGCGACGTCGCCGCGGGGCCGCACGGCACAACCATCAGGCTCTACGACCTGAACGGCACCGCCAAGGGCACGATCTACAGTGGCGCGAGCTTCAACAAGATGTGCATGGTCGTCGAGGACGAGCATAACCTGTGGGGCCTCAACGCGCCGTGGATCGGCGGGGTTTTCAATCTGTCGATCCGGTTCGCCGGCCAGCCGGGCAAGGCCTATGCCGTGGCGGCCGCCCTCTCCAATCGCCCGGGCATCCGGATCGGCGGGAAAGTCATCCCGGTCAACCCGGATAACCTCTTCTTCCTGAGCCAGGTGAGCCCGGTGATCTTCAACCGGTTCCTGGGCGTGCTCGACAACCATGGGCGCTCCTCGGCGTACATTGTCCTGCCGAAAGTGCTGGCGATCCGCGGCATCCGGGTATTCCTCGCGGCAGTGGTGATCGATCCCGCCGCGCCGGGCGGCATCGCGGAGGTCTCCCAGCCCTACGGGGCCACGATCCAGTAAGCGTGCGGCGCGCCGTGCCGTTGTGGTTCGGGTGACGGGTGGCGCACGCTCGCACCGTCCGCTGCGCGCGCGGCGCGTTCCGGAAGGCTGGCTCCGGGAGGGGTGCGGCCGCGTGAAGATGATCATTCTCCGCATCGTGCTCCTCCTCGCGGTGGGCTACGCCGGGATCTGCGTGCTGCTCTACCTTTCCCAGGCGAAGCTGATCTACTTCCCCGGGCCTCCCGGCGTGAGCAGTCCCCGTGACATCGGGCTCGCCTTCGAGGAGGTGTGGCTCCACCCCGCGGGCGGCGGCCGCGTGCACGGCTGGTTCGTCTCCGCTCCCGATGCCCGCGGCGCCGTTCTGTTTTGCCACGGCAACGCCGGCACGATCGACGACCGGCTCGACACCCTGAGGATTCTCCACAAGCTGCGGCTTGCGGTGCTGATCTTCGACTACCGCGGCTACGGCCGGAGCGACGGCTCGCCGTCGGAGGCGAACACCTACGCCGATGCGGAGGCGGCCTGGCGCCACCTGACGGAGCGCCGCGGCATCGCGCCGGACCGCATCCTCCTGTGGGGCCGGTCGCTGGGCGGCGCGGTGGCGGTGGAGCTGGCCACGCGGCATGCCGCGGCGGGCCTCGTCGTCGAGTCGTCCTTCACGTCCATCCCGGACATGGCGGCAGGGACCTTCCCGATCCCGCTGCCATTCCGCCTGCTCTGCCGGCATGTCTACGACTCCGCGGCGAAGGTGGCGCGCCTGTCGTGCCCGACGCTCTTCCTCCACAGCCCGGAGGATGACATCATCCCGTGGCGGCACGGCGAGCGCCTGTTTGCGGCCGCCGCCGAGCCCAAGCGGTTGGTGCGCATCCGCGGCGACCACAACCACGGCTTCCTCCAGAGCGGCGAGGCCTACCTCGGCCCGGTGCGGGCCTTCGTCAGCGAAGTCCTCGGGCCCTGAGTGACCGCGCGCTGCGCCGCGTCCCGGCGGGTCGCTTCACTTTTCCGCCCTGACCGGCCGATAGTTTCCCCGGAAAGACCCGCGCGGCGGCGCCAGAGGCCCCGGTGCCGACGCCGCGCATCCCGCTGCGGCAAGGAGAGGACCGGTGGGGCAGCTATCGATCCTGGTGGTGGACGACGAACCGGAGGTCTGCGAGTTCCTGCGGCGCTTCCTCTCGGGCGAGGGCCACTTCGTGCGCACGATCAGCAATCCGACCGAGGCGCTCGATGCCCTGAGGCAGACCGTCCACAACGTCGTGTTGCTCGATCTTTCCATGCCGGGCGTGAGCGGGATGGAGCTGCTGCGGTCGGTGCGCGAGCTCGACCCCGACATTGCCGCGATCATCATCACCGGCCAGCCCTCGGTCGAGACGGCCAGCGAGTCGATCGCGCACGGGGTGGCGGCCTACCTCCGCAAGCCCTTCACGCTGGAGGAACTCCGCGCGGTGCTCGACCGGATCGCGCGGCAGAAGGGGCTCACGACCCACACGGAGGCGGACCTGCAGCGGACCATCGGGGAGAACATCCGCAAGGTGCGCAAGGCGCGCGGCCTCACACTGCGGCAGGTGTCGAACCGGAGCCGGCTGTCGATGGGGCTGCTCTCCAAGATGGAGCGCGCGGAGTCCGGGGTGAGCCTCTCCTCGCTCTTCAAGGTGGCCGGTGCGCTGGACGTCAAGCTCCACGAGCTGGTCGGCGAGTTCTGATCCCCGCGGGCGCAGCCCGCCCGCGCCACCCGAGCGCGCGCACCTCGCGCGCGACACGC
>JAFGQW010000231.1 GCA_016935485.1 Planctomycetota bacterium | reverse complement strand
GCGGTCTCCGCGAGCGCCTGCGCCAGGTGTGTGTTGAGCGGATGCGTCAAAACCGTGTAACCCTCCCCGCAAATCGCCGTCTCTCCGGCGCGAGCGGAGCCGGCCGCTGAACCTTGTCGGCTGGTGCGGGATTCACCGGCTCAGTCCGTGCGTTCGGGTGCGAAGGCGGGCTCCGCTCGCGGTTTCATCTGCCACGCCCCCGAGATTCTGGCAAACCGCCGCGGTTTCAGGCAACCCCCTCCGGACCCGCTCCTGCAGGGCCAGGCCTCGCTTGCCGCTCCCGGCGGCTCCGGGAAACCTGCGCCAGCGGCCGGCGGGAAGGGCTGGGGATCCCCCGGATTGCCGGGCGCCGCGGGCCGGAGGACCGGGATTCCTGCGCCGCCCGGCGCGCTCTCGACTATAGTTGCCCGTTGTCTTTCGGTTCACGCGCCGCACCGGTCGGAAACCGCGTGCCGCGGCGGCGCCGAGCCGGGTGCCGCGACGATCCAGTGAGACCGCCCTTCCCGGGGCGGCGGCGGGATCCGGAATCCAGGAAGGTCCAGCGATGAATCGACGCAAGGTCGTGATCATGGGCGCCGCCGGGCGCGACTTCCACAACTTCAACTGTGTCTTCCGCGACTCGGAGGCCTACGAGGTCGTCGCCTTCACGGCCACCCAGATCCCCGGCATCGAATCGCGGCGGTATCCGGCGGTGCTGGCGGGGAGCCTGTACCCCGACGGCATCGCCATCCATCCGGAGTCCGATCTCGAGCGGATCATTGCGGAGGAGGACGTCGACGAGGTGGTCTTCTCGCTGAGCGACGTGTCGAGCGAGCAGGTCATGGCGGCGGCGGCGCGCACGAACGCGGCGGGGGCCGACTTCCGGCTGCTGGGCGCGCGCGCGACCGAGCTGGTGTCCTCGCGGCCGGTGGTCAGCGTCTGCGCGGTGCGGACCGGCTGTGGCAAGAGCCCGGCCAGCCGCCGGGTGACGGCCATCCTGAAGGACATGGGGCTCAAGACCGTGGCCGTGCGCCACCCGATGCCGTACGGCAACTTGAAGGACCAGGCCGTGCAGCGCTTCGAGACGATCGCGGACCTCGAGCGGCACGACTGCACGATCGAGGAGATGGAGGAGTACGAGCCGCACCTCCGCGGTGGCTCGGTCGTGTTCGCCGGCTGCGACTACGAGGCCATCCTGCGCGAGGCCGAGCGCGAGGCCGACGTGATCCTCTGGGACGGCGGCAACAACGACACGCCGTTTTTCCGGTCCGACTTCCACCTCGTGCTCGTCGATCCCCACCGGCCGGGCCACGAGCTGAGCTACTACCCGGGCCAGACCAACTTCCGGTCCGCCGACTGCCTGGTGATCGCCAAGATCGACACCGCGAGCCGCGCCGGCATCGAGGCGATCTGGCAGAGCATCCGCGCGGTGCGGCCCGACGTGCCCGTGGTGGAAGCGGCGATCCCGATCACCGTGGAGGGCGAAGGGGAGGGGCTGCGCGGCAAGCGCGTGCTGGTCGTCGAGGACGGCCCCACGCTGACCCACGGCGGCATGAAGTTCGGCGCCGGCGTGATCGCGGCCCGGAAGTTCGGCGCGGCCGAGCTCGTGGATCCGCGGCCCTATCTGGTCGGCAGCCTCCGGGACACCTTCGCGGCGTACCCGGGCATCGAGAGTCTGCTGCCCGCGATGGGCTACGGCGCCGGCCAGATCGAGGACCTGGAGGCGACCATCCGCAACACCCCGTGCGACGCCGTGGTCATCGGCACGCCGATCGATCTGAGGCGCGTGGTCACGATCGACCAGCCGGCGCTGCGCGTGCGCTACGAGCTCCAGGAGATCGGCCGACCGGATCTCGCGGACGTGCTGCGGTCGTTCTGGGAGGCGCGCCGCTGACGGGCCGGCCGCCGCGCATCCGCCGGCGGGACCCGAGGAGCCCGACGCGATGGCCCTGATCACGCTCGAGCGCGCCGCGCGCTTCTACGGAGCGCGCGCGGTCTTCGCGGACGTCGCGCTCTCGATCGCCCAGGGCGAGCGGGTCGGGCTGGTCGGGGCCAACGGCAGCGGCAAGTCCACGCTGCTCCGGGTGCTCAAGGGAGACCTCGGCCTGGACCAGGGCGAGCGGCGGGCGCGCCGCGGGCTTGTCATCGGCTACCTCGAGCAGCGGGCGCCCGTCGAGGGAGCGCATACCGCTTACGAGGAGGCGCTCCGCGGCGCCGAGACCGCACGGGCTCTCGAGGCCGAGCTCCGCGCGGTGGAGGCCACGATCGAGGCGGCGGAGGATCCGGGGGAGCTGGCCGCGCTGGCGGCGCGGCACGCGGCGGTGCTCGAGCGCTTCGAGCGCGCCGGCGGGCCGGGCTACGAGCGGTTCGTGGCCGCGGCGCTCGCCGGGCTGGGCCTGCCGCCGGAGTGCTGGCGCCGGCCGCTCACCGCGCTGTCCTCGGGCCAGCGGGTGCGCGCCCAGCTCGCGCGCCTGCTCCAGGGCCGGTTCGATCTCCTGCTGCTCGACGAGCCCACCAACCACCTCGACATCGAGGGGATCGGCTGGCTCGCCGACCACCTGCTCCGCCGCCCGGAAGCGCTCGTCGTGGTCTCCCACGACCGGTGGTTCCTCGACCGCGTGGCCACGCGCATCCTCGAGCTGGATCGCGGCGCGCTGCACTCCGCAGCCGGGACCTTCTCGGAGTACGTCGCGGTGCGGGAGCAGCGGCGGAAGACCGCGTGGCGCGCCTGGGAGAAGCAGGAGGAGAAGATCCGCCGGAACGAGGAGTTCGTCCGCCGGGCCGGCCACGGCAACAAGCCGGGGGTCGCGCAGAGCCGGAGGAAGATGCTCGAGCGGCTCGAGCGGCTCGAGAAGCCTCCCGAGCCGCAGCGCCTGAACATCCGGCTGCCGGCGAGCGACGCCGGGGCGCGACCGGAGCTGCTCGAGGCGCAGCGGCTGGCCTTCGCCTACCCCGGCCAGGCGCCGCTCTTCGAGAACCTGAGCGTCCGCGTCGCGCGCGGCGATCGCCTCGGGGTGGTCGGTGCGAACGGGAGCGGCAAGACCACGCTGCTGCGCGTGCTGGCCGGCCGGCTCGCGCCTTCGGCGGGGGAGGTCCGGCGCGCGCCGCGGGCCGGCATCGGCTACTTCGATCAGGAGCTGGCCGGCCTCGATGCCGGGGCCACGCTGCTCCGGGAGGTGCAGGCGGCCGATCCGGAGCTCACGGAGGGCCAGGCGCGCGGCCGGCTGGGCGCGCTGGGGTTCTCCGGCGACGAGGTCTTCCGCACCGTCGGCACGCTGAGCGGCGGCGAGCAGGCGCGGCTCGAGCTTCTCAAGGTGATCGTCGCCGGGGGCGACCTGCTCGTCCTCGACGAGCCCACCAACCACCTCGACGTGTTCACGCGCGAGGCGTTCCTCGGGGCGCTCCATGCGTTTGCGGGGGCCGTGATCCTGGTCACGCACGACCGCCATCTGCTGGAGGCCTGGGCGCGGCGGGTGATCCGGGTCGCCGGGGCCACGACGGTCGTGCACGAGGGCGGTTTCCGTGAGCTCGAGGCGCCGCGCGCGGCGCCCTGCCGCGAGGAGCCCCGGGCGGTGGCGACGCGGACGGCGCGGACGAAGGCGCTCCGGGCCCGCGCCGCGGCGCCGTCCGCGCGGCGCAAGCGCCGCTTCTGGAAGCTCGAAGATCTCGAGGCGGCGATCATCGCGAAGGAGGCCGCGCTCGAGGCGATCGAGGCGGCCTTCGCGGATCCCGCCGTCGCGCGCGACGGCGAGAGGGTCAAGCGGCTGATCCAGGAGCGGAAAGCGCTTGCGGCCGAGCTCGGCGAGCTCAACGAGGAGTGGGAGGGCTGGGCGTAGGGGCCCGCGCAAGAATCTCGCGGCGAAACCCGGGAAGTTGATCTTGCGCGAACCCCAAGAGAGTCGTGGGGGGGAGGCACGGCCGCCGGCATGCGAGCGGGCGATGCGCCCCGCGAGACGACGGCGTCGCCGATTCGCCTTGCCCCGCCGCACGATCCTGGTTAGGGTCTTATCGGCACTGAGGTTACATCCGTTTCCGAGGTCCCGGGAGGAGTACGGGCTTGAGACAGGCCATCGGCGCGTTTCTCATCCTTTCCGTGCTCGCCGGGATCGCGCTGCTGCCGGCCCTCCTCGGCGATCGGGTGCTCTTCCCGCGCGACGCCCGCTCGGTGGTCCCGTGGCAGTTCCACGCCGATGGCGCGCTGCGGGAAGCGCTCGCCCGCGAGCGCGTCAACGACGTGCTCACGGACAAGAACGTTTTCGACTTCCCCAAGCTGCACCTCGCCTACCGCCTGTGGCAGGAGGAAGGCAAGGTGCCGCTGTGGAACCCGGATACGTTCTGCGGCAATCCGCTCGTCGCCTCCGCGATGCCCTCGCCCCTCTACCCGGGGAATCTCTTCTTCCTCCTCGACCCCTACCGCGGCTTCACGTGGGCCGCTTTCCTCCACCTCGTGCTGAGCGGGTACGGGCTGTTCCTCTATCTGCGCGCGCTCGGGCTGCGCGCGACGGCCGCGCTGCTGGGCGGCACGACCTACGCGTTCAGCGGCTGGTTCCTCGTGCACCTGTACCTGCCGTCGTACCTGTATGCCGCCACGTGGTTTCCCGTGATGCTGCTCGCCGCGGAGCGGCTGATGCGCGGCGGCCGTCTGCTGTGGGTCGCGGTGCTGGCCGGCGCGGTCGCACTGAGCGCGCTCGCGGGATTCCCGCCGGTCACGGTCTACGCGCTCTACGCGACGGCGATCTACGTCGCCTTCCGCCTGGTGGCCGCGTGGCGGAGCGGCGGGATCGGGACGCTCGTCCTCCGGCCGCCGGCGGTGCTGCTCGGCGCCGTCCTGGGACTGGGGCTTGCCGCCTTCCAGATCGCGCCGATGCTCGAGCTGAAGCAGCACTCGGGCCGCGGCCACCTGGACGTCGCCGAGCTCCGCGCGGGCGCCCTCCGGCCGCTGGGGCTCCTCGGGCTTGCGCTTCCCGACTTCTTCGGCAACCCGGTCGACCAGGGCCCGCCGCTGGACACCGGGCGGCGCACCGGCCCGCTGCTGCCGCGCAAGCTCGGTCTGGACGGCCCGCCGCCGCCCGAGGACTGGGGCAACAACTACCTCGAGAACACGCTCTACCTCGGCGTGCTGCCGCTGCTCCTCGCGCTGATCGCGCTGGTCCGCCGCCCGCGGCCGGTGACCTGGTTCTGGACGGCGCTGGGCGCGCTCGCCCTCTGGATGAGCCTCGGGCCCGCGCTGCTCGAGCCGATCTACGAGCACGTGCCGTTTCTCCGCATCGGAAGCTTGAAGCGCTTCCTGTTCCTGTTCACCGCGGCCGGCGCGATCCTGGCGGGGATCGGTTTCGACGGCGCCATCGGGGTCGGTCGGCTGCGGCGCCGCTGGGGCGTGCTGCCGTACGTGCCCCTCCTCCTGCTCGCCGCCGGCGCCGGGCCCCTGCTCCTGGTGCCCGAGCTGTTGAAGAACCTGCTCGGCGAGCTGGCCAAGCTCACCCCGCTTTCCGCGTACGCGCTCCCCGAGGACGAGCTGGCGGCGTGGACCCGCAACACGCGCTGGTGCATCCTGCGCGCCGGCGCCGTGCTGTTGCCCGCCTCGGCCATCTACTTCCTGATCCGGCGCGGCCACGCCGCGCGGCCGCTGCGCTTCGGGGTGCTGCTGCTGACGTTTCTCGACCTCGCCTGGCTCGGCTACCGGTTCAACCCGGTGCATCGGCCCGACCAGATGGCGCCCACGCCGGGCATCGAGTTTCTGGCGGAGCGCGCGGGCGAGCCGCCCTTCCGGGTGGCGCGGTACGGACGCGACGCACACTTCGCGCTGCCGCCCAACACGGGGATGATCTACCGGATCCAGGACATCCAGGGGTGGGACGTGCTGTTTCCCGCCCGCTACCAGCGATTCATGAACCTGATCGAGCCCGGGGTCGGCGCCGCGCACCACCTGATCGGCCCCTTTCGCGACCACCGCAGTCTGAGCCATCCCCTGATCGATCTGCTGGGCGTGCGCTTCGTGCTCACGCACGACGACTGGGGCCCGAATCCGGCGCAGGGGTTCGTGCCCGCCTACCCGCTCGACCCCGCGGGGGGGTTCCTGAAGGAGCGGGTCGCGCGCGAAGGACTGGTCATCTACGAAAACACCGAGTGCCTGCCGCGCGCCTTCCTCGCGGCTGCCGCGGTGCACGTCCCCGGGGGCGACGCGGCCTTCGAGGCGCTGGCCGCGCCGGGCTTCGATCCCCTGGCCACCGTGATCCTGGAGGGCGGGGCGCCGCCCGGCGCGGAGCGCCCCCTGGATGCGAGCGCCCCGGTCCGCGTGACCGGCTATCGCTCCCGGCACGTGACCGTGGAGGTGGGCGCCGGCGGGCCGGCCGTGCTGGTGCTCGCCGACGCCTTCGACCCGGGCTGGTCCGCCGCGCTCGCGGACGGCTCGGCCCTCAAGATCCGCCGCGCCGACGCGATCTTTCGGGCCGTCGAGCTACCGGCCCGGGACGGCCCGGTGGCGATTCACTTCCACTACGCCGGGGACAGTTTCCGAAAAGGCTCTTATGTCGCGGCGGCATCGGCGGTCCTGCTGCTCGTGGGGCTTCTGGCCTGGCTGCTGATGCGGGCCGGCGTGGCGCAGCGAAGGCACCCCCCGGAGGGGTGATCGATGTACGACAACCGCACGATCAGCGTGGTCATCCCCGCCTACAACGAGGAGGCGACGATCGGCCACGTGGTCCACGACTTTCGCACCAACGGCCTCTACGTGGACGAGGTCGTCGTGGTGGACAACAACTGCCGGGACCGCACCGCGGAGGTGGCGGCGGCCGCCGGGGCCCGCGTCGTGTCCGAGGCCCGGCCCGGTTACGGCTGCGCGCTGCGCCGCGGCCTGGATGAGGCCCGGGGCGAGATCCTGGTGCTCACCGAGGCGGACGGCTCGTTTCGGGCCGGCGACTTGAAGAAGATGGTCGTCTACCTCGAGGATGCCGGCCTGGTGGTCGGCACGCGGACGACCCGCCAGATGGTGCAGCAGGGCGCCAACATGGTCAAGCTGCTGCGCTGGGGCAACGTCGTCGTCGCGAAGATCCTCGAGCTGCTTTGGTACTTCAGCTGCGAGCCCCGGCTCACGGACGTCGGCTGCACCTACCGCTGCCTGACGCGCGAGACCTGGCAGCGCATCCGCCCGCACCTCCGGGCGTCCGGCCCCAGCTTCAGCCCGGAGATGATGGCCGAGGTGCTCGTGCAGCGCATCCGCCTGATCGAGGTGCCGGTGAACTACCTGCCCCGCATGGGCGGCCAGTCCAAGCACTCCGCCGGCTGGACGAAGATCCTGCGCACGGCCCGGGGCATGCTCGGGACGATTCTCCGCAAGCGCTGGGAAGGCTTCCGGCGCGCGCCGGATCCGGCGCCGGCGCCGGCCGGGGAGGCGACACCATGACCGAGGTTCCGATCGGCGTGATCCTCAGCGCCGGCAAGGGCAGCCGCATCGACCCTTTCCACACGCGCTTTCCCAAGCCGATGCTGCCGATCTTGAACCGCCCCATCATCGAGCACCAGATCGACCAGATGAAGACGGTGGGGATCCGTGAGGTGGTCATCGTCGTGGGCCACCTGAAGGAGCACATCATCCACCACCTCGGCGACGGGTCGCGCTTCGGCGTCGCCGTCAAGTACGTCGAGCAGAAGAGCACGCTCGGCATCGCCCACGCCGTGATGCAGCTCGAGCCCCACATCGACCGCCACTTCCTGCTCTACCTCGGCGACATCCTCTACGTGCCCCGCGACCTCGCCTCGATGGTCCAGATCGCCAACCGCTACGACGCCGTGGTCGTGCTCGCGGCCAAGCGCGAGCCCGACCGCGCCGCGATCTCCAAGAACTTCCTGATCGACACCGACATCCGCGGCCGCGTCACCCGCGTCGTCGAGAAGCCGCGCTACCTGATCAACGACCTCAAGGGCTGCGGCATCTACTACTTTGCGCCCGAGTTCTTCGACGCGGTGCGCCAGACGCCCCGCACCGCGCTCCGGGACGAGTACGAGATCACCACCGCGATCCAGATCTCGATCGACATGGGACACCCCGTCCACGTCGCGCCGGTGGTGGAGTGGGATCTCAACGTTACCTTCCCCGGCGACATCCTCGTGGGCAACCAGTACTGGCGGGAGCGCGCGGGGCTCGACAACGTGGTGGACCCGACCGCCGAGATCCACCGTGCGGCCCGGCTCCACCGGGCGGTGATCGGTCCGCGCGCGAAGATCCTGCATCCCATCGCGCTCGACAACGTGGTGGTGCTCGCCGACACGGTCGTGGACGCCGAGCGGGATCTCACCAGCGCGGTCATCTACGAGAACCACCTGATCGAGTGCGCGCCCTGAGAGCCCGGCCCCGGGGGGGCCGTTCGACCGGGGGCGCCGCCGGTCGCCGGTAGTCAGGAATGGCGACATTCGCTATACTGCCGGGGTGGGGTCGGGGCCCCTCGGGGTGTTCAACGTGCAGGCGAATCGCCAGAATCCCGGAGTGCCAGCCATGTCTCGTGCCGCTTCCCGTTTCCTCGCACCGCATCTCGTGGGCCTCGTGATCGCCTTCCTCGCGGCGGTTGCCGCGGGCGGCGAGCTCGATCCGACCTTTGCGCGGCGCCTCGCCGAGGGCGATCCGGACGGCTTCTTCCCCGCGGTGGTCATGCTCTCGGCGCAGGTCGATCTGGCCGGTCTGGACCGGGCGCTCGACGCCGGCAATGCGCCGCGGGCGCTGCGCCACCGCCTGGTCATCGAGGCGCTGCGAGCGATGGCGGACGCCACCCAGCCGGACGTGCGGCAAGAGCTGCGCGACCTCGAGCGGCGCGGCGAGGTGCGCAATGTCTCGGGCCTGTGGATCGTGAATGCGCTGCTGCTCGAGGCCCGGCCGGCCGCGCTCGCCTGGATCGCCGCGCACGACGGCGTGGCGGTCGTGCACGACGGCGATGTCGCGATGGGCCCGCCGCCGCCGCTCAACGCCACGCCGGGCGAGCCGTTCCTCGATGCTCCCACACCCGGGCTGGTGCTGATCAAGGCCGACAAGCTCTGGGCCGCCGGGATCACCGGCACCGGTTCCGTCGTCGCCAACATCGACACCGGCGTCGACGCCTCGCACCCGGCGCTCCAGACGCGCTGGCGCGGCAACACGGTTCCGGCTGCCCGCGCCTGGTTCGACCCCGTGAGCCACACGCTCACGCCGACCGATCCGCCGTACCCGATGGGCGGCCACGGCACCCATACCATGGGGACGATGTGCGGCGACGACGGGCTGGGCAAGCAGATCGGGGTGGCGCCCGGAGCGACCTGGATCGCGGTCGGTCTCGGAAACCCCATGGTGATGCCGAGCCAGATGATGCAGTACTTCCTCCAGTCCCTGCAGTGGATCGCCGACCCGGACGGCTGGGCCGGCACCGTGGCGGACGCGCCGGACGTGGTGTCGAATTCCTGGGGATTCACCCCCGGCTACCCGCCCTTCGGCGTCCCCTCCTGCGATCAGACCCTCTGGGCCGCCATCGACGCCTGCGAGGCCGCCGGCGTCGCAGTGGTGTTCGCCGCCGGCAACTTCCAGACACCCACCCCGGGTCAGTTCAGCATCCCGGCCGATCGGGTCACGTCGCCCACCAACGCCTTCTCGATCGGCGCCGTCAACCCGGACGGCCAGACGGTCGCCTCCTTCTCGGCGGTGGGTCCCTCGCCGTGCGACAACCGGACGATCAAGCCCGAGGTGGTCGCGCCCGGCGTCCAGGTCGAATCGAGCCTGCCGGGCGGCCTCTACTCCAAGCAGGACGGCACCTCCATGGCCACGCCGCACGTGGCGGGCGCGATCGCGCTGCTCCGCCAGGTGAACCCCGACATCTCCGCAACGCGGGTGAAGGAGATCCTGATGGAGACCGCGACGGATCTCGGGCTCACCGGCGAGGACAACTCCTCGGGCCACGGGCTCATCGATCTCGAGGCGGCCCTGAGCAAGGTGCGGAGCGAGCGCGGCACGGTGCAAGTGAGCCTCGTGACGACGACGCCCACGGTGAAGCGACCAGGACTGGTGTGGCTGCACCTGTCGGCCACGAACTTCACCACCCAGGCGCAGACCGTCATCTTCCAGCTCGACCTCCTGGTGAGCGGGAAGCCCTTCGCGAACCTCATCCCGCCGATCGCCCCGGTGCTGCCCGCCGGGTTCTCTCTGGCGCGGGGTCCGGCGACGATCCTCCTGCCGGCGCCGGTCAATGTGCCGGGCACCCTGATCGGAGCGCCGCTCACGTTCCGGGCGACGTTGCGGCAGAACCAGCAGGAGATTTCGCGCGCGGACGCGGTGGTGACCCTGCAGTAGGCGGCGGCAGGCCGGGGAGGGCGCGCCTTCCCCGGCGCCATGCGGGGGCCCCTTCAGTCCCAGTCCATGGGGTTGTAGGGCTTCTCGTCGGGGTCGTCCTTCGCCTTCTTGCCGGCCTCGTCGAAGGCGTCCTCCAGCTCGGCCTGGCGCTTTTCCTGCGACTCGAGGGCCCGTTCGAAGCGATCCTCGGACCCTTTCTGGTGCTCCTTCACCTTGTCGAGGGCCCCGTCGAAGAGCGTCTCGGGCTTGTCGGGCTTCTTCAAGTCGCGGATCACCTGCCCGGTGTGGGTGTCGACTACGAACTCCCGGCGGCATCCCGGGCACCTGACCCGAACATCCTTCCTCATCGCGTGCGCCTCCCTCGAGTCCCCACCGGCGGCAGCCGCTCCCGGGGCGGGTCCGGTTCCTCCGCGGTCCGGAAGGGCCCGGCCTTTCCGGTTCCCCGTCCGGAACAGCGCGGACAGCTCCTCGGGGCAGTATAGCAGTCGCGCCACCGGATGCCGAGGCCGGAGGCCGCGTGCTTGCACGCGCGGCGCGGGCCGCGCCGGTCCGGGGAATTCCCGCGCGAGGTTTGCACGTTCGGGGCTCTTTGCCTTATCATTGCAGGCGCTTGTGCGGGCCCAGCGCCCCCTCGCCCCGCCGGCCTGCGGGTTGCGCGAGGCTTCCGGGGGGGCCGGAGAAAACGGCCGGGGTGAGAGTCCCCGGCAGCAGTCGAGCTTTCTGGAGGTGAGATCTGGCAAGGAGAATGATGGATCGGCGGCCGCCGCCGACCGATCCCACGCGGCTACGCATCAATCAGGAAATCAAGGCGCCGGTGGTCCTGCTGATCGACAGCGAGGGCAAGCGGGTCGGAGAGATCCCGACGGAAGAGGCGCTCCGCCAGGCCGCGGACGAGGAGCTCGACCTCGTCGAGGTCGCCCCGACCTCGAATCCGCCCGTCTGCAAGATCCTCAACTACGGCAAGCACCGTTACCACCAGCAGAAGCGCGACCACCAGGCCAAGCGCAAGGGCGCGCAGCAGGATCTGAAGGCCATCCGTTTGCGTCCGCGCATCGGCCGCCACGACCTCGAGATCAAGATCATGAAGGCGCGGGCGTTTCTCGAGGACGGCCACCGCGTCCAGTTCAACATGCTGTTCCGAGGGCGCGAGGCCGCGTTCGCCGAGCTGGGCCTGGCGATCATGAACGAGCTGGGAGAGACCCTGCAGGACGTGGCCAAGGTCGAGCGCTCCCCGTGGCGGGAGGGGCGCACCATGTCGATGGTCTTCAATCCGAAGAAGTGACGGGTTCCCCGCGCACGCGCTCCCGCGAGCCGGGCCCGCGGCGCCGGCCGCCGCGG
>JAFGQW010000230.1 GCA_016935485.1 Planctomycetota bacterium | reverse complement strand
TGCTGTTCGAAACGGAGACGGCGTGCCGAGCGGGAGCGCAGCTCGTCGTGCAACCGGCGCCCGCGAATCGACTTGCCATCTTCCCCGCGGCGCGAAGAAGGCGCGTCCCCAGGCGATGGAAGCCCGCCGGAGAACAGCCGGTTGCGGCGCCCCGCGCCGGCCGCGCCGGCACCGTTCCTCCGGGTGGGAGTTCCCCGCCGGATTCCGGTTTCGCCTTGCCGTCGCCATGCGCTACGATCACGGGCATGTCCGAGAGCCGTTCCGTGCTGATCCTCGCCAACCCGATCTCCGGTCGCGGCCGCGGGCGCACCGCGGCCGGCGAGCTGGCCGACCGTCTGCGTGCTGCGGGCCACGATGTGCAGCTCGCATTCACCGGCGGACCCGGCGACGCGCGAGCGCGGGCTGCGACCCTCGGCCCCGGCGTGGATCGGCTGGCCGTCGTGGGCGGCGACGGGACGGTGAACGAGGTTCTCTCCGGGCTGGTCCGCTTCGACGTCCCGGTGGCGCTCCTGCCGACCGGGACGGCGAATCTACTGGGCCGCGAGCTCGGCCTGTCCGGCAGCCCCGCGGAGACCGCCGACCTGCTCCACGCCGGCCGCACGCGCCGGTTCGACGTCGGCGAGGCCGGCGACCGCCGGTTCCTGTCCGTGGCGGGCGTCGGCTTCGATGCGGAAGCGGTCCGGCGCCTGGCGAACCGCCGCCGCGGACCGATCACCCAGCTCTCCTACGTGCGCCCCGTTCTGGCCGCGCTGATCGCCCACCGCCCCCCGCCGCTACGGGTGCGCGTGGACGGCGAGATCGTCGCAGAGCGCGCGGCGTGGGTGCTGGTCTGCAACGTCCGGCACTATGCCGGCTACTTCGCCTTCACGCCCGCGGCGGACCCCTCGGACGGTCTCCTCGACGTCTGCATCCTCAACTCCCCGAGCCGGCTCCGGCTGGCCGGCTTGTGCTTCAAGGCGCTGTGCCACCGGACCGGTCGGCCCCCCGTCGTGACCTACGCGCGCGGCAGCCACATCGAGATCGATTCCACCCAAGCGCCCGCGCCCTGCGAGCTGGACGGCGACCCGGCCGGCCACACCCCGCTCGAGATCCGGCTCCGGCCCGCGGCCCTGCGCCTGCTCGCGCCTTGACTTTGCCCCTCCGGCGCCGGATGCTTTGCGCATGCACACGCTCGACCTGTTGCTCGCCCGGCGCGCGGGCGAGAGGCGGCCGCTCTTCCTGATCGCCGGCCCCTGCGTCATCGAGGACCCGAGCCGCGGACCGGATTTCACGCTGGGCGTCGCCCGCCGGCTGCGGGACATCCTGGATCGCCGCCACATCCCGTGGATCTTCAAGTCCTCGTTCGACAAGGCCAACCGCACCTCGCGGGACTCCTTCCGCGGGCCGGGCCTCGACGGCGGGCTCGCCGTGATGGAGCGTATCCGGCGCGAGCTCGGCGTGCCGGTGCTCAGCGACGTGCACGAAACCGCCCAGGTCGCGGCCGCGGCCGCGGTCCTCGATGTGCTCCAGATCCCCGCCTTCCTCTGCCGGCAGACCGATCTCCTCGTGGCCGCCGCCCGGCACGCCCGCGCCCTCAACATCAAGAAGGGACAGTTCCTGGCGCCCCGCGACATGCAGCACGCGCTAGACAAGGCGCGAGGGGCGGGCGGCACCGAACGGGTCGCGCTCACCGAGCGCGGCACCACCTTCGGCTACGGCAACCTGATCGTGGACATGACGGCCATTCCGGTGCTCCAGAGCCTGGGTGCGCCGGTCGTGTTCGACGGCACCCACAGCGTGCAGCAGCCTGGCGGGCTCGGGCACGCGAGCGGCGGGCGGCGCGAGATGATCCCGACGCTGGTGCTCGCCGCGGTGGCAGCCGGGTGCGACGGCCTTTTCCTGGAGGTCCATCCCGACCCCGACCGCGCACTGAGCGACGGCCCGAACATGCTCGCGATCGAGCAGCTCGAGGCGCTGCTCGGACGCGTCCTCGCCGTGCGCGAGGCCCTGGAGTGAGGCCGCCGCCGGGCCCTCGGTTGGCGGCGCGGCCCGGCCCGCCACGAATCGCGGAAGACCCTCGCGCACCCCGTCGTCTCAGGCGAACCGCGCCGGACGGGTCGGGCCCCGACCCGTGCCTGAGGACCGCGATTCCCCGGCCCCGAACGAATCGATCCCGCCGATGAGCCCGCTCGTCTACCGCATCTTGAAGTGGACGCTGATCGTCGCGATCGGGCTCGCCGTGATCGGCACGGCTCTTTTCAGCACGCTCGTCCTCAACCCGCTCGAGGGCCAGCTCCCGCACATCGAGGACATCGTGCCGGAGTCGCTCCACCTCTACGCGGCGAAGAAGGTGGCCGACGCGGAGGCGGCCGGCTTCCTGAGGACCGAGTTCTGGCAGCGGCTGACCGGCACCCGAGCCTACCAGCTCTGGGTGCGCTCGCCCGAGTGGCGCCGCTCCGGCCTGGCCGCCGCCCTGGAGAACACGCTTGCCGAGCTGCGCGTCCTGGAGGCGAACTTCCGCGTCGATCCGCTCGGGGAGGTGGCCAGCCGCGAGGTCGGCCTGGGGCTTGAGTTCCGGTCCGAGGAGCCGCCGCACTTCCTCCTCTTCCTCCGGCTGCGCTTCCTGGCGCGAGCGTCGGTGGCGCTGCTCGAGCGCGGGTGGGCCCGGGGGCTGATCGACGTGCCGGTGGACAGTGCGCCGGGCGACGCCGCGATCCTCAGGCTCTCGCTTGCGCCCGGGAGTGCGTTCGCCGAGCTCTTCCTCACCCGCCTCAAGGACGTGCTGGTCGTCGGGTCCAACCTCGCGCTCGTGCAGGCGGCGCGCGCGCGGGCCGCGGGCCGGGGCGCCTCTTTTCGCGAGCGGGTCGGCGCATTGCCGTCGGCCGCGGGCAACCCCATCGGCTTCCGGATGACTCCCGAGCCCGGCAATCTCGCCGCCCGGTGGTCGGACGCGCTGATCCCGCGCGACCTCGACCCCCTCGTGCGCACGTTCCTCGAGGCCGTGGATGTGGCCGGCCTGACCGGACTCGCCGGACGGTTCCACCTCGACCGCTCGCCCCACGTCGCGGTGCAGGCGGACTTCCACCCCGGCTCGCTCCGGCCGTTTCAGGCCGAGCTGCTGCGCGCGCCGGCCGCGGACATCCGGCGGGCCATGGAGCCGTTCGTGCGGATGGCCCCCCGCGAGGTCATGGCGTTCTGCTACGCCGAGCTGGAGCCGCGGCGGGCCGCCCGCTTCGTCGAGGACACCCTCGATGGCGAGACCCGCAAGCTCGTCGAGGACACCCTCGCGCGCACGCCCCTCCGGAACCTCACCCACCTGTTCGACCGCTGGTTGAACGACCTCGAGCCGGGAATGGCGCTGCTGCTCAACCGCCAGGAATTCCAGAGCACGCCCGTCCATCCGCCCTACCCGGGCATCACCGTCGTCTTCCGCATGAAAGACAACCAGCTGTGGCAGCGCATCCACTTCGACCTGATCGAGCACCTCAAGCAGGAGCTCACCATCGTCGGCGCCCGGCTGGAACAGCCCTCGGTGGACGTCGAACTCATGCTCTACCGGTTCCAGGCCAATCCCTGGGGCGCGGTGGCCACCCCCGCCTTCGCGCGCCTGGGGAACCTCGTCGCCTTCTCCACCTCGACCGACTTCCTCCGGCGCATGGTCGACATCTTCCTCGGGTACGGGCAGTACGGCCTGGCCCGATCGGGGGAGGTCGAGCGCCTCTTCGAGGGACCGCGTTCGCTGGAGCGAACGGCGTCGCTCTTCCTGCTGCTCGACGTGCGCCGCTCGCTCGCCTGGGTGGACGACATGGCGCCGTCGTGGGCCCGCGCCGCTTCGCTCCAGCAGCAGCTCGACAGCGCCCCCGCCCGGCGCCGGTCTCTCGAGCTGCAGGCGCGCGGCCTACGCCAGCTCTCGAGCGAGCGCGAGCGCGAGCAATGGGTGGACGAGCGGATGGACGAGTGGATGGCGCAGATCGAAGCCGCGCTCAAGAGCCGGATAAGCGCGGTGGTCGGGCCGATGGTCCAGAACCTCGGCATCGTGCACACGCTCGGACTCACCCTGGCCCCGGCCGGCGAGGAGGAGACGCCGGCCCTCAATCTGCGCGGAACCTTCCACTTCGACCCGTGACCCGGGGTACCGAGCACAGCCCACAGGGACGTCGACGGCCCCTCTCCAGGGAGCGGTCCCGTGAAACACGCCCCGCGGCGCGGGCGGCGGTGAACGGCGGGAAACGCGGGTGGCTCAGCCGGTCTGCTTCAGGACCTTCTCCCGGTAGATGTCGATGAACCGCCTGCACTGATCCAGGGTGCCCGTGAACAGCGTCTTGTCGCTACCGCTGCGCACCTTGAAGATCTTCTTGCCCTCGTGGAGCGCCTCGAAATCGACGCGCACCTGATTCCTGGGGAACAGCCTGCTCCGCACGCCTGAGTCGGTCACGGTCTTCATCCAGCGCCTCGTTACCGGGGTCTGATCCCTCGGTGGCCCAGCATACTCGATTGCGCTCGGCCGGGGAAGGGCTCGCCGGTTTCCGGGACCACGGAGTGCGACCCCGGCCGGCCCCGCAGCAAAGCCTGCTTCGCGAGGCCGCCCGGGAGTAGATCCTAAGTCCTTGTCGGAAAACAGCTAAGCTGACCATCTCCCCGAGGACCGCGCCGGCGGCACATGGCGTCGGCGCGTGCCGGCCGCTCAGCGGTTGCAGAACGTCGGGCGGCGCTTCTCGAGAAACGCCGTGAGGCCTTCCTTGCGGTCCTCCGACGCCGCGAGCGTCCCGAACAGATCCGCCTCGATGCCGAGCCCGGCCTCGAGCGATCCCTCGAGTCCGCGGTGGACGGCCTCCTTGGCGAAGCGGATGGCGAGCGGTCCGTTGGCGAGGATCTGCCGGAGCCACTGCTCGCTCTCCGCCAAGAGCGACTCCGGCGGGAAGACGCGGTTCACCAGCCCGATCCGGAACGCCTCCTCCGCGGTCACGGGCTTGCCGCCGAGGATCATCTCCAGCGCGCGACCCGCACCGATCAGCCGCGGCAGTCGCTGGGTGCCGCCGTAGCCGGGGATGATACCGAGGGTCACCTCGGGCAGGCCGATCCGAGCCTTCTCGCTGGCGGTCCGGAGGGTGCAAGCCAGCGCCAGCTCGCACCCGCCGCCGAGCGCGAAGCCATTGACGACCGCGATCACGGGCTTGCCGAGCCGCTCCACGGCCGCGCACATGCCCTGCCCGCGCTCGGCCGTGCGCTTGGCGCCGAGCGGGTCGTCCTCCACCAGCTCCGCAATGTCGGCCCCCGCCACGAAGGAGCGGTCGCCGGCGCCGGTGAGCAGCACGCCGCTCACCGCATCGTCCCGGCCGAGCCTCCCGAAGCACTCCGTGATCTCGAGAACGGTCTCGGCGTTGAGCGCGTTGAGCACCTTCGGACGGTTCACCCGCACCGTCGCCACGCCGTCCTGGCACTGCACCTCGACGTTTCGGAAATCGTACATCCAAGCACCCCCGTTCCTGCCGGACCGCCGGGACCCGCGGCCGGGTGCGCACCACGGCCGCGATCGCACGGTGCGGGCAACCTTTAGTCGCCGCCCCCGGCGGCGTCAACGCCGCGCGGGCGCCGCGCCTGAGGGGCGCTGCGGAGAATCCGTGCACCACGGGCGGGATCGATGGTAGGATGGCCCCGGGAGAAGCTCGGAAGAAGACAGTGGTCGCAACCTTTGCAGGCGTCCATGACCATGCGAGCCACCGTCGTCGCCCTCCTGTTCACGGGGATCTTGACCCCGCCATCGAGCGGCCAGAAGGCCACGGAACCCGCCTTCCTGCTCGAGGATTCCCGGCTCGGCGTGACGTTCTTCGCGCCGGCCGGATTCCTCCCTGATCCCGAGGAGGCCGTCCGGAAGAAGGCCCGGCACTTCTGGACCGGTACGGCCCGAGCCTGTGCCGGGTGGGGTCTGATGACGTTTCACCGCTCCGCACCGGCACGCGGCTTCGAGCCCGACGCCTTGAAGTCGGTCCTCGAGGCGTGCTGGGGGCCGACCGAGGGCGCGCCGCACGCCGTGACGATCGCCGAGCTCGACGCGCTGCTGTTCACGACCTTCAAGGAAGAGGCCGCCGGGCACTGGGTCCTCCTGTCGCTGCTCATCCCGATCCACGACGGGATCTTCGATCTGACACTGTGCGGTCCCCGCGACCAGCGCAGTCGCCTGCAGACGCTGAGCCAGGCGCTCGGCCAGACGGTGCGGGTGCGGTCTCCCGGGGAACCGCGCCCCTTCACGCTTCCCGAAGGCGTCTCCCTGGCTCTGTCCACGACGTGGGCGCCCGTGCGCAGACCGCCGGCAGGGCTTGCCTTCCGGGCCCTGCGGCAGGGCGGCCGGCACCAGCTCGAGCTGTCGGTCCGGCCCGGCGTGGTCGAGGCGGAACAGGCGCTTCGCACCGCCCTCGCCCTGCCTGCCGACACCCCCCTCGAGACCCGGTTGCTCCAGACCGCGGCCGGCTCGTTCCGGCTCGCCCCGCATCCGAAGGAAGCGGGAGCACACTGTGCGGCCCTCCTCCACGCGGGTGGCGCCGTGGTCGTGCACGCCCGCCTGGCGGAGAGCAGCGCGGCCGAGGAATTCGCGCAGATCCTCAACACCGTCCGCGTCGCTCCGGCCGCCGAGATCGAGCGCCCGCTCCGGTTGATCGCCTCCGAGCTCCGCGCCAGCGGCCGTTCCACGACCGCGTTTCTGCGCCGCAAGCTCGCCGAGCTGATCCCCTTCGCCGGCCACCCCGGCGCGGCCGAGGCGCTCGCTCCACTGCTGGCGCAGCCCTGCGAGGATCCGGTCTTCGAGGCGGCGCTCGCGGCCGCCGAGCTCGCCCCGTTCGGGCCCGCTGCGGAGACGCTCGGCGCGGCGTTCGTTCGCGCCGAGAGCCGCGGACAGCTGCGGGCGACGACCGCGCTCCTCCTTGCGCTCGGCAAGAGCGGCGATCCCGCCGCGCTGCACACGCTCCAGCGGCGGCTTCTCTCGCCGGTTCCTGCGCTCGCCCGCGCGGCCGTGGAGGGCATCGGGCACCTGCCCTTCGGAGACGGCGCACCCATGGAGGCGCTGATCGCGCTCTACGAGTGTCTCCGTCCGGGCGACGCCGGCGCACAGAGCGCGACCGACGCCGGGGGCGCCGAGTCCGATCGCTACCGGCTCCTGTACTTCCCGCTCCTCGCCGCCCTCCGGCGCCACTCCAGCCGCGACTTCCCCGACCCCGGCGGCGCCGAGGCGGCCCGCAAGTGGCTCGAGGAGCGCCGCCGGGCGCCACCCTCGCGGTAGCCCCCCGGGCGCGGCAGCCAGGGCCCCGTCAAGTTGGCGTAACTCTTTTGTCTGACGGGTTTCGGATTTCCTGCTGGCTTTTTTTTCGGCGCCCGGCTACCTT
>JAFGQW010000229.1 GCA_016935485.1 Planctomycetota bacterium | reverse complement strand
GGCCTCGGGGTGGGGCCGGGCATCGGGGCCGATCTGCGCGTGACGGGCGCCGGCCAGCTGGCGGCGATGACGGGGCTCGCGGCCGGGCTCGGCTGGCAGGGGCGGTGGCGGTCTCCGGTGCTGCTCGATTCGCGCTCGTTCGTGGCTGGCGGTCCGATCACCCTCGGCGCGACCGGCATCAACCCGGCCTTCGCCTGGCCCCGCACGTTCTGGGAGATCCGCGCCGAGGTGCATGCGGCGCTCGTGCTCGGGCTGGTCGCGGTCGACCTGTTCGAGGTCTACGACTTCGCCGCCGGCGTGCTCTTCTTCGACCCGGCAGAAGACGACATCCTCGGCCCGCACTGGCTGTGAGCGGCGGTGCCGGCCCGGCCGCGGCGTCTCAGCCGCTCGCGCGACGGGTGCGGGCGGGCGTGGCCGCGGCGTTGAGCTCCCGCGCTGCGAGCTGCTGCCAGCGCCGGAAGCGCCGGGGTCCGAGCACGCGCTCGAGGCGCCGGCCGAGCAGCCAGCGCAGGGTCTCGACGCGACCGGGACGCAGCGGCGTGCGGCCCGTCCGGAGCAGCTCGAGCGCGGCGCGGCAGGCCATCGCCGGCGGCACGCCGCGGTCGCGTAGCAGCGCCCGCCACTCGCGGCGGGCGCCGGCGTGATCACCGACCGCTCCGAGGGTGCGGGCCAGGAAGCGGCGCGCCGGCCGCGCAATGTCCGGCCGGGCGGCGAAGCGCGCGGTCACCAGGCGGTAGTACTCGATCGCCAGGTGGCAAAGCCCGCCTCGCCGGTAGATGTGGCCGATGCGGAGGTAGGCGGAAGCGATCTCCGGCGCGCTCGGGCGCGAGGTGTCGGCCAGGAACGGCGGCGTCATGACGTTGTCCTCATCGCGATTCCACACAGCGAAGATGCGGCCGGTTCCGGCCTTGCCTCAGCGCCGGCAGGTCCGGCGGGTGCGCGGCGTGCGGGTGCGCCGCGAATGGTCGAGCAGCGATCGCGCGCGGTGCAGGCGGACCTTGACGTTGGCCGGCGTGGTCCGCATCAGCGCGGAGATCTCCCGCGGCGTGAACCCGTCCAGCGCACGGAGCAGCAGTGTGGTTCCCAGCAGGCCCGGGAGCCGCTCGATCGCTGCCACCAGCGCGGGCAGCAGCTCTTCCTCGTCCGGTGCCCAGACCGGCGCCGGCACCAGCTCGGCGGCGGGCGTCGGCGTTGGCAGCCGGCGGCGCCGGCGCAGGCAGTCCACGGCGGCGTTGCATTCGATGCGCCGGATCCAGGCGGGAAGAGCACCGTCGTGGCGGAGCGTCGGCCAGCGTCGCAACATGCGCAGGAACGTCTCCTGGGCCAGGTCTTCGGCCTCGTGCACGTCGCCGAGCGCGTGCTCGGCCCGCCGCCGCACCCCGACGTGAAACCGCTCGTAGACCTGCGCAAAGTCCATCTTTGCCATCGTCCGGCTCCGGGCTTGGGCGGCCTCGCGGATGCGCGCTCCGGTGCGCGGGACCGTCTCGCCGCCGCCTGTCGAACGGTGGGCGAGTATAGGCACACCCACGGGCTTGTCCAAGATAAATCTGAGAGATTTATATTCGCCGAGGGCGGCGGCGCCGGCACGCTTCTCGGCGGCGTCTCGAATTGATTCCTTGGCGGGGGGGTGCAGGGAAACCCGAGCGCACCGCGGGTTGCCGGGCGGCCGGCCGATAATACGGGCAAGCCCGTGACAAGTCTGCGCTCGGCAAGGAGTCTTCAGGCCGTGTTTCGATCCTCCCGGGAATCGACCTCGTCTCCGTCCGGGCAGCCGCCCGGCGGCCCGCAGTTCGGGGAACGGCGCGACCAGACCGACCGCCGGCGCCGCAAGACGCCGCTCCTCAGCCGCTACACCTGGTTCCGAGGCCGGCGGCGGGGGGCGCGGCGCGACGGCGAGAGCCGGGGCATCTACGTGGACCGCTACGATGGGCGCGTCGTGGCGCTATTCGTAGCCATCCTGGTCCTGAACGTGCTCGACGCCTACTTCACGCTCGCCTTCATCCAGCAGGGCGGCAAGGAGGCCAATCCGGTGGCGCAGGCGTTCCTGGATCTGGGCGAGCTTCCGTTCCTGCTCGTCAAGAGCGCGGTGATCGGACTGTGCCTCCTGGTCCTGGTGGTCCACCAGACCTTCTACTCGGTGCCCCGCATCCTGACGGCGATCTTCGCGTTCTACGGCCTGCTCCTCCTCTACCATCTGGCGCTGCAGATCGTCGTGATCCCCGGCGTGATCTGAGGGCCCGCGCAGGAATACCTGCCCATTCTCGCGGATCTTCTGGTCCAGGTCCGGGCGGCGGAAAGCCGGTGGAATCGCTGGCCCGCGCCGCTCTCGCTCGCCGTCCGCCGGCATCCGCGTGCCGTTCCCGCTCGCGACGTTGACACCTGCGCGCCGGCCCGATATACAGGGGTCCGCGGGCCTGCGGATGGAGGGAGCGCGCATCGTCGCCCGGTGCGGGCCCGCCGAAAACTGCGTCCATGGGCTGGAAGGGGAACTCACCATGCTTCGCTACCTGCTCGCTGCCGCGCCGCTCGCCGTCGTGCTTGGCCTCGGGGCGTGTAAGACGGATTCTGACAGGACCGGATCCGAGCCGGGCGCTCCCGCGGCGGCGGCTGCCGACGCGTTCCGCGAGACCGTCCTGAGCGTGATCGAGAGGCTCGAAGCGGCCCGCGACCTCGGCGGCGGCAAGCTCGAGCGGTTTCTCGCCGACCCCGATCCCGCCGTGCGGGCGCGCGCGACCCTGGCGCTCGGTCGGATCGGACAGCGCCGCGCGCTGCTGCAGATCGGGCCGCGCTTCCAGGATGCCGCGCCGGCAGTGCAGGCGGCGGCGCTGCTCGCCGCGGGGCTTGCCCGCGACGATCGCTTCTACACCGAGGCGGCCCGCGGTGTCGGGCACGGCGATGCCCCGGTGCGCCAGCGCGCGATCGAGGCGCTGGGGCGGATCGGGTCGCCCCGCTCCCTGGTGCTGATCGTCAGCGCGCTCGAGGACCCCGACATCGGGGTCGCCTGCGCGGCGGCGGACGCGGCCTCTCGCCTGCGGGACGCGCGCGCGGTGGAGCCGTTGATGGCGGCGCTCAGGAACGGGCCGCCGCGCCTCCGGCTGCACGCGGCCAGCGCGCTCGAGCGGTTCCAGGTGCCCACGGTGGATCCGATTTCCGAGCGCCCGCGCGTGCTCGAGCCGGAGATCGTCGCCGCCATGAAGGTGGCCGAGCCGGCGCTCGCGGCGGCCGGCGCGGACGCGGACCCGAGGGTGGCGGCGGCGGCGCTCCGGGCGCTGGCCCGCCGCGGCGGAGCGCTCGCCGACGCCGGCGCCCTGAAGCAGGCGCTGCAGCACGAGGAACCGGAGGTGGTCGAGGCTGCGGTGGAGGCCATCGTGCCGCAGCAGGACGAGGAGGCCGTCCAGGCGCTGGTGGAGCAGCTCGACCACGGCCACCCCCACGTCCGCTGGGCGGCGATCCGGGGGCTCGCCTCCCTCCACGAGGTGGTCAAGGCAGCCGGCGAGGGCGCGATGCGTGCGAAGGTGGAAGACCGCGTCCGGCAGGTGCTCGCCGCGGACCGCGAAGTGCAGATCCAGGCCGACGCCCTCGTCGCGCTGGCGATGCTGCGCGGCGCCGACGTGCTGGAGGAGCAGCCGGGCGCGGTCGACAGCGGCGACTACCGGCTCCGGTGCGGCCTCTGCGCGGCGGCCGGCCGGGTGGGCGGAGCGCGGGCGCTCGCGCGGCTCGGCCGGCTCGTGACCGACGAGGACACGCGGGTGCGCGTGGCCGCCGTGGCGGGGCTCGCTGACCTGGGCGGCGAGGCCGCAGCGCAACGGCTCTTCCGGGCGCTCGAGGATCGCTCGGCAAGCGTGCGCGCGCGGGCGGCCGAGGCGCTCCGCGATCTCGGAGACGCCGCCGCCACGGGGCCGCTGCTCAAGGCGTATCGCGAGAGCCTCGAGGAGCCGAGCGTGGCGGGCGGCGAGGCCCGACTGCGGATCCTGCAGGCGCTGGCTCACCTGGGCGGCCGGCGCTACACCGCGGAGCTGGACCAGGCGCTGTCGGACCCGTCGAATCTGGTCCGCCACGGCGTCGTGGACCTGCTCGAGGTCATGAACGGCTTCAGGCCGGAGATCCAGGTCAAGCCCCCGGACGACCACGGAACTCCGCCGCTCGCGGCCGGGGTCCACCGCAGGGAGCGGCCGCACGTCATCCTCTACACGAGCAAGGGGGAGATTCACCTGGAGCTCTACCCGGATATCGCCCCGGTGCACGTGCGCAACTTCCTGTCGCTCGTGCAGAATGGGTTCTACCACGGCAAGACCCTGCACCGCGTGGTGCCCGGGCACGTCGTGCAGGGGGGCGATCCCGAGGGGACGGGCTACGGCTCGCTGGAGTTCACGCTGCCCGACGAGCCGGCGGGCGAGCCGTTCCAGGAGGGCTCGGTCGGCACGGCGCAGCTCGGGCGCGATTCGGGAGGCTGCCAGTTCTTCATCACGCTGGCCGCCCGGCCGCACCTCGACGGGAAGTACACGCTCTTCGGCCGGGTCCGGCAGGGAATGGGCGTGGTGCACAACCTCATGCCCGGCGATCACATCGTGAAGGCAAGCTGGATCCCCGCCGCCGGAGAGTAGGCTCCGGTGGGGCCCTGCCGCCCCGACCTGGGAACCAACCGTCGACAGCGCCGGGTGGCGTTTCGGGGCGGCGAACCGAGCGGTGCAGCCGGTTCCGGGAGGAGACCCGCGCCGGGACGGGACCCGGCGGTCCCCGGGTCCGTTTCGGGATCCCCTCCTTGGAAGACACCCTCCTCATGTCGTCTTAAGGAAATGCTGAAAAACGACTTGCGACGATTCTTCAGATTCCAGGAATTCGCTAAGGTTCGCCCCCTCCTGTTCCGATAGGCGCGCTTGCTTACAGCTGCGAGAGCATGGTCTTCGACCTGGCATCTCCGGAAAGAAGCCGGCGTTTTGGGAAAGATCCCCTTGACTCGACCCTCCCGACCGGTATCCTTCCCGTCCCGACAGAGCGAAACTGAAGCCCCGTCTGCCGCCGCGAACTCATCGCCGGGGCTTGTCTGTCCGGGTTCTCGGGCCCGAGGGAACGTCGGTCCGGACCCCGGGTGGAGTTCAGGTACGAACGCATGCTCCCCGCGGTCGACCTCGGCGGCTTCCTGCCTCGAGCCTCCTCTTGCTCGAGCTTTGCCGTCCTGTCGGGTCTGGGCCCCTCCTCCGGCCTTGCGCACCTCCGATTCGCACCCCGGGAGGCGGAATGCTCGACCCCTGCCGGAGAGTGCGCGATGAAGAAGACCCTGTCGGAGTCCGGTCTGGAGAGCATCTGGACCACCTACAAGCGGACCGGCGACGAGAACCTGCGCAACATCCTGATCGAGAAGTACCTGCCGCTGGTCAAGTACATCTCCGAGCGCCTGCTCGCCACGCTCCCCAAGTCGATCGACCTGGACGATCTCACGAGCGCCGGCGTCTTCGGGCTGATGGATGCCATCGACGGGTTCGATCTCGACCGGGGCATCAAGTTCAAGACCTACTGCACCACCCGCATCCGCGGCTCGATCCTCGACGAGCTGCGCTCGCAGGACTGGGTGCCGCGCCTGGTGCGGCTCAAGGCGCACCGGATCGACCGGGCCCTGAAGACGCTCGAGGCCCGCCTGGGGCGCAAGCCCACCGACTTCGAGATGGCCAAGGAACTCGGCGTCTCGCTGGCCGAGTTCAGCGAGATGCTGGAGGACGCCAACCCCGTCACCGTCTACTCGCTGAGCGAGAAGTGGGACGAGGGCGACGACGAGAAGTCGGTCGAGAAGGTGGACGTGCTGGCCGACGGCGACAGCGACACGCCGCTCGAGAACCTCCACCAGAAGGACGTGCTCGACTTCGTCACGCGCAACTTGACGAAGAAGGAGCGCCTCATCATCATCATGTACTACTTCGAGGGCCTCACCATGAAGGAGATCGGCGAGGTCCTGAGCTTGACCGAGTCGCGCGTCTGCCAGATCCACTCCAACATCCTGACCCGGCTCAAGGAGCAGCTGAAGAAGAACCAGCAGGAGCTGCTGGCCTGACGGATGGCCCCCGATCCGCCGCGCGCGGCCCCGATCCCGGTCGACCGGCCGGGATCTCGTGTTTCCGGGCCCGCCTTCCCCCGGGGACACGCCGTCCCCCCCCCGAATTAAAAGGGCCGCGACAGCGGAACACGATCCCGCTCTCGAGGCCCACAGCCAAGGGGTTTGGTTTCTCCGAAAAATGGGGTTTCGCTCCAAGAGCCCGCCCCGCGCCGGAGTTGAAGGTGAATTCGCGGAAAACTCGCCGGCCGGCCGGAATACCCCACGCGGTGCGCTCCGTCTAAGGACCTGCGCAAGATTCACTTCCCGATTCTCGCGGATCTTCTGGTCCAGGTCCGCGCGCCGGAACGTCGGTGTTCCGAACGACGCGGTTGTCCTCGAGCGTGAAACGGCCAAGATGAGACCCTTCCGATCCGCCCGTCGCCGCGCGGCCCGCCGCGCCGATGTTCCCGCTCTGGTCCTGGCCGCGCTGCTGGCCGGCTGCTCCTCGCCGCCTGCCGAGGCGCCCCCCCCCGCGGAGGTGGCCGATCCGCCGCGCTTCCGCGTGGGGACCGAGGAGCCTGGCGCCGCCATGAACTTCGGCCGGGAGACCGACCCGGTCCAGCTCTTCGTCCAGCTCGACCGCCAGCTCCGCAACGCGCGCGATCCGGCGAGCAACGTGCTGGTCGTCCGCAACATCGCGCCGGTTCTGGCGCGCTACGTGGACGCCAACGTTGACCTCATCCTCGCGGCGCTCGACGGCGACAACGAGCGCCATCGGCTGGTGGCGGCGTGGGCGCTGGGGTATGCGGGGGACCCGCAGGTCACCCGCCGGCTGCTCGGTCTGCTCGCCGACCCCAGCCCGAAGGTCCGCGCCAATGCCCTGCACGCGCTCAGCCTGCGCCGCGATCCAGCCACGCCGCTGGCGCCGCTGCTCGCGGGCTTCGCCGACGACGACGCGGGCGTGCGGTGCAACGCCGCCCGTGCGGTCCGGGAGGTGCTCGCGCCGGGCACGGGGACCGAGGCCATCGTGCCGCTGACCGGGCTCGTGCGGGACGAGGACCCGATGGTGCGGCTGGCGGCGGTGGGCGCGCTCGGGCGGATCGCACGCCCGGAGTGCCTCGGCTATCTGGTGGGCGCGCTGAGCGACAAGACGCCGCTCGTCCGTACGCAGGCGGCCCTGGCGCTGGGCAAGTCCAGCGATCCGGCCGCGGTCTCCCACCTCCTGGCGGCGCTGCGCTCCGAGACCAATCCGCTCGCCCTCGACGCGCTCGTGAAGGCGCTCGAGATCCTGACGGGCCAGCAACTCCGGTCCCGGGACGAGTGGCTGGAATGGGGCAAGCGGGCCCGGAGCCGCTGACCCGGACGCGGGCGCGCCGCGGAAAAGCCCAACCGCCGGTCTCCTGCCCTCGTTTCACGCCCCTTTGCCGCGTGGCCGCGCCGTCCGGGTCCGCCCGGGCCGCCGCGGCGGCCCCCAAGCGCTACAATTCCTCGGTCGCGCCGGTGTCGACCGGAAAGGACTGCCGATGCAGACTCC
>JAFGQW010000033.1 GCA_016935485.1 Planctomycetota bacterium | reverse complement strand
TGAACCCGGTCAAGAACTGGTGGGGCGAGGGCGACGAGAAGATCACCGTGGACGGCGAGGCGTTTCCATCCATCTTCGGCACGGGCACCGAGGACTACTTCGGCTACGCGTGGTGCTGCTCCGAGCCGTTCTCGCACCCCTACCACGCCCAGCCCACGTGCGACGGCCCTGGCAACTACGGGCTCACGACCGTGAACCGCTTCCACCTGCTCGATCCGATTCCGTTTCACCGCTCCGTGCGCTTCGACATGGAGCTGTGGCACTGGAAGGACGTGAAGGTCGACTACGCGACCACCGTGTTCTTCTACGCGAAGGCCGGCGCGCGCGACCGCGCGCCGTACCCGGCCGGCCGCACGCCGCATCTGCAGCTTCCGGAGCCCTACGTCGCACCGCGCGTCGCCGGCGCGATCGAGGCCGAGGCGCTGCGCTTCGAGGTCAGGAGCGGCACGGCGGTGGTGCAGGAGAGCACGATCGAGTGGAGCGACGAGCGACAGCTCTGGTGGCAAGACCCCGAGGTCGGCGGCGGGCCGCTCGTGGTCTTCTTCGACGCGCCGGCGGCCGGCCGCTTCCGCGTGCTCGGCCGCTTCACGCTCGCGCGCGACTACGGGCGGCACCGGCTCGCGGTGAACGACGATCCGCAGGTCTTCGAGCACGACTTCTACCGGCGCGACTTGAAGCTCGGCGACGAGCTCGAGCTCGGGGTCTTCACGCTCACGGAGAAGGACAACCGGCTCACCGTCGTGTGCGTCGGCAAGCACCCCGACGCGCTCGACCGGCGGATGTTCGGGCTTGACTACCTCAAGCTCGTGCCGGTTCCCTGATCGCCGATGGCGCGCTGGAGTAGGCTCGCGCTCGGAGTCGGCGCCGCGCGCGCCGGGATCCAGGCTCCCGTGGACGCGTCGCGCCCTTCTTCGGGCCGGGCATCCGCGCTCCCCGGCGCCGGGAAGCGGCCCGGAAACACCGCGAGGCGGTTGATCTTGGCCGCACCATCTCCTTAACTGGTGCCATGAGCGAACTGCTGCGGCTGCGTGGGCAATGGGTGCTGGTGACCGGCGCGTCCTCGGGACTCGGCGAGGCCATCAGCCGCGTGCTCGCCCGCGACCACGGTACGAACCTGGTGCTCTCCGCGCGGCGGACCGAGAGGCTGGAGGCGCTGGCCGCCAGCCTGCGCGGCGAGCACGGCGTCGAGGCCGCAGTGGTTCCCGCCGATCTTGCGCAGCCCGGCGAGGCGGAACGGCTCTTCGTGGAGAGCACGGCCGGCCGCACGGTGCATGCGGCCGTCCTGAATGCGGGCGTCACGTGGTATGGTCGCCACCTGGACCTGCCGCGCGAGACCTTCGAGGCGCTGCTGGCCACCAACGTGGCGAGCGTCGTCGCGCTCGCGACCCGGTTCACGCGCTACCTGATCGAACGGCGCGCCGGCGGTGGCCTGCTGCTGATCTCGAGCCTGGGCGGGACGTTGCCGCTGCCCTACCAGGCCGCCTACGGCGGGACGAAGGCCTTTCTCACGCACTTCGGGCTCGACCTCCGCGAGGAGGTGCGCACGAGCGGCGTGACGCTCACCGTCTTTGCGCCCGGCGGGATCGCGACCGAGATGGTGGAGACCTCGGGGCTGTCGCGGCGCTACCCGGCCGGCAGCCGCTGGCTCATGCCCGCGGACCGGTGCGCCCGGCTCGCGGTGCAGGCGTTCGTCCGCCGCAAGGCCTTCGCGGTGCCCGGTCTCGCCAACCACCTCGGGCTGCTGCTCCACCGTCTGCTCCCCCGCGCCGTCCTGACGCGGCTGATGGCGCGGGCCTACCGCCCGGAGTGAGCGGCCGGCGGCGCCGGAGAATGCGATCCCCGGCGCCGCGCACCTGGAGCCGGGTCGGGATCAGCGGTGGATGCTGAAGACCAGCCCGTTGGTGATGTAGTTGATCCTCACGTCGTAGGTGATGGCGGCCGCGTAGAACTCGATGCCCACGAGCCCGAGGGAGGGCGGGATGATGATTGTCGCCGTGGCCTCGCCGTGAATGTCGAGCGCTCCGGCAAAGTTCGCGAAGACCTGCGGCAGCACGTTCTGGACCGAGAGCAGGAACAGGGCGTCCAGATCGAGCGGGATCATGCCGACGTTGGGCACCGGGATGCCGCGGTTGTTCGACAGGGACAGCGCGACCTGGTAGCCCATGCCGCGCCTGGTGGACTCGGTCACAT
The DNA here is from genome assembly GCA_016935485.1 of Planctomycetota bacterium. Lineage (GTDB taxonomy): Bacteria > Planctomycetota > JAFGQW01 > JAFGQW01 > JAFGQW01 > JAFGQW01. The sequence continues at coordinate 11,023 of JAFGQW010000033.1, read as the reverse complement.
GCAGGAGCAGGGGCGAAGCGATCTGCGGCAGATTCTGGTACGACAACCCGCTGAAGTAGCTCACCCACACGTTGTTGCTCGCGAGCGGAGACGGCGCCGGCTGGGTCGAGGAGAAGAAGAGCTGCCGGCCGTCCGGCGAGAGCGAGGGTCGGTGATCCGACGAGCTCGAGTTGACGTTGGCCAGGTGCACCGGCGTGCCCCAGGGATCGCCCCGCCTCTTCCGGGTCACGACGTAAAGGTCGTAGCCTCCCAGCCCCCCGGTCATGGAGTTGGCCACGTACATGGTGAGGCCGTCCCCCGTGATGCACGGCATGTAACAGTTGGCCGGCAGGGTCGGTGTATTCAGTTCGGCCACGGTCACCGGGGCGCTCCAGGTCGTCGTGATCGCGGCCCGGGTCGACTGGACCAGCACGCCGTTGCGGGAGAAGTACATCTCGAGGTGGTCGTCGGTCACGGTCACGCAGTAGTCGGTGCCGCTGGAGTTGAGCTGGGTGAGGTTCGTGCCGGCCGCCCACGGAGAGGCGGGACTGGGGCGCGTGAACATCCAGATGTCGTGGCCGCCAACGCTCGGCGTCTGCGAGTTGGCCGCGTAGGCCGTGAGCTCATCCCACATGATGTGCTGGCCGAGATCGTTCGTGGAGCCGTTGATGCCGGGTTCCCGGCTGATCGGTCCGAAGCTCGAGTGCGGGTTGGTGCGCGTCGCCTGATAGATGTCCCAGCCGCCCGGGCTGCCCGGGATATCCGTGCGGCCCGACGCGATCCGGAACGTGAGGTTGTCCCGGCTGATGAACGGGTAGTAGTCGGAACCGCTGCTGCTTAGTTCGGGCACCACCACCGCAGGGCTCCACTGGGCCGAGGTGACGGCCGCAAGCACCAGGAGCAGGGCAAACACAACGAAGGCTCTCATCGGTTCGATCTCCCTCTGCTGGAACCGGCGTGACTCGGAACACGGTTTCCACGACACCACGAAACTGCCATCATACCGCAACCGAAGCGGCCTGAGAAGTCCGTGGCTCGCCGTCCCGGCGCCGACCTACCGGGCACGGGCGGCACGGGCGATCCGCGTGGCCCGCTGCGGTTGGGCGGGCACACGGCGGGCTCTCGCGGATCGCACATGGAGCCCCATCTTGATCTCGCCCCGCGGTTGGCATAGGTTCTGGGCAGCCTGTTTGCAGATGGGCCGGGATGAGGTGCTCGATGCTCGAGAAGCTCTTCGCGATCCGCGCGCACGCAAGCACCGTCCGCCGCGAGGTGCTCGGCGGTGTGATCACCTTCATGGCACTCAGCTACATCCTCTTCGTCCAGCCGGTAATCCTCTCGAGCGATCTGATGGCGGCGCCGATGAGTCGCGAGGGCGTGTTCGTCGCCACCTGCGTGTGCAGCGCGCTCGCCTGCCTCCTCATGGGGCTCTGGGCCAACCTGCCGATCGCACTCGCGCCGGCCATGGGGCACAACGTGTTCTTCGCGTTCACGGTGTGCGGCGCGGCGGCCATGGCCTGGTCGTGGCAGGAAGCGCTTGCCGCCAACCTGATCGCGGGCGTGCTCTTCATCGTGCTGGCGGCCTCCGGGCTCCAGGAAGCGCTGATCCGCGGCATTCCGGACTCGATCAAGTACGCCATTGCGGTCGGCATCGGGCTGCTGATCGCGTTCATCGGCCTGCAGTGGGGCGGGCTGGTGGTGGACGACCCGGCGGTCTACGTGCGGCTGGGCAATCTGGGAAGCCCCGTGGCGCTGCTGACGCTCTTCGGCTTGCTCGTCACCGGTGCGCTGCTGGTGCTCGGGTTGCGCGGCGCGCTGCTGCTGGGGGTGCTCCTCACCACGGCCGCCGGGCTCGTCGCCTCCCACTTCGGCGCCGACCAGTGGGGCTACGCGCTCGTGAGCTTCAAGGGACAGGTGGTGAGCGGCGTGCCCGATGCGAGCGGCACGGCCTTCGGGGTCTTTGCCGGCTTCGGGCAGCTGTTCACCGAGAACCCCCTCACGCGGTGGCTCACGATCCTGTTCATCTTCCTGATCCTCGACATCTTCGACACGGTGGGCACGCTCGTCGGCGTGGCGGAGCGGGCGAGCCTGGTCAGGAACGGGACCATTCCGCGGGCCCGACCGGCGCTGATCAGCGACGGGATCGGCACCGTGGCCGGCACGCTCCTGGGCACCAGCACCATCACGAGCTACGTGGAGTCCGCCGCCGGCATCTCCGCCGGTGCGCGCACCGGACTTGCCGCGGTGGTGACGGGGCTACTGCTCCTTGGGTCGCTCTTCTTCTTCCCGGTCGTGGAGATGGTGGGCGGTACCGTCGCGGTGAGCGCCGCCGCGCTCGGCGCGGTCGGTCCACCCGAGGCGCTCGTCTTCTGCCACCCGGTGATCGCGCCGGTGCTTATTCTCATCGGCTGCTACATGCTGCCGGTGGTGACGCGCATCGCGTGGGACGACATGACCGAAGCCATTCCGGCGTTTCTCACCATCGTCGTGATGCAGTTCTCGCTCAGCATCTCGCACGGCATCGCCTGGGGATTCATCTCGTACGTGCTGCTGAAGCTCGTGCGGGGGCGGCTGCGGGACATTCATCCGCTCGTGGCCGTCTTTGCCGCGCTGTTCGTCGTGTTCCTCCTCGCCGGGAAGTAGCTCCCGCGGGCGCCCCCGCGGGCGCAATCCGCCCGCGCCACCCGAGCGCGCGCCGTTCGCGCGCGACACCCGCACGCACACCCGCCCGCGCCACGCGAGCGCGCGCATGCCGCCGCGCGACACTCGCACCCGCACCCCGCGGGCGCCGTCAGTACCGCAGCATGAGCCTCGTCACCCCGATCGGGTTCTGCGGCGGCTTTCCCTCCTCGCGCTTGCCGAGGTCGAACTGGATGCGGAACCGCACGTAGCGGAGACCGCCCTGCAGCCGGAGCTTGTCGATGTCGGGTTCGAAGACGGCGTTCGGGTTCTGCGTGGTGTTGCCCGGCGGATACCAGTGGGCCGGATTCCAGTGCGGCACACCGTTCACATCGGGGGCTCCCTGGAACGCGATGTGGACGGTCTGCCCGGCCACCGGCGCCACACCGAACAAAAGGTCCGCGCCGGGCCTTACGAGCCCGGTCTGGCGGTCGTTGGAATCGAACGCCCACTGGGGGCTCGTGGTGCCGGAATCGTAGAACCGCGAGTATGCCTCGGACTTGCCGTTCGAGGGCGGATCGTACAGGAAACGCGGAGCGAGCGGGGCCGGCGTGACGACCGCGCCGCTCTGGACCGTCGGGTCTCCGCCCCGATCCCGCAGGATGATGTAGCCGTCGCCGCCGGTGCCGGTGCGCGTCGGATGGGGCGGGTTCGGATTCCCGATGCCGCCCCGGGCGTCGATCGCTCCGCCGGACTCCACGGTCACCGAGGTGGCGCTGAGCCAGACCGAGCCGCCCGAGCCGCCCGCGCCCCAGCCGCCGGCTACCGTCGTGGCGGCCACGAGGGTCGTGTAGCCCTGGCCGCCGCTGCCGCCCCGGGCGAGCACGCGGCCGGCTGCCTTCAGCACGACGTTCTCGAAGCACTCGAGCTCCACCCCGCCGCCACCGCCGCCACCCGAGCCGGCCACGATGTCCTGCGACGGTACCGGATTGGTCGTGCTGATGACTGCGTTGCCGCCGGCGCCGCCGCCGGTGCCCGCGGTCAGACCGGGCACCTCGTTCGCACCGGTGGGCACGATCCACTTGCGGCCGAACTCCCGGCCGAAGGCGCCGATGTTCATGCACAGGTAGTCACCCTCCATGCCGTCCTGGAGGTGGCCACCCCCGTTCCCGGAGCAGCCATTGCGAAGCAGCGTCCCGCTCGGCGTCCCGCGGTTGCCGCCGACGCCGCCACCGCAGTTTTCCTCGATCACCGTGATCAGGCGGTTGTCGGAGCGGTTCGGATCCCCACATCTGTTGATCACCCGCGGCCAGCCTGGCCCACCGCGAAGCTCCATCGGCAGCGCGCCGATCGGGTTGGCCGGATTCGTGTTCGCGTCGCCGCCCGCACCGGCGCCCGGTCCGCCGGGCCCTCCGGGAATCTGTCCCACCTGGATCGCCGTGCCCGCGGGTCCGCTCAGTCCATTGTGGCCGCCCGCATCGATCGTGCCCTCGATGAGGCAGCTGCCCTGCACCCGGATCCGGATCGGCCGATTGCCGGTCAGCCGCAAGTTCCCGCCCGGGCGGATGTGCACCGACTGGTAGTTCCACTCCACGACGCCGTCGGCGCCCGGCGTCCTCGTGCTCGAATCGAGCACGAGGTTGCCGCCGAGGTCGAGCACGCCGTCGGCGCCGGTGCCGCCGTACCCGACGGTGGCGTGGAGACCGTGCTTCGTCCCCCGCGTCCAGTCGGCCGTCGTGGGGCCGGGATCGAGCTGCTTTGTGTCGAGGAAGTACTCCGCGACCGTGCGCACCGGATCGAGCAGCGTCAGGCGCGTCGCGTTCGTGAAGCTCCCGAGCAGCGGCCCGCTGCCGGGGCCGAGCACCACGGCCTGGATGTGCACCTCGAGGCCGACCAGAAACACGCTCCCCGGAATCACGATCACATCGTGGCTGGGCACCGGCTTGCTACCGGCCAGCAGCCACGGCGCCGGTCCCACCCGGAGCAGCCCGAGCGGCTGGATCAGCACGTTGCTCGACGTCGCGCCTGCAAACAGGTAGGCATCGAAGCCGGCGGGACCGGTGACATCGAACACGACGCTGCCGCCGACCCATGGCAGGCCGAAGGCGGCGAGCCGCGCCGCGTTGAACTCGTCCGCGCCGATGTCCACCCGCGCCGCATTGCCCTGAAGTCCGTCGAGGTTGCCGTCGACGAGCCGCGGGTCGCCGTCGAGATCCACCCCGGCGCTCCGCACTTCCACGAGGTCGAGCCCCGCGTCGATGAGCGGCGAAGTGGGCGCAAGATGGTAGTCGCCGGCGCTCGCGAAGCCCGGGTCGACGGAGCGATCGTTCGGTCCCGGTCCGACCCCGACGTAGTCGCCGCCGCTGTTCTGCCAGACGTCGTTGAAATCGAGGCCCGGCCGGCCGGCCTCCACGTAGATCCCGCCGCCGGCCGTGCTGGACACCACGATGTTGTTCACCAGCCGGCTGCCGTCGCGGGCCGTGGCGGCGACATGGACGCCGCCGCCCCGCGGGACCCCGACACCGCTGATCCCGTTCCGCGCGACCGTATTGTTCAGCAGCGCCACGGGGCCGCTTCCCACGCTCACGCCGCCGCCACGGCCGGAACTCGACGAGGTGCAGAGGTTCCCGGCCACGGTGTTGCTGATCAGCGTGGCGGTGGCCGGCGCGGCCTCGTCCACGTGCACGCCGCCGCCGGCGGCCTCGAACACGCCCTGACAGGTGTTGCCGAGGATCTGGTTGCCGACGAGGAACGGCGCCGCCCCGCCGGTCACGAACACGCCGCCGCCGAAGGCCTGGAGCCCGCCCATGCAGGAGTTGCCCTGGATGATGTTGCACTCGAGCCACGGCGAGCCGCCGACGATCGACACCCCGCCGCCGCGGTTGTCCTGGGAGTCCGAGCCGCGGTTGTTCACGATGCGGTTGTGCCGCAGCGTGGGCGAGGAGAAGATGCGCACTCCGGCTCCGTCCCGATCGTGGCCGTTGGTGATGGTGAACCCTTCGAGCACCGTCGCGCGGCCGAGTCCGATCGGGAACTGCACCACGCGGCCGAGTCCGCCGCCGTCGAGGATGGTGCGGCCCGGCCCCTCGATCGCGAGCAGCCGGATGCCCTCGGTGCGCGGCCAGAAGAGGTTCTCCGGGTAGCTGCCCGGTTTCACGAGGATGAGCGTGCCGGGCGCGGCGGCGAGCAGCGCCTGCTGGATGGTCGGGTAGCGATCGGGCACGCGGATGACGTTCGGCTGGGCGCCGAGCGCGCTTGCGAGCCCGAGCGCGAGCGCGGCCGCGATCCGGATCCGGGTGGGTTTCATGGCGTGAGCGCTCCTTCTCCTCAGTAGTTGATCTGCAGCCGGCCGATCACGATCGGGTTCGGCGGCGGCACCAGCGCGCCGAGGTCGAACTGGATGCGGAAGCGGACGTACCGCAGGTTCTTGCCGTTGAGCTGCGCGATGTCGCTGGTGAACGCCGCGTTCGGGTTCTGCGTGGTGTTGCCCGGCGGATACCAGCGGGCCGGATTCGGATCCGGCTGGCCGTTCACGTCGGGCGCTCCCTGGAAGGCGATGAACACCGTCTGGCCCGCCGCGGGCGGGCTCAGGAACTGGAGGTCGCTCCCCGGGATGACCTGGCCGGTCGCCGGGTTGCTGGCATTGAAGGCCCAGGCGATGTTCTGGCCGCCCGCTCCGTACCACAGCGAGCAGGCGGCGGACTTCCCGGCCCCGACCGGCGCGAACTGGCCGCGGCCGGAAATCGGTGCGGGGGTGATGGCCGTGCTCTGGACCACGGGGCTGCCGCTCAGATCGCGGATGATGACGTAGCCGTCGCCGCCGTTGCCGTTGCGGTTCGGTTGCAGCGGGTGCGGATTGCCGACGCCGCGCCGGGCATCGATGGTGGCTCCGGTCTCGACGGTGACGGAGGTGCCGGACAGCCAGATGGAGCCGCCGGAGCCGCCACCGCCCCAGCCGCCGCTCACGGTGGTGGCGGACGCCACCGTCGAATGACCCTTGCCGCCGTTGCCGCCGATGGCGAGGAGCCGCGCTCCGGTACGAAGGCGCAAGGTGCCGCCCGTGACGATCTCGAGCCCCCCGCCGCCGCCGCCGCCCGAGCCGGCCACGATGTCCTGGGACGGGATCGGATTGGAGGTGCTGATGGCGGCGTTGCCGCCGGCGCCGCCCCCGGTGCCGGCCGTGAGCGTGGTCACCTGGTTCGTGCCCGTCGGGATGATCCAGCTCCGGCCGTACTCCCGGCCGAAGGCACCGATGTTCGAGCACAGGTAGTCGGTCTCGACGCCGCTTGTGGCGTGGCCCCCGCCGTTCCCGCAGCAGCCGTCGCGAAGTAGCGTTCCGCTCGGCAGTCCGCGGTTGCCGCCGGTGCCGCCGCCGCAGTTGGGCTCGACCACCGTGATGAGCCGGTTGTCGGACCGGTTCGGGTCGCCGCACTGGACGAGCACCCGCGGCCAGCCCGGCCCGCCGCGAAGCTCCATCGGGAGCGCGCCGATGGTGGTGTTCGGGAAGAGGTTGGAATCTCCGCCCGCGCCCGCTCCGGGTCCGCCGGCGCCTCCGGGAATCCGCCCTACCTGGATCGCCGTGCCGGACGGCGCGCTGAGGCCGCTCCAGCCCGAGGCGTCCACGGTGCCTTCGATCACGGCCTCCCCGGTCACGTTCAACCGGATGGGATGCGGTCCCTTGAGCCGCAGCGTCGCCTGAGGACCGATCTCCAGCGCGGTGAAGTCCCACGTCACCACGCTGTCGGGACCGGGCTGGCGCGTCGACGAATCGAGGAGGCGGACGTCGACGAGGCGCAGCTCCCCGTCCGCGCCCGAGCCGGCGAAGCCGGCCGTGGCATGGAGCCCCGGCTGCCCGGCGCGCGTCCAGCCGGCGGTGGTGCCGGAGCGGTCGAGCTGGGTCTGATCCACGAAGACCTCCACGATCGGCCGGTCGAAGCGGTACTGGAGCGTGAGATCGAGACGATTCGTGAGCTGGCCCACGGTCTGCCCGCCCTGGCTCAGCGCCACGATCGCCTGCAGGTGGACCGCAAGTCCGGCCAGCGCGTTCTGGAACGGGATCGGGACGTTCGGACTGGCCGGCGCGGTGCCGGCGGCGACGACCTGGGCGGGAGAGCCCAGGAGCACCGTCCCGAACGGCGGGAGGAACGACACCGAGGACAACGTGCTCGCGAGCAGCGCGTACGATGCGCCGACGGCGGGACCGCTGACCTGGAAGGTCGTGCTGCCGCCCACGTACGCCGGGCCGGCGGCGGCCAGCCGCACGAGGGACAGCTCGTCGGCGCCGCAGTCGACCGTGGCCCCGTTTCCGAGCCCACCGTCCAGGTTGCCGTCGAGCATCCGCGGATCGCCCTCGGCGTCGATGGCGACCGCCGGCGGCACGAAAGAATTCGCGCCCGCATCGACGCACGGCGAGTACGGGGAGAGGTGGTAGTCGAGCGGGCCGAGGAACATCGGATCGCGCGCGAAGTCGTTCAGCCCGGGCGCACAGCCGAAGTAGTCGCCCCCGGTGTTCTGCCAGACGTCGTTGAAGTCCAGCGCCGGAGGCGTGCCTTCACAGTAGATGCCGCCGCCGAACCAGAGCGCGGCGGACACGCGGTTGCGCGCCACGATGTTGCCGTGGACGCGGCTCCCGGCCGCCGCGGTCTTGCCCATGTGGAGGCCGCCGCCGAGCGCGTGGGCCAGCGAGAGGCACTCGTTGTCCGCAAGCGTGTTGGCCACGAGGAGAGCCGTGCCGCCCTCGACGTGGATGCCGCCGCCCCGCGCTTCGAGCGTGCCGTTCACGCGGTTTGAGGCGATGACGTTGCTCGCGAGAAGCGGCGCTGGAGTGCCGGTGAGTCCCACATGGATGCCGCCGCCGAAGGCCAGCTCGCGGCTGCGGCAGAGGTTGCCGACGATCCGGTTGCCGAGGATCTCGGGATACGCCCCGTCGGCCACGAAGATCCCCGCGCCACGCGCCGTCTTGCCGCTGTCGAGGGAGTTGGCGATCAGATCGTTCTGCTCGATCCGCGGCGAGGTGCCAGCCGCCACGAAGATCCCCGCGCCGCGGCTGAGCACGCTGTCGAGACCGGTGCAGCCGAGGATGCGGTTGCCGCGGACGGTGATCGAGGACCCGAGATAGAGGCCGGCGCCCTCGCGGTCGAGACCGTCCACCAGGGTGAAGCCTTCGAGCCGCGTCGCGCGCGTGAGCCCCGCGCCGAACGTGATGACCCGGCCGCGCCGGCCGGCGTCGAGAACGGTCCGCGTGGGCCCGGCCTCGGACACCAGGCAGATGCCGTCGGTCGCCGGCCAGACGAGGTTCTCCTGGTACGTGCCGGGCGCCACCTGGATGGTGGTGCCGGGCTTCGCGGCCGCGAGCGCGGCCCGGAGCGTCAGTTGGTCCCTCGGCACCCGGATCACCTGGGCGCCGCCCGGGGTGGCCGCGAGGCCGGCGAGCAGGAGCGCGACAGCCGGGACGAGACGACCGAATCGGAACCGGGGGATCGACATGAGAACACTCTCCTTTCTGGCGAGGCGCGACGGGCCGGGCGAAGAAGCGGGACCGGAAGCGCTGCGGCGGGCGGGAAGGGATTGACCGGCAAGGTAGCTTCGACTTCCGGGCGACAGGCCGCCGGAACGGTGTCGTTCTCCCCGACTTCCCTCGGAAATCCGCATGACCTGCGGACCCTTCCCCACCCGTTTCACCGCGGGAGATCATAACCGGGGCACCGGCGGAACACAACGGCCTTTCGCGACCAGGAGGAAATCGGGCTCGAGCGCGGACGCTGCCGCCGTCCCCGCCGCCCGTGGATCGCGTACGGGATCGGGTCCGCCATGTGGCGGACGCGGGAAGGCGCCGGCATTCATCCCGGATGCGTTGGGGGCAGTCCAGTGACGCGACTCCCGGCTGCGAGGAGGACGGCGCCGGTTTGTTCGCCCCCGCCTGAACGTCGCGCAAGCGATAAACACAAGATCCTGTCAAGAAGAACTTTGCGTCGTTTTAATGCGCCGGTTGGCAATGGAGCGCCACAGGCCGTGTTGACGGAGCCGCGGGGACCGATGCCCCGCAGATCCGTCCTTTGACGGACGAGCGGGCTTGCGGGTTCAAGGCCGAGAGCAGACTGCGGATCGCCGTCGGCTGCGGGTGAACGTCGCGCTGCGCGGGGTCCTTGCACGCGCAGGTCCGCTTTCCGCGGATCTCGGCTCGCTCGTCATCTCCGGCCGGCGCATCGAGTGGCGATTTCCATTTGCTTGCCCGGTCATCCAGTTTCTTGTTGCGGTCGGCGAGCGCAATCGCTATTCATGGGAGCTCACGGCAGCCATTCGGGAGGGAATTGACATGGCTGATCGCAAATTAGGGCGGGGTCTGGACTATCTGATCCAGCAGGATCCATCCCTGGTCCAGACGCAGGTCGAACCGGACTCCTCGAGAACACTGCGGCACATCTCCATCGATCGGATCGCACCCAATCCGAACCAGCCGCGCGGCCGCGTCGGCGACGATTCGATCCAGGAGTTGGCCGCGTCCATCCAGGAGGCCGGCCTGATGCAGCCGCTGGTGGTCCGGCCGGTGGACGCCGGGCTCTACGAGCTGGTCGCCGGCGAGCGGCGGCTGCGTGCCTGCCGGCTCCTGGGCTGGGCGGAGGTGCCGGCGGTCGTCCGGGAGGTGGAGTCGAGCCGGATGCTCGAGCTGGCGCTGATCGAGAACATCCAGCGCAAGGACCTCAATCCGATCGAGTGCGCCCGGGCGCTCCGGGAGATGATGGACACACTCCAGCTCACGCAGGAGGAGGTGGCGGGAAAGGTCGGCAAGCAGCGGTCGTCGGTGGCGAACTACCTGCGCCTGCTGGAGCTGCCCGAGGACATCCAGGAAGACGTTTCACGTGGAACACTGACCATGGGCCACGCCCGCGCGCTGCTGAGCCTGCCGGACGACGCCACGAAGCGCGCGATGGTCCAGGAGATCCTCAGTGGCGGCCTGTCCGTCCGGTCCGTCGAGCGCCGTGCCGCGCTGGCGCGGGCCAGAAGCGGCGTCGCGGCGGAGAAGCCCCCCTACCTGGTCGAGCTGCAGCAGAAGCTCGAGGAGCGGCTCGGGATGCCCGTGCAGATCCAGGATCGGGCCGGACGAGGCAAGGTGACCGTCTGGTTCCGGGACCACAAGGAGTTCGATCGGCTGTTCGCGCGCCTGACGCGGCCGGTCGACTGAGCGAACTCCGTCGTCCGTCGGGCAGGCGTCAGGTGGTGGCGCCACGCGCCGCGGACAACGCGCGCGGTACTCCTGCATGCAATCCCGAGCGGCCGAGCGCGGAGAAAAGACAAGGAAAGCAGCCCGGTCTCTGCGCCCCCACTCTGTTTCGGCGGCCGGTCCCTCCGGTTCGTGTTTCCGGGCCTACTCGCCCGGCTTCCGGGGTCTCGGCGGTGGGGCGGGCTCGGGTTCGGCGGGCGGCGG
>JAFGQW010000032.1 GCA_016935485.1 Planctomycetota bacterium | reverse complement strand
GCGAAGACGACCACGCGATCGCCCGCCTGCAGGACGCTGTCGCCCGCGGCGATCTCCTCTTCCCCCCGGCGGAAGATCGCGCCGATGATCGCCCCGCGCGGGAACTCCAGCGTGCGCAGCGGCCGCCCGAGGATCGCCGGCCCGTCGCCGAGCTGGAACTCGATCACCTCGGAGTCGTTGCCGACCACCCGCGCCATGGACAGGATCTCGCCGCGCCGCACGTAGCGGATGATCGCGTTGGCCGCCGCCACCCGGGCGCTCACGCAGTGATCGATCCCGAGCGCGCTCACCATCGCCGCGTAGGACGGCTTGTTCGCCAGCGTGATCGCCCGCCGGGCGCCATGGTGCTTCGCGAGAAGCGCGGTCAGGATATTGAGCTCGTCGTTGTCCGTGACCGCCACGAACACATCGCAGCTCTCGATCCCCTCCTCCTTGAGGTGGTCGACGTCGGTCGCGTCGGAGTGGATGACCAGCGTGTGCTTGAGGTGCCCCTCGAGCGCATCGCAGCGGCCGCGATCGCCGTCGAGGAGCTTCAACCGGTAGTGATCCTCGAGCTTGCGCGCGAGCGCCTCGCCCAGCCGCGTGCCGCCGTGGATGAAGATCGTGCGGTCCTTGCGCGACCGGGGCGCCAGCAGCAGCTGGATCGCCGGGAGCGACCGCGCGGCCACGATGAAGTAGACCAGATCGCCGGGCAGGAGGCGGCTGTCCCCGCGGGGAATGATCGTCGAGGCGCCGCGGGTCACGGCGGTGGCCACGAAGCGGTGCGCCCCGCGCTTCTTGCCCAGCTCCCGCAGGGTCAGCCCGGCGACCGGCGTGTCCGCCTCGACCCGGTAGCCGAGGAACAGCACCTTGCCGTCGGCGAACTCCGCCACGTCGACGGCGCCCGGCAGGCGGGTGACCATGTTGCGGATGTCCCGCGCGAGCACCTCGTCGGGGTTGATGATCCGGTGGATGCCGAGCTCCTCCTTGCGGATCTTGGCCTGGCGGGTGCTGTACTCGGGGCTCTTCAGCCGGGCGATCACCGTGGGCACGCGGTACTTGCTCGCCATCAGGCAGCTGATGAGGTTGACCTCGTCGGAGTTGGTGACCGCGATGAAGATGTCTTGACTCTGGACGGCGGCCGACTCGAGCACCTCCGTGCTCGCGCCGTTGCCGAGAATCGCGAGCACGTTCAGGCGCTCCTGCAGGCGACGATGCGGCTCGTGATCGCTCTCGATCACCGTGACCTGGTGTCCCTCGCCGCTCAGCGTCTCGGCGATGTTGAACCCCACGGCCCCCGCGCCGATGATCAGGATCTTCATGCGTTGATCTGCCGGCCGCCGGCACTTCCTCTCGCGGCTGGACTCCCCGGTCGCCGCCGCACGTTCCGCGCGCTCGCCGCGGCATGGCTGGAGTGGGTATCGAGTATAGAAGCGCGGCGGGCAGATGCAATCCTCGGCGCCGCCCGACCCGCGGCCGAACGCGGGGCGCCGCGGGAGGCGGCCGGCGGCCGCAGGATCCGGGCCGGACGCGAGACCGCCGCGGGCCGCCGGATTCGAGGGGAGTCTTCCCCGCCCGGGGCGGGTGCGGGTAAGATGGCGCGGCATCGGGTGGTTCCGGCGGCCGGACGGCGGCGTCCGGCTCCGCGCCCGCGGCCCGGGCGGCGGTCGGGCGGCGCGGAACACAACCCCGCGGTGCGGGCTCCGGGTCGCCCGGCGCACCGCGCACCCGAGCCAGTCCCGAGCGCTGCGCGCTGACCGTGGAGAAAGGAACGTGAGATGGACGCCATGGAACCTGCGGCTCCCGACGAGCCCCTGATCTTCGATATCACCGAGCGGCGCGTGCTCGGCACCCTGATCGAGAAGTCGCTCGCCACGCCCGACGTCTACCCGCTGACCCTGAACGCGCTGGTCAGCGGCTGCAACCAGAAGTCCAACCGGGATCCGGTCATGTCGCTGGAGAGCTTCGAGATCGACGGCGCCCTCCAGGCGCTCAAGATCAAGGGCTTCGTGACGATGGTCGAGCGCGAAGGCGGACGCACGGTGCGCTACGGCCACCGGCTGGGTGAGCGCCTCGGTCTCGGCGCCCCCGAGCTGGCCGTGCTCGCGGAGCTGCTGCTCCGTGGACCACAGACCACCAACGAGCTGAAGACGCGGACCGCGCGAATGGGCGCGTCGCTGTCCGCCGAGGCGGTCGAGGCGCTGCTCGGCAAGAGGGCGGAGGGCGACCGGCCGCTATTCCGCCTGAGCCCGCGCCGGCCGGGGGAGCGCTATCCGCGCTGGCGCCACCTCCTCATGCCTGCGGACGAGGCGCCGGCCGAACCGGCAGTCGCCGGGCCCGAGGGGCGATCGGACGCCGCCGGTCGGCCCGGACGGACCGATCTGGTCGCGCGCCTCGCCGCGCTCGAAGCGCGCGTCGCCCGGCTGGAGACGTTCCATGACTCCGGCGTGGTCGGCGCGGCGCCGGAGCCGGAGCCGAAGACACGCTCGCAGCCCGACCCGTCCGGCTGGATCGACGTGGATTGACGGGTGCGCGCGGCGCGTGCCGCATCGCCTTCGCCGCCTCAGGGCTTGGGGTCGCGGACCGGAGCCGCCGAAAACAGCCGCTTCAGGATCAGCGTCGCATACGTTCCCCGCGGAAGGTCGAACGCGACGGTGAGCTTGTGGCGGCCGGGATGGCGCTCGTCGGGCAGGGCCGGGCCGAGGAAGCGGAGGGCGGCGGGGCGCAGCCTCAGGCGACGCTCCTCGCGCTGCAGAAAACAGCCCGGGATGCCGTCGATCCGGAGGCGCTCGATCGTCAGTCCTTCGCGCGCGAGCACCGAGGCGATCGCACGGCGCACCTCGGGATCCGCCGGCGCGACCGTGTGATCCAGCAGCGGAAAGGAACGTGCGAGGGGCGGAAGTGCCGCCGCGGGGTCCGGCTCGATCCAGACGTGCCGGCCGCCAACGTAGGGAGTGGCGCTCCGCAACCCGGCGGGCAGCTTGCGGACGAGGTAGGCAGCCACGCTCTCGTTCCAGATCCAGGACTGGTAGGCGAAGACGTGGAGGGCGCGCTCCCGGGCAGGCAAGTGGGTCAGTGCGCCGGCGAAGTCCTGCGGATGGCGGGCGAGATGCCGCACCATGGCCAGCCCGGGCCGGTGCCCCCAGCGCGCCGCGATCACCGGCCAGTCGCCCCAGGCGCGGGCGACGAAGTGCTTGAAGCGCCGCTCCCCCGGCGGATCCCGCCGCCCGGCCGCCGCGAGCAACGCGCGCAGCACGGCCTCGTGGTTGCCGCGCACGAGCTCCCGGCCGGGCAGGCCCTGGCCGGCCGCCAGCGAGCCGAAGCGCTGGTCGTCGTAGTAGTTGACCAGCCCGTAACGGCGCAGGCGCGCGCGCCGGCCTTCGAGATCTGCGAGATCGCCGGAGTCCAGATCCCGCACCACGACGGTGAAGCGGTTGCCGCGGAGCGTTTCGGGGGGCGGTGGCGCCGCGGCGCGGCCCAGGTAGCGCAGGCGAATGTCGCGCAGGCCCAGCCGGAGCGGCAGGCGCACGCCGTCGGCCCACACGAGCTGGGTGGTGAGCGCCTGGCGGTCCTTGAGGCCGAGGAAACCGAGACGATCCTGCGGGACGCCGGCCCGCCGGGCGATCTGGCGCACCGCCTCGAAGGTGCCGATCTTCCGCTTGTGCAGCTCGTAGAGCGACACCCGACCCGCGCGCGCCGGAGCGAGCCGCGCCAGCTCGACGACCTGGAAGTCCTCGGGGGTGACCTTGATCTTCATCGCGTGGCTGCCGGCCGCCCGGCGTCAGGGTCTCCCGGCCGCCGGGTCGGCCGGCCGCCGGGAAGGCGCGGGACGGTAGGGTTTCTCGTGGGCCCGAAACGGCGCGATCGGCGCGGAGCCCCCGGCGAGACCGCCGGCCGGCTCGACGTTGCGGCGATGGTAGCGGCCGGTTGCGCCGCGGGCAAGGACAAGGCCCGGACGCCGGTGGGCGGACGGCCCGCAGGCGCGGGCCGCCGGCGGCGCGGTGTCCCGGCGATTCGGGGAGCGGCACTTCCAAACGAGATCGGCCCCGGTAGACTGCCGGGATGCACCAGCTGTTCCGCAGGAAGTCGCTCGCCGCGCTGCTTCGCGAGTCCGAGACCGGCGAGCGCCGGCTCAAGCGCGCGCTCGGGGCCTTCGACGTCGTGATGCTCGGCATCGGTGCGATCATCGGTGCGGGCATCTTCGCCTCGATCGGGACCGCGGTCGCCGGGGACGCATTGCGGCCGGGCGCCGGCCCCGGGATCGTGCTGTCCTTCGTCCTGACCGCGGTGGCGTGCGCGTTCTGCGGCCTGTGCTACGCCGAGTTCGCCTCGACCGTGCCCATCTCGGGCAGCGCGTACACCTACTCCTACGCCACCTTGGGCGAGCTCGTGGCCTGGATCATCGGCTGGGACCTGATCATCGAGTACGCCGTGGGCAACGTCGCTGTGGCCATCGCCTGGGCGGCGTACTTCCACCAGCTGTGCGCGGGCATCGGCCTCGAGATCCCGGCCTGGCTTGCGGTGGACTTCCGCTCGGCGCACCAGGCGGCGGAGGCGGCGGCGGAGACCGCCGGCGCCGTCGAACCGTCCCTGGCGCTGGCCCGGGAGGCCTTCGCCACGGCACCGAGCGTGCTCGGGACTCCCATCATCTTCAACGCGCTCGCCGTCGGCGTGGTCATGCTGGTCACCGGCCTCCTGATCCTCGGCGCAAAGGAATCGGCCCGGGTCAACGCGATCATGGTCGCGGTCAAGCTCGCCGTCCTTGCGTTCTTCCTCTACTCCGGTCTGCGGTTTGTCGAGCCGGACAACTGGACGCCGTTCCTGCCGAACGGGTTCCGGGGGGTGTGGGTGGGCGCGAGCCTCGTGTTCTTCGCCTACATCGGTTTCGACGCCGTCTCGACCGCCGCCGAGGAGTGCCGCCGGCCCGCGCGCGATCTGCCCATCGGCATCCTCGGCTCGCTCGTCGTCTGCACGCTGATCTACATCGCCGTGGCCGTGGTGCTGACGGGCATGGTCCCCTGGCACCAGCTCGGCGTCGCGGATCCCCTCGCGGCGGCCTTCGCGTACGTGGGCGCCGACACCTCCGCGGGCATCGTCGCGGTCGGCGCCGTCTTCTCCATGAGCGCGGTGCTGCTGGTTTTTCAGTACGGCCAGCCGCGGATCTTCTTCGCCATGTCCCGCGACGGCCTGCTCCCCCCCTACTTCGCCCGGGTTCATCCACGCTTCCGGACGCCGCATGTCACGACGCTCTGGACCGGGATCGCGGTGGCCGCGGTCGCCGCCGTCGCCAACATCGACGAGATCGTCGAGCTCACCAACATCGGGACCCTGTTCGCGTTCGCGCTGGTCGCGATCGGGGTCGTCGTCCTGCGACACCGCGAGCCGGCCCGCCCGCGCACGTTCCGGACGCCGCTCGTTCCGCTGATCCCGCTCCTCGGCGTCGGGAGCTGCCTCTACCTGATGCTGGGGCTTCCCTGGGTCACGTGGGCGCGGTTCGGCGGCTGGCTCGTCCTCGGGATCGCGATCTACTTCTCGTACGGGTATCGCAAGAGCCGCCTGCGCAGCGGGTAGGACCACGGCGCCCGCCGGGCGCCATGCGGCGCGGTTGCGCCCCCGGACCCTGGATCAGGCATCCGGCCGGCGGCGCAGAAGTTGAGCCGGCAGATCAGCCGGTGAGCCGCGGCAGGTCGCGAAGGCCGCCGGGCGCCCTGGGCACCGACCTCTCGCGAGGCTTCGGGCCCCTCCGGATCGGATCTTGCTTCGCCAGGCGAGCAGCGCATGCGTCGCGCCGGGCGGCCCGGAGCGCCCGCGTTTCTGGACGGCTTCTGCGAGGTCCCGATCATGTTGCTGCTCTTTCCGATCGTGAAGTCCGCGGTTCGCCAGTGTCCCACTTGCGGGCGGCCCACGACCCACGAGAAGGTGGGCACCCAGCACGCCCTCCACTTCATGGTGATGTTCTTCACGTTCTTCCTCTGGACGCCGGTGTGGGTCCTGTGCGCCCTGCTCGAGAGAGCGCGGCCGTTTCGCTGCAAGGACTGCCTGTCCGTGGGCACCCGTCCGCGGCCGGTGACGCGCAAGGCGGGTTGATCGCGCCCGACAGGGCGAAGGCCCCGCGTTCGCCCGTCGGCGCGGGGCGCTGTCGGGCAGCGGGATCGGCACCGGTCCGCCACCCGGCCCCATCGCGGCGATCGAGGTGCAGGTGGACGAGACCAAGCCGGAAGCGAGCATGCTGGACACGAACGTCTACGAGCGGGTCGAGCCGAAGCATCCCTGAGCGGGGCGGCGCGGAGCCTGCGGCCGCCGGGCCCCGGCGGGCCCGGGATCCGGGCAGCTACAGTGGCGGGACCTCGACTCGGACCACCCACGGGAAGACATCTGTCCAGTCCCCGGAGCGGGCTACGTTGGCGAAAATGCGCGCGAGGCTGCGGGCCGGCTGGCCGTGGAAGACGATCCGATCGTTGATCGCGATGGTGACCGGCCGGGAGAGGTCGAGGAGGGCATCATTGAGCGCGATCTCGAAAGCGCGGATCCGGTGCGACTCGATCTCCACGCGATTGTCGCTCGGCCGGAGGTACACCTGGAAGTTGGGCAGGTCCGTGCGATTCAGACTGGGCTCCTCGTCGAGCGAGCGCACCCAGTAGACCCGCTGCAGGTAGCGCTCCTTCACCGTCCAGTCGATGAACCGCGGATACGGGTCCCGGCGGGTGCGCTGGACGAAGTCGAGCACGCCGGCCGCCATGATCGCGCCCGCCTGGCGCAGCGCCTCCTCGGGGGTGGCGCCCTCCAGGCCGACGACCTCGAAGCGGCGGGTGTTCTCCCCGAGCTCGTTCTCGAGGGCGTGGCGGGTCGTGCGGCGGCCCTCCCAGATGCCAGGGTGGTCGAAGAAGAGCACCTCGAGGTTGCGCAGGTTCCGCGACAGGAACTCCGACTCGCCGGCGCCCGAGCCGATGCCATCGGCGCTACCTTCGGGCGGCGGCCCCGCCCTCAGGATCAGGCCGGCGAACAGATGCGCGTAGTGCGAGGCGAGGATCCACGCCTCGGTGCCGCCGTCGCTGGCCCCGTCGAGGAAGATGCGGTTGCGGTCGATGTTGAACTGGTGGAAGATCACGTCGCCGATCACGCGGTAGGTGCGCTCCAGATGGCGGCGCGCCGACCAGCGCGGCACGCCCTCGGCGTAGGGCCAGTCCGGCGCGAAGACGATGGCGGCCTCGCCGAGCTCCGGGCGCCCCCAGAAGGTCTCGATGTAGCGCCGGCCGTTGCTCCCGCCCGACGGATGCAGACACACCACCAGCGGCGTCGGCTCGTCGGGATCGTAACCCGCGGGAACCCAGAGGTGGTAGCCCGAGAACGGATAGGAGTTGAGCTTGCCGCGGAGCGCCTGCTCGGGCTCGTAGACCCGGCGCCGCCGGAGCACGTTCCACCAGCTGGTCACGCACGCCAGCGGTTCGCACTCTGCGGAGCGCAGCGCATCGATCGCCTCCTGCAAGCGCTCCATCCGCGCCCGCTCCGCGGCCGCGCCGGCGACGCTCTTCCAGGAATCCGCCGGCGGCTCGCGCAGGATCGCGACGAGGCGATCCTGCGCGGCCGGGTCGAGCTCCGGCAGGCGCGGCGCGGCGAAGTCCTGGGCGGCGAGGCTCCGGAGCAGCCCGGCCGAGATCACGGCGGTTGCGACCACCCAGGCGAGCCGCGTCCCGGTCATGGGCGCCTCCTCGGATGTGCGCCGGCGGCGAGCGCCGGCTACTTGAGCTTCTCCGCACCGGCGAAACGGCGATCCGGCGCGAGCGCGGCGAACACCTCCCGGTCGGCCTCGTCGAGATCGCCCGCGATCAGCTTGACGAGATACGTGGCGAGCCCGGGGCCGAGCATGAAGCCCTGCCCGCACAGACCGACGGCCTGGATGAACCCCTCGAGCTCCCGGCTGGGTCCGACGATGGGCGCGCCGTCCGGGGTCATCGGGTAGAGTCCCCGCCACGTGCGGCGCACCTTGAGCGTCCGCAGTCTCGGCATGAGCGCCACCATCCGGCGGGCCACCATCGGCAGGAACACGGAGGTCTCCCGCCGATCGGTCCCGACGATGGGCGGATCGGGCGTGATGCAGAAGATCACCTGCCCGGTGCGGTGCTGGTAGAAGTAGAAGTTCGCCGACCCGGGCGCCGGCCGGATGTCGACGACCATCGGGCCGAGGAACGGCTGGACCGCCTCGGTCACGCCGGCCTCGTGGGAGTCGGGGGTGACCGGCACGTCGAGGCCCGCCATCCGGCTGACCTCCCGGGCCGCCCCCCCCGCCGCGTTCACCACCACCGGCGCGCGGTAGGTGTCCCGGTCGGTGCGCACCCCGACGACGCGGCCGCGCTCCTCGAGGATCTCCCGGACCGGCTCCCGGAAGTGGAACCGGGCGCCCCGGGCGCAGGCGTGCCGGTAGAAGGCGTGCAACGCGAGTAGCGGCGAGGCGCTGCCGTCCTCGGGCGAGAACGTGCCGCCGCGCAGGCCCTCGGGGTTGAGGTCCGGCACCACGGCGCGGAGCTCGGCGGGCTCGAGCCAGTCGATGGGCAGCCCGTGGGTCTTCTGGATCGCGAGCAGGTTGCGCAGCGTCCGTTCCTCGCGCTCGCGATAGGCCACGAAGGTATAACCGCCGGCGACCCACTCGATGTCGTCGCCGTGAGTGTCCTGCCAGGTCGAGAGGATCTCCAGGCTTCTGAGCCCGATCCGGATCTTGGCGACGTCGGAGTGGGTGGCGCGGATCCCGCCGATGGCGGCCTTGTTCGCGCCCTGGCCCACGCTCGCGTTCTCATCGAGCACCAGGGTCTTCAGGCCCGCCCCGGCGAGGGCGAAGGCCGCCGGCGTCCCGACGCTGCCGGCGCCGATGACGATCACGTCGAAGGAAGTCTGTGCGGTCGCCATCCGCCCTCCCCTACGGGCTCGGGTCCTCGATCTCGGTGCCCGAGAAGACGCCGAACGGAACCTCGACGAAGAGCGGCCGCTCGACGTTCGGGGTGATCTCGTCCGCCGGCACGCCCTCCTCGAGGAACAGGTGGCGGATGAGCGCGGCGCAGGTCTTGGCGCCGCACGCGCCCATGCCGGCGCGCGTGATCGCCTTGAGCTCGTTCACGTCCCGCACGCCGCGGCGGACGAGCGCGCGGAGCTCGGCGGCCGTGACCCGCTCGCACCGGCAGACGACCGTCTCGTCGGTCAAGCGCGCCACGTAGTGCTCCATCGGCTCGCCGACGGCAGGCTCCTGCACCCGGATGCCGGCGATCCGCCTGGCGATGGCGCGGGGCGCGCGGGCGCGCACCAGCAGCGCCCGGTCCAGCTTCTTCGCGGAGGCGACGTGCACGATCTCCACCTCGCCGAGCGCCTGGCCCTCGGTGTCGAGCACCGTGACCCGGTCGCCCTTGCGGATCCACTCCCTCGGGAACTCGTGGGCGATGGTCACGATCGGGAACTCCGGATCCCGCCGCCAGTCCACCAGCGTCACCGCCAGCCCGGGGCAGATCGCGACGCACGCGCCGCACCCGATGCACTTCTTGCCGAACTCCTCGCCGAGGAACCGGGGGCGGCCGCGCAAGTCCTCGCCCACCACGATCGCCTTCTCGGGACAGACCGAGGTGCAGGGGTCGCAGGGGATCTCCTGGCAGCAGTGAAAGACCGGCTGCACGTCCCGCTCGGCCGGCAGCACCTCGGCCGCGACGGCGCCGGGCTTGGACTTCAGCACGGCTTCCTTCTCGCGCCACTCCGTGGGCACCTCCGGCACGTCGCGGCCGAGCGCGCGCGCGATCTCGAGCCCCTGGATGCGGCCGGAGAACATCGCGGCCGAGGCCTCGGCGATCTCGGCGGCATCCCCGGCGGCGAATGCCTTGAGGCCGAACGCGACCGCCTTGTGGTAGAACTCGTCGACCGGGTCGAGTCCGACCGCGATCAGCACCGTGTCGCACGGGTAGGTCCGCTCGGTCCCCGGGCGCGCCTGCCAGCGCTCGTCCACGGCGGCGATCGTGATCGATTCGACGCGGTCCGTGCCGTTGGCGCTGACCACGGTGTGGCGGGTATGGAGCGGCACGCCGAAGCGCCGGAGCTTGTCGGCGTGGACCTTGTAGCCGCCGCACTCCGCGAGCGCCTCCACCAGCCCCACCACCGGGATGCCGGCCTGCAGCGCGTGGTAGCCGGCGATCAGACCGACGTTGCCGCCGCCGACGATGAAGAGCTTCACGGCGGGACGCACCTGGTCGCGGTTGACCAGGGTCTGGAAGGCGCCGGCCCCGTAGACGCCCGGCAGCGTGTTGCCCGGGAAGGTGATCATCTTCTCGCGGGCGCCGGTGGCGACGAGAAGGGTCTCGGGGCGGACGAGCACGTACTCGCGGCCGCCGCGCACGATGCCGACGCCGCCGTCGCTGAAGACGCCGACGGCCGTCGCCTCCAGCCAGCACTCGACGTTGGCGAGCGCCCGCACCTCCTCCTCGAGCACCGTGGCGATGTCGATGCCCCGCATGCCGGCGTGGCAGTCGGCGATGGACCCGAAGAACTTGTGCGTCTGGAGGACGAGCTTCCCGCCCAGGCGGTGCTTGTCGTCGACGAGCAGCACCCCTACCCCGGCCTTGCCGAGCTCGCTGGCGGCCGCCAGGCCGGCCGGACCGCCGCCAAGCACCAGGCAGTCCGTCGCCACCTCCGCCACTGCGTGGAAGCGCGGCGGGCGCGTGACCGGCGGTAGTGCGGGGTTGCCGTCCAGGGGCTCGACCCGCAGGCCCGGCCGGACCGCCTCCATGCAGGCCTTGACCGGCACGCCGTCGGCGATCACCGTGCACTGCGAGCACTGTCCGTTGGCGCAGAAGATGCCCTGCGGGCTGCCGTCCTTCGGGTGGTGTCCGAAGACGTCGATGCCGCCGGCGATCAGCGCGGAGGCGATCCGCTCTCCTTCCCGCGCCACGAGCGCGCGGCCGCGCCAGAAGAACTCCACCGGGGCGCGGGTGTCCGGGGGGAGAATCGGATGCAACTCCACGCGGCGATTACCGGCCGGCGTCTCGTTCATGCGTTCGCTCTCCGCCCGCGCACTCCCCGTCCGGTCGCTGCGGGTGCGGCGCTCGAGCGGGGAGGGACGCGCCGGCGAATGGTAGGGTTTCCGGCAGCGGCTTTCAATGAGCGCCGGGCGGCGGCCGGCGGCCCCGTGGCGCAAGCGGACCGCGCACCGCTGAGCGCTGTGGACCGCGGGTCGTGCCCGCGCCAAGTCATTTCCCGGAGACTCCGGGCCCGGGCCCGGCCGGACATGCTATATCGTGCGGTGGATCCGCGTCCCGCCGGCCGCGCTCCGGTGGGCGGGTCCGCGCCATCGGGTGGTTCGGCCACCCGACCCCGCGCTGCCGCGGCATCACCCGTCCCGGCGGGAGCGGCGGGGCGCCGAACGGATCGCACACGGGCAGAGCCGCGTGGAGGAGCCATGAGCCACGGAACCTACTGCACCCCGGTCCCGCACAACGAGCCGGTGAAGAACTACGCCCCCGGAAGTCCGGAGCGCGCCGCCATCAAGGCCTGCCTGCAGCGGATGGCCGCCGAAACGGTGGAAGTGCCGCTCGTGATCGGCGGCGAAGAGGTCCGGACCGGCCGCCTGGCGGAGATGGTCATGCCCCACGATCGCCAGCACGTGCTCGGCACGTACCATCGGGCGACGAGCGAGCACGTGCACGCGGCCATCCAGGCCGCCGCGCGGGCCAAGGTCGGCTGGCTCGAGACGCCCTGGGAGGAGCGCGCCGCGATCTTTCTGAGGGCGGCGGAGCTGCTCGCGACCCGGTGGCGGGACACCCTCAACGCCGCCACCATGCTCAACCAGTCCAAGACCGTCCATCAGGCGGAGATCGACGCCGCCTGCGAGCTCATCGATTTCTTCCGCTTCAACGTCCACTACATGGAGCAGCTCTACGCCGAGCAGCCCGAGAGCGCGCCTGGCATGTGGAACCGGCTGGAGCACCGCCCGCTCGACGGCTTCGTGTTCGCGGTCACGCCCTTCAACTTCACCTCCATCGCCGGGAACCTCCCCAGCGCCCCGGCCCTGCTGGGCAACACCGTCGTCTGGAAGCCCGCGAGCACCTCGGTGCTGAGCAACTACTACGTGATGAAGCTCTTCGAGGAGGCGGGTCTTCCCGCCGGGGTGATCAACTTCGTGCCCGGATCCGGCGCGGACGTCGGCGATCCTGCGCTCACCCACCCGTCGCTGGCGGGGATCCACTTCACCGGGAGCACCGCCACCTTCCAGCGGATGTGGCGGCAGATCGGCGCCGGCATCGCCGACTACGGCCAGTATCCGCGGATCGTCGGCGAGACCGGCGGCAAGGACTTCGTGGTGGCCCACCCCTCGGCGGACACCGAGGCGCTCGTCGTCGGCCTCGTCCGGGGGGCCTTCGAGTACCAGGGGCAGAAGTGCTCCGCCGCCAGCCGCGCCTACCTGCCGCGGAGCCGCTGGCCGGAGTTGAAGGACCGCCTGGCGGCGCTGCTCGCGGAGCTCGCCATGGGCGACATCCGCGACTTCCGCAACTTCCTGGGCGCCGTGATCGACCAGGCGAGCTTCGATCAGCTCGCGGGCTCGATCCAGGCGGCGCGCGCCTCGAGCGACGCCACGGTGGTGCTCGGCGGCGAGTGCGACGACACCGCGGGGTGGTTCATCCGGCCGACGGTGATCGAGGCGCACCGGCCCGACTATGTCACGCTCCGCGAGGAGCTGTTCGGGCCGGTGCTCACGGTGTTCGTCTACGACGACGCCCGCTACGAGGAGGTCCTCGACCTGTGCGACCGGACCAGCGCCTACGCGCTGACCGGGGCGGTCTTTGCGGAGGACCGCGCTGCGGTGGCGCTGGCGCTCCGGAAGCTCCGCTTCGCGGCCGGCAACTTCTACGTGAACGACAAGCCCACCGGCGCCGTGGTCGGCCAGCAGCCCTTCGGCGGGTCGCGGGCCTCCGGCACGAACGACAAGGCCGGAAGCCTGCTCAACCTGCTGCGCTGGGTGTCCCCCCGCACGATCAAGGAGACGTTCGTGCCGCCGCGCGACTACCGCTACCCATTCCTCGGCGAGGAGTGAGCGGGGCGGCACCGCAGACCGCCGTCCGCGGCGCACTTCAGCGGCGGCGGAGCCTGAGCCCTTCGAGCCCGCGCTTGGAAGGGGCGCGCAGGAAGGCGGCGAACTTCCGGCCCGGTTCCGTCTGGACGGTGCGCTCGATCTCGTGGAGGGCCTCGTGGATCGTGTGCTTGGAGCGGAACAGGATGCGGTGGCAGAGCCGGATCTCCTGGCGCTCCTCGGTGCCGTAGCCGGCCCGCCGCATGCCGATGACGTTGGGCCCGACGATGCCGTCCGGGCCGTGCATCATGAAGGGGACCACGTCCGCGTTGACCCGCAGGCCGCCGCCGATGATGGCCAGCTCCCCGAGGCGGACGAACTGATGGACGGCGGAGTTGCCGCTCACGAACACCTTGTCCTCGACCCGGACGTGCCCGGCGAGCAGCCCGCTGTTCGCGAGCTTCACCTCGTTGCCGAGCACGCAGTCGTGACCCACGTGCGCCACCGACATGATGAGGCAGCGATCGCCCACCACGGTCGTGGCTCCGGGGATGGCGGCCCGATGGACCGTGGCGCCCTCGCGCACGGTGGTGTCGTTGCCGACGCGCGTGTAGGTCATCGATCCGTCGTAGGACAGATCCTGGGGCACGTGGCCCACGACCGCGAACGGATGGATGTGGCAGCGCTCGCCGATCGTGGTGTACCTGCCGACGAAGGCGTGCGGGTAGATCCGGGTGCCGGCGCCGATCCGGACGTCGCCCTCGACGATGGCGTAGGCGCCGATCTCCACCGAGGGATCGATCTCCGCCGAGGGGTCCACAATCGCCGTGGGATGGATCGCCATGGTCTCTCTCTGCCGTCAACCAAGGCAAACGACTAGACTGCCGGGACCGGCGCACGACCGCGCCGGTCCCGGCGCGACGGCGCGGATTCTAACAGAAGCGATCCGGCGGGGACAGGCGGGAGGAGGCGAATCGTGAGCGGCGACGACGGCGTGAGCGCGGCCGGCGAGAAACCGGTCCCGCCGGCGGCGGCCGGTCGGGTTCCGGCTCGCGCGCCGCGCCGCGCCCGCCCGCCCGCGCGCCGGCACGCGCTTCGGCTCGTGGTCGGCGTGCTGCTGCTCGGCGTGCTCGCCGCGGCCGGAGGAATCACGATGTTCGCGATGCCCGGACGTTCCCACCGCGGTGAGCTTGCCCCGCTGACGGCGGCCGAGCGGCTCCTGGAGGAGCGGTTGCGCGCCCACGTCGAGGCGCTGGCCGGACAGATCGGCGCGCGGAGCACGGCGCGGAGCGCGGGCCTGCGCCAGGCCGAGGAGTACGTCGCGACGACGTTCCGGGAGCTCGGCCATGACGTGCGGGCGGACACCTACGTCGCCGACGGCCTCGAGGTGAAGAACCTCGAGGTCGGCGTGAGCGGCCGCGACCGGCCGGAGGAGATCGTCCTGGTGGGCGCTCACTACGACGCGTACCTCCTCGGTCCGGGCGCCAACGACAACGGCTCCGGGGTCGCCGCCCTGCTCGAGCTGGCGCGCGAGTCGCGCCGGTGGCGGCCGGAGCGGACGGTACGGCTGGTGGCCTTCGTGAACGAGGAGCCGCCGCACTTCGCCACCTCCACCATGGGCAGCCGGGTCTACGCCCGCCGGGCCCGGGCGCGCGGCGATCGCATCGTGGCCATGCTGGCGCTCGAGACGATCGGCTACTACTCCGATCGGCCCGGCAGCCAGCGCTATCCGCCGCCGTTTCGCTGGTTCTATCCGGACACCGGCAACTTCATCGGCTTCGTCGGCAACCTCGGCTCGCGGAGCCTCGTGCGCCGCGCGGTCGCGGCCTTTCGCCGCCACGCCGCATTCCCCTCCGAGGGCGTCGCGGCGCCGGGCTGGCTCACCGGCATCGGCTGGTCGGACCACCGGTCCTTCTGGGAGGCGGGCTATCCGGCGCTCATGGTCACCGATACGGCGCTCTTCCGGTACGGGCACTATCACCGGCCGACCGACACGCCGGACCGCCTGGACTACGCGTCGATGGCCCGCGTGGTGGCCGGGCTGGGCCGGGTGGTGGAGGAGCTCGCCGGAGGCGGGCGGTGACGGCAGGTCCTTCCTCTCCGGGGTGACGCCGCCGTGCCGTCCGGCGCCTCGCGGCCACCGGGCCGCGCCCGGACGGTGCGCCGCGCGCAACATCCCCCGCCGTCGCGTTCGGCCGTCCCGACCGCGCCCCGCAAGGAACGCCGCCCGCGCCGGTCGGATCATTCCGGCTTCTTGCGCTTGTCGGGCGCGGCGATGATGTACAGCACGAGGACCACGAACTCCAGCGCGGCCACGCCCAGGGTGCCGACCGTGCCGGCGTGCCGGGTGAGCTCGGGGACGTCGGGGATGTTCGTGACGAGCCCGCCGGCGATGTCATGGCCCTGCGCCCGCCAGAGGACGAGGACGGCCACCTGCAGGATCAGCGCGAAGACGCCGGCGAAGAAGTCCTCGAAGCCGAGCTTCTCGTCCTTGCTCTTCGCGACGTAGCGGAGCAGCAGCAGGACGGCCATCGCGATCGTCACCGGGACCAGCAGCACCGGGAGGTACCGGGTGACGTAGCTGACGACGCCCTCGAGCGATGTCATGCCGTGCTCGGAGTACAGGTAGAAGCTCAGGAAGGCCAGAAAGAGCGCAAAGAGGACGAGCCGGACGAGGTGGTACGCGAACTTGATCATGAGCGCCTCTCTTCGAGCAGGATCGGGTCGGCCAGGAGGGCCGTTCGCGTCACTCGACGCCGGCGGTGCTCCGGGCTTCCGGTCCCGCAACCTGGCTCCGGAGCATAGCAGGGGGAGCGGGCTTCCAGCAACGGATGTTCCCCATCGGCGGTAGGAATCCGCAAGGCGCAAGGCGCACCGACGCTATCGGACCGGGACTGAGCCGCGCGGCCGGCGCGCCTTCGGCCGGCGTGCCGAGCAGCTCCAGCCAGAACTGGCGCAGCACGGCACCCGGCGGGGCTGGCAACGGACGGCGAAACCGCTCGACCTCGCCGCGCGGGCGGCGGGCGCGGTCGAAGGTCGCGCGGATTCCCCACAGGCCGTGCGCGGCCGGCGCGCCGGGAATCCCGTAGCGAAGATCGTCGATCTCGACGGTGTAGCCGTCGGGACGCTCGATCACCGCGGCGGCGAGCTGCTCCATCGCGAACCAGCGGAAGATCCGGCCGAGACGCGTCGCGAGCACCTCCTCGACCAGCGGATCGCGGGAAGGCGAGAACGACTGCCACCGGATCGGCCCCGGGTTGAGGAACGTGTACGTGCCCACGTGGATCGTGTCGCCCGCGCGCGCCACGGCGCGCCGGTGAAACGGCTGGAGCAGCGTCGGGTAGCACTTCACGTGAGCGGCAGCGACGCCCCGCGCCGCGAGCTGGCGGCTTGCCGCGGCCTCGGCGGCGGCGTTGAGCGCCCAGCAGAACCCCAGGTAGGCAGTCGTGATCCCGAGGGCGGCGGCCGCCACAGCGCGCCCGTGGCCGCCGCGAATCCGCCAGGCCAGCACGACGCCGGTGAGCAGCGCCACCGTGTAGATCGGGTCGATGATGGCGATCGCGTCGATCGCGAAGCGGTGGCTGGACAGCGGCCAGAGAAGCTGCGTCCCGTAGGTCGTGAGCGCGTCGAGCAGCGGGTGGGTGAAGAGCGCGGCCGTGAAGAGTCCGATCCACGTCGCGCGAAGTGCAGGATCCCGCCGCCGGGAAGCCGGCCCCGTCGGTGCGCCGGAAGCACGCCTTCGCGCGCCGATCCGCCACGCCATCCAGCCGAGCAGTGGACCCAGCACGGGGCCGAAGAACAGCGAGTGGGTCGGGCCGCGGTGGAGGACGAACTCGCCCCAGGCGCCGGTGGCCGCCGCGGCGATCATGTCGAGGTCCGGGATCAACCCCCCCACCGCCCCCCACACCGCCGCACGCCGCCCGAGCCGGTGGCCGAAGAGCGCCTGGCCCACGGCAGCGCCGAGCACGACCTGGGTGGGTGTGTCCATGTCCGTGGTTCCCGCGCGCCGACGACGCGGGCCCGGGCGTCCGGTTCCAGGCGCCACAGCCCGGGGTGGCCCGGAAGTCCGGCGGCCCGCGCCCAACGATGAAGTCGATCCCGGCCCGGAAGGCAACCCGAAAACGCCGGCGCCGGGGCGATGCGCCGGGTTCCGGAAAACGGCATTCCCCGGGGCGTAGCCGCCGGCCGGGTGGCCGCGGGGGCGTGCGCTTGCCGCGGAGGGCACCGCGCGCGAGAATCTTCCCGCCTCACGTCTTCTCGAAAGGGCACACAGATGGACCT
>JAFGQW010000031.1 GCA_016935485.1 Planctomycetota bacterium | reverse complement strand
GGCGCCTGACCCCAAGAAGTTGCATGGACCCCGCTCACCCCCCGGCTCGTGCTCGTCATCGTGCTCGTGCTCGTGCTCGACTTCTTCTCCCCTTGTTCCCCTCTTCCTGCAATCCCCTGGGGTCAGGCGCTGGAAGTTGCACACACACCCATCTCTGCAAGTTCTGGCGCCTGACCCCAAGAAGTTGCATGGACCCCGCTCACCCGCACCCGCACCCCTCGTGCTCGTGCTCGTGCTCGACTTCGTCTTCTCCTCTTCGTGGTCTTCGTGTTTAACTCGCCCGCGCCGATCTCGCTACGCGCATTACTACACCCCGCTCACTCCAGCCGGGCCCGCTCGGCCCGGGCCCAGACGTGGTCCGGATCGAGCGCGAGCGCCTTGTCGAATGCCGCGCGCGCCTCGTCCCGCCGGCCGAGGCCGAGCTGGCCGAGCCCGCCCAGGTAGTGCGCGTGGGCCTGCTGCTCGTGCACCGGCCGCCGCTGGCCGAACTTGGCGAAGTAGTCCACGGCCTCGCCGGTCTCGAGCGCGGCGAGCCGCTTCCCGGCGGACGCGATCAGCCCCTCGAAGAGCGCTCTTCCCTCGGCCGCGCGCCCGCGCTTCTCGAGCGCCCGCCCCTGGTAGTAGCGGAGCGCCGACTCCGCGCCTCCCGCCGCCGCTGCCGCGGCCTTCTCGAAGAACGACTGCGCCTCGTCCCGGTTCCCGGCCGCCTCGTGGGCCAGGCCGGAGAAGAACCAGCACTGGCCGGCCCGTCCGCCGTCGGCCGGCGGCGCCACCTCGAGATTCTCCGGATACCGGAGCGCCGCCTCGAAGTCGGCCAGCGCTTCCCGCGCCTTCCCGGCATCGAGCCGCTGCCAGCCGCGGAGCAGATGGGCGTCGACGTAGGTGGTGTGGATGTTGTCGATGCCCTCCCACTTGCGAAAACGCTGGTTGAGGAGCGGCGCGATCGCCTCGTCGTAGCGCCCGAGCCGCGTGAGGAGAACGATCTCCCGCGAGAAGGCATCGTTGTGCCGCGCCACGACGGCCTGCTGCGCGAGCAGCGCCTCGAGCCGCTTTTCCGCCGGCACGCGCGCGCTTTCGTAGAGCACGTCGCGCTCGAGGAGCAACCGCGGGTCCTCGGGATCGCACGCGACGGCCCGATCCAGGCACGCGACAGCCCGCGCGACGTCGTTGTCCACCTGCGCGAGCGCCATGCCGAGGTTCCGGTGCGCGGTGGCGAACCGGGCATCGAGGGCGATCGCCTGTTCCCACGCGGCCATGGCATCCCGCGGCCGGTGCTCGTAGAGGAGGTTCCCGAGGTAGTACGGCGCGCGCGGGTCGGTGGGGTTGTGCTGCACGGCGTCGTGGAGCACCGCGATCGACTCGCGGCGGAACGGGAAGCAGCCCACGGGAGACGCCGCGCGGCCGCGAGAAAACGCACGCGCGGCAGCCGCCGCGTGGCCGGCGCGCCGATGGAAGTGGCCGAGCGTGTAATGGAGCAGCGGGTCGCGGCAGCCCGCTTCCTCGGCCATCTCGAGCACGGCGATCGCTTCCTCGAGGAAGCCGCCGTGGCCGTAGTCGTGGGCGAGCTCGAGGTAGGACTGCACCTCGCCGCGCAGGCGGGCGGTGAGCGCGGCCCGCAGGTCGGCCGCCTTTCGAGCGGCGGTGTCATCCGCAGATCCGCCCGCGGCGGCGGCCAGGGCGAGGCATTGCTCGTACGCCGCCCGGAAGTCCAGCGGGTCGAGCGCGAGCACCTGGTCCGCCAGTGCGCCCGCCTCGGCAGCGCGCCCCTGCCGCCGCAGCAGGGTCGTCTTCAGATCGAGCGCGACCGTGTTCCACGCGTTGGTGGCGAGGGCACGATCCACGTGAGCGAGCGCCGCCGCGAAGTCGTGCCGCTCGCTGTCCAGCTCCGCGAGCTGCAGGCAGGCTGCCGCGTGGAACGCCTGGTCCCAGGCTGCCCGGCCGAACGCCTCGTATGCCGCGTCGTTCTTCCCCTGGAAGCGCAGCGCCAGCCCGAGGAGATAGCCGGCCTCGCCGCTGCGCGGATTCGTGTGGTTTCCGGCGAGGCGAGCGAGCGCCGCGCGGAATCGCGCCTCGGCCTCCGGGAACCGGCACTGCCGGAGCAGGCGAATGCCGACCGCGACGTTCGTGGCGGTGTCGCCCGGATCGCGGCGGAGAGCCTCGTCGTAGTAGGGCTCGGAGTCGAGCGCCGGGCTGTGGAACTGCTCGAGGCGCTGCCCAGCGAGAAGGAGTTCGTCCACCGTGGCGATCTTCGCCGGCGCGAGCGGCGGCTGCGCCACGTCCGGCCGCGGCGTCGTCCCGGGCGGCTGCGGTCGATAGGCGATCAGCTCGCGGCCGGTCGCGTCCTGGAGCGACAGGCGCAGCTCTTCCGCGCGCGTCTCGGGCGCCACCGCGATCTCCGCGGAGAACGGCTGATCCGGGCCGATGTCGGTGCGCCGGGTGAAGACCACGCCATCGCCGCGCACGAGGCGCACGATCGCGCCCGGGTGCCGAGCAAACGCGTTGAGGCCGGCGCGCACCGCGCCGGGTCGGACGATCTCGAGATCGAGGGCGGCCTCGTTGTTTGCGTGCTTCACGCCGCCCAGCGACCGGAGCGGGAACCAGCGGTGCTCGAGGACCTTCACCTCGTACGGCTCGAGCCAGCTGTAGTCGGGCTGGTTGTCGGAGTAGGCGCCGACCATCAGCTCGAGATACGGACCGTCCGCGTCTGTGAGCAGCTTGTCCCATACCTGGCCCACGGGCCCGGGTCCCCAGACCCAGAACTTCTTGCCCGGCACCGCCTGCGGATCCGCCACGTGCAGGAGGCCGGCCTGGCGGTCGTGGTCGTACCCGGCCAGGAAATCGTCCTCGGTGTTCCAGGCGAAGAACGAGATGGGCGACGGGTGGTTTCGCCACCAGCTCAGGTCCACGCCCGCGCTGTAGTCCACGCCCCGGTAGACCTCGCGGCAGATCGGCCATGGCACGAACTGGTTCTTGCCGTGGTAGGTGGCCCAGCGGGTGCGTGGCGGGAGGATCACCTGGTAGCTCGGGTTGGCGTGCACGGCCACGTTGGCCCACCACAGGAAGGAGTGGGCGAGCGGGGTGCGGTTGAAGAGCTTCACCGTCGCCTCGAAGCACGCCCGGCCCGGCCGGAGCGTCACCCCCACGATCCACTTCATGCGGTGGCGAAGCTCCGTCTCCCCCACCCAGACCGTGCGGCTCCCGTCGGGATGATCCTCGCCGCACCAGTCCACGGGGAGGAAGCTCGTCGCCCGGTGGTGGTGCGGGAAGTTCCACTCGATGCCGCCGGAGGTCCACGCGCCAGTGAGCCCGATCAGCGCGGGCTTCACGACGTGCTGGTGGTAGAGGAGGTCGTAGCCGTTCGTGCGGTCGATCGCGGAGAAGACGCGGCCGCCCAGCTCGGGCAGGATGCAGACGGTGAGGAACTCGTTCTCGAGGTAGACGGCGCGGTAGGTGCGGTCCGCGCGGACGTCGCTCAGCACGTCCCGCATCGCGTACGGGTAGACGCGGCCCTGCGCGCCCTGGTAGGCGCGTCCGGCGTAGAACCGCGGATTCGGATCAGGCGCGCCGACGCCGTAGGTGGGCAGCACGAGCGGCGCTTCCCACCGGCGGACCGGCACGGCCGATCCCTCCTGGGTGGCAGCGCCTCCCACAAGCACAGCCGCCAGCAGCAGCGCGGCGGCAATCGTCCGGATTCTCATCCCTGCGTCACCATGGGGTCAGGCACCGGGAATTGCATACCCCCGCCTCTGCAACTTCTGGCGCCTGACCCCAAGAAGTTGCACGCCGCCTCTGCAACTTCTGCCGCCTGACCCCAAGAAGTTGCACGGACCTCGCTCACCCCCCGGCTCGTAATCGCGCTCGTGCTCGTCATCGTGCTCGTGCTCGTGCTCGACTTCTTCTTCTCCTCTTCGTGATCTTCGTGTCCCTTTCGTGTCCTTCGTGGTTCTCTTCTTCTTCCTCTTCTTCCTCTTCTTCGTGTTCTTCTCTTCCCTTCGTGCTCTTCGTGTTTAACTCCACCATGCCGACCCCGTCAACGCCCGGTCATCCAGCAACCTTCCGGAGGCGGCTCCGCACCCACTCGGCCCGCGCGCGATCCTTGAACTCCTCGAGAACGCGCAGGTACGCCGCACCCACCAAATACCAGTTGCTCGCCCGCTTGTTGTGCGCCGCCTCGGGCATGCGGATCCGCGACCAGGTCTGCTCGTAGAGCGCCGGCACGCGCGCGGCCTGATTGCCGGCCCGCAGCAGGCGCTCCGCGCGCTCGAGCGCGGTCAGCACGAACAGCCCATCGTTCGCGTGGTTCTCGAGCAGGTCCTGGTAGCAAGCCGCGGCCCGATCGGCCCGCCCCGCCTTCTCCCACATCCGCGCCTGGTCCATGCGAAGCTCGGCGGCGAGATCGAGGCGACGCCGGAAGTAGCGGATCGCATTCTCCCAGGAGCGATTCTGCTCGTCGACGTCCTCGAGCGAGGCGACGAGCGACTTCAGGATGTCGGCGGAGAAATCGGGATAATCCCGACCGCACATCCGGTCCAGCCGCGCGGCCCATTCCCGCACCGCGGCGGCGGAAAGCTGCTTGCCGCGCGCGAGCGCGGCCACGGCCTCCCAGCCCTCGGCACAGGCGGGGTTCTTCCTCAGCCCGGTCTCGATCAGGAGGAGCTGGGTCGCCTCGTCCATCGCGCGCGGCGCGGCGTCTTCCGCCCCGGGCAGCAGCGGTTCGTGCGAAGCGGTCTGCTGCATTCGCCGCATCCAGCTCAGCCGGTGCGCGGCGTCAACGAAGGTCAGCGCCTGCTGCCTCCCGGCGGGCGTCGTACCCACCATCTCGGCGAGCACTGCGATGTGACTCTCGGGCACGTGCTGGCCGAGCTGAGGCTCGAGCACCCATCCGCGCACCTGGCGGAACTCGAAGGTGCGCCCCGATTCGAAGTTCCACTTCCCCTTGCGCGTCCCCCGCGATTCGAAGAAACCGACCCAGGCATGCGCCTGGTCGCCCGCCTTGCCCCCCGCCGCCACGGCCGGCACGCCGATCGCCTTGCCCACGTTGCTCGCGAAGTAGGCCTGGTCGCTGCAGATGCCGCCGAGCTTCCGCAAGTTCTCGAGGGTATAGGGGTGGCCGGCGATGCGCTTGGTAGTGCCCTGCGCGCGGTGCATCTCGTCGAAGGGCACGTCGGAGTAGCGCTCGCCCACGTTCGTGTCGCCGGCGTACTTTTCCAGCGCCCACTCGAGCTCTTCCACGCCGGCCGGCGTGTCCACGACGTGCACCAGCAGCTCGGGCGGGAGGTGACGGATCCCGTAGAGCATCTGCTTCTCGTGGCGCACGTAGTATTCGAAGAGCTGGACCGCATGCGCGGCGCCGGCCGCGCCGCCGCTGTCGTGCACGACGGCCAGAGCCGCGACCAGGTTCCCGTAGGGATCGAGGTGTGGTCCATGCGCCTCGCGCAGGCGCTCCACGACCTCCAGCACGCCCGCCACCCGATCGCCGCTCTTCACGGCAAACGCGAGCGCGGACGCGAGGTGGTCGTTCCGACGCAGGTAGTCCAGCAGCGGGAGTCGCTTCGTCTCGTCGTGACGGCCGAGCAGACGGATCAGTCGCTGGGTGAGGCAGGCCCGACGAAAGAGCTCGGGCTCGTCGAGCGGGGCGTGCGCGATGACGCGCTCGAAGAGCTTGACCGCCTCGCGGTTGGCGTGCTGGAAATCCCCGTCCCGCGCGAGGCGGTCGAGGATCGCTTCGGCCGCCTTGGCCACGACCGCGGCGCGCGCCGCCGGTCGCTGCGCGGGCGGGATCTCGGGCGGGCGCTCTTGCGGGACCGCCGCCACCGCCAGCAACCCGAGGACACTCACCAGGCGCGCCAGCATCCGCATGGAGTTCATGGCGAGGCTCCTTCGTCTGCTCGTGCTCGTGCTCGACTTCTTCCTCTTCTTCGTGTCCTTCTCTTCCCTTCGCGTCCTTCGTGTTTAACTGCACCGTGCCGACCCCGCTCACCCCCGGGCTCGTGCTCGTAATCGTGCTCGTGCTCGACTTCTTCCTCTTCTTCGTGTCCTTCTCTTCCCTTCGTGTCCTTCGTGTTTAACTCCACCGCGCGGTCCCCGTAACCGCCCCACCGTCGCTAACCCCCCGCGACCGCCCGCACCAGCTCGAGCCGGTCGCCCGCCGCGAGCCTCGCCTCGCCGACGCGATGGCGCTCGACCGGCTTGCCGTTGAGCTCCGCCACGACCCAGCGCGCATCGAGGCCGAGCTTTCCAAGCAGCTCCGCCAGCGTCTCGCCCGGCTCGATCGCGCGGGGCTTCCCGTTCAGCAGGATCTCAGCCATTGAGCACGGCCTCCCAGTCCTTCCACACCGGATCGTAGCCGTGCTGCCGGATCGCCGCCGCGACCTCGGCCGGTGTCCGCGGGTCCTCGACCTCGAACTGCTTCTCGGTCGCGTCAGGCGCGGTGTAGCCGCCGGGCTCGGTGCGCGACCCCGCGCTCATCAGTGTCACCCCGAGCGGCAGGATCCCGTCCCGAAACCGCGGCGACTCGCGCGTGGACAGCGTGATGCCGACGTCGGGGAGAAAGATCCTCAGCGCGCACACCAGCCGCACCAGATCGCGGTCGGACACCGGCCGGCGCGGGGCGATCGCGAACGCCGCCTTCCGGAGCCGCGGCACCGAGACCGACACGAACGCCCGCCAGAAGCGGTGCATCAGGTAGCTTGAGTGCGCGGCGAGGTGGACCGCCTCGAGCCGCCAGTCCGCCAGCCCGAGCAGCGCGCCGATGCCGAGCCGCTTCATGCCGCCCAGCCCGCCGCGCTCGGGCGTCTCGAGGCGCCAGTCGTAGTCCCGCTTCTTCCCGGCGAGGTGCACCTCGCGGTAGACCTCCCGGTCGTAGGTCTCCTGGTAGACCGTGAGCCCCTCGGCTCCGGCGGCCACCCACTTCCGGTAGATCTCGACCGTCGCGGGCTGCACCTCGACGGTGAGGCTCGGGATCTCGGCGTGGAGCCGTGCGAGGATCTCGGCGAGATAGTCCGCGGAGACGTGCCGCGGATGCTCGCCCGACACGACGAGCAGGTGCCGGAAGCCGGCCTCCCGCAGCAGCCGCGCCTCGGCCACCGCCTCGTCCACCGTCAGGGTGCGGCGGCGCACCGCGTTCTCGCGCGAGAACCCGCAGTAGGTGCAGCTCTGCACGCACTCGTTCGACACGTAGAGCGGCGCGTAGAGCTGCACGACCCGGCCGAACCGCTGCACCGTGATGCGGTGCGCCCGCTCGGCCATCGCCTCGAGATGCGCCTCGGCCGCCGGCGCGAGCAGCGCCGCAAAGTCGAAGAGATCCAGCCTCTCCGCGCCGAGCGCCCGCTCCACCGCCACCGCATCCGCGCCGCGCGCCACCGCGAGCAGCGCGTCCAGCGGCAAGCCGGCCAGATGCTCCCGGAAGCTCATGGCGCCTTGCCGAGAAAACCGGTCCGCGGGCTCGACGCCTCGGCGCGGTCCCGCGGCCCCGCCACCCCCGCGCGCCACGCCGCCCGCCCGGCCTCCACCCCGAGCTTGAACGCGCGCGCCATCTCGACCGGATCGCGCGCTACCGCAATCGCGGTGTTCACCAGCACCGCGTCCGCGCCGAGCTCCATCGCCTCGGCCGCGTGCGAGGGCGCGCCGAGGCCGGCGTCCACGACGACCGGCACCGTCGCCTGCTCGACGATGATGCTCACCGCGTCGCGCGTCTTCAGCCCGCGGTTGGAGCCGATCGGCGCGCCGAGCGGCATGACCGTCGCGCATCCCGCCTCCTCGAGCCGCTTGGCGAGCACCGGATCGGCCCCGATGTAGGGCAGCACGACGAAGCCCTCCGCCACGAGACGCTCGGCCGCGCGGAGCGTCTCCACCGGGTCGGGGAGCAGCCACTTGGGGTCGGGGGTGACCTCGAGCTTGATCCAGTCCGACAGCCCGGCCGCGCGCGCGAGGTGAGCCAGACGGACCGCCTCGTCGGCGTCCTCCGCGCCCGATGTGTTGGGCAGCAGCTGGTAGCGGCTGCGATCGATGAACTCGAGCAGGTTGGGTTCGCGCGCGTCGAGGTCGACGCGACGGAGCGCCACGGTGACTAGCTCGGTGCCGGATGCCTCGAGCGCCTCGCGCATGACCTCGGGCGAGCGGAACTTGCCGGTGCCCAGCACCAGGCGCGAGCCGAAGGCGCGACCGGCAATCGTCAGGGTATCCATGCGTGCTTCCGATTCCGCAAGATGGGCGCGACCTCCTCCGCTGCGCCCGCGGATCGCCCCGCCCCGCGTCCCCTCGAGACAAGGGTAGACCTCGCGGTCGGGCCGGTCAACCGGCCACGCTCAGCGGAGCCAGAGCAGAAACGCCGCCGCCCCGTGCGCCGGCAGCGAGACCGTCGCCGCGCCGAGGTCGCCCACGAGCGGCACCGCCTGCGGCGCCTCGAGTCCGTGCGCCGTGGTCCGGGTCGCCGCGGCGATCCAGAGCGCCTTGCCCGCGGGAACCCCCTCCACCACCAGGCGCACCGCGCGCGCCTCGCCGAGAGTCTCGTGCACGGTGACGCGCACCTCGTCGGCCGCCATCCGCCGGAACTCCGCCAGGCAACCATCGAGGCCGAACGCGCGGTCGCGCCCCAGGTCCACGTAGATACCCCCGTAACGGAGCTCGATCTCCGCCGCCGCCGCCGCGGCGGATCCCGGCCCCCAGTTGAAGTTGCAGGCGCGCATCACGAACGGCATGCCGGGATCGCCGTTGTGGAAAGCGTTCTCCTCCATGAACCCATGGTCGGCGGGTCCGAACCAGGGGAACATCTGATTCAGGACCTTCCAGACCGGCACGTTCTCGCGGAGGTACATGTTCGTGAACGCCGCCCGTAGCGCGGCCACCCCGCGGTGAAAGAGCTCCTCGCGCCCGGTCAGCCGGTAGTAGTGCAGGAACAGCGGCGCGGCCAGCGCCTGCCGCGCGTCGTTCTGCTCGGCATCCCGGTTCTGCGCCGTGAATCCGCCGAAGCTCGGGATGTCGAGCTGCCACGGTTTGTCCCACAGGTGCTGGTAGAGGCTGAGCTCATCGAGCACGCGCAGGCCCGACTGGAGCCGCCCCGGATCCCGCGTGATCTCGTACGCCTCGGCGAATGCCTGCGCCGCCCAGATCATGCTGAGCGTGGTGGCGTCGTGGAGCCCGGTGTCGGGGTCGCGCTGCGCGAGCGGCGCACCGCCGGCGAAGATCTCGCTCTCGAAGTCGAACCACTTGCTCTCGGGGATCACCTCGCGTTCGAGGAAGTTGAGCGCCCGGCAGGCCGCGGCGAGGTACCACGCGTCGTGGAGCACCGTGTGGGCGCGCACAAGGAAGAGCGCCCCGGCGGCGGTGGCGGCCGACTCGAGCAGCTCGGGCGCCGGCTGGAGCGTGCCCCTGGCGAGCCACGAAGGGAGCGCACCGGAAGGGCGCTGCAGTAGCACCAGTCGGTCCGCGAGCAGCTTCGCGCGCCAGGCGAGCTCGCCGTCGCCCTGCACCGTCGCGAACCACCGGAGCATCCAGTAGCCCGTCCACGCGGCGTCGGGCAGGTGGTAGTAGAAGTCGTCGGCGCGCCGCCGATCGGGCACGAAGGGCGTGGGGCTCCGCCAGCGGCCGGCGGCCGGCTCGTCGGGGGTGGGGTCGAAGACGGCGGGAAAGAGGCCGCGATCCAGCGGCGCGGTGAGAACGAGGTTCTTGATGCGCTCCGCCCGCCGGACCAGCTCCCCGTCGTTCCACTTCAGCCCCATCAGATGCATGCCGAAGGCCGAATGCAGGTTGTTGAACCAGGACTGGAAGTAGATGCCATCCTGCTCGGGATCGCGCACCGCCTGGCCCTTCCGCTGGCGGTCGAACGTGATGTAGCCGTGCGTGCCGCCCGCCTCGCGGCCACCGAAGCGAAACTCCTCCCACACGGCGCTCGCGTACGGCGAGCGGAACGCCCAGTCGTAGGCGGCCCGCGCCAGCCGCGGAAACGGGGCGAACTGCGGCCAGGTGGAGCCGGCGACCCGCGGCGCGCCGAGCCGCGCCCACAGCGCGCGCGCCGCCAGGTCCAGGCCGCCACCGGCGGCAACGCCGCTCGCGGCGCCCAGCCGGTAGCCGAACGCGATCGCGCTCGCCGGGAGGCGATAGATCATGGCCGGGGTATGGCGGAAGTGGACGTAGCCGTCCAGCGCGTAGTCCATCAGCCCGTAGCTGAACCACGGCCCCGTGCTCCGCGCGTTCGTGCCGGCGTGGTAGCGCATGGCAGTCTTGAACAGGCGGCTGGCCGGAATGCCGTGCACCTCGGCGATCAGGGCGCCGACATGACCGCCCCGCTGCATGAGCGCCAGCGGCGAGTGGAAGAGCTGGTCGCCCAGCACGCGGCCGCCCCCCAGCCGCTGGCCGGGGCACCAGCCGCAATCGAGCGGGATGGGTCCGGCCGGCGGCTGCGCCGGCAGGAAGCGGTACTCGCTCTCGAGCGACTCGAGGTAGAGACGGCCCGAAGCCTGGAGCTCCACCCGGTAGTCGAGCAGCCACGCGCCGGGCAGCAGCGAGACGACCGTGCGGATGCGGTGCGGGCCCACGCTCGCGAGCAGCTCCAGAGCCGCGCCGGCAGGATGCATGAGGATCCCCACCGACGTGTAGACGGGCCGCACCTCCGCCAGGTCGTAGCGGCAGCGCAGCGTCTCGCCTGCCGGCCCGGTGCCGGCGAGCACCGGGTGCCAGCCCGTGGCGGTCGCGGTATAGAGGATCTCCACGTAACCGGCATCGCTCGCCGCCAGCACGAGACAGATGCGGCCGTTCTCGAGGTGGTAGTCCTGGCCGACGCGATGCGCCACGGGCATCCCGGCCGCCGCCACGATCGCCAGACCGAGGAGCCAGGCCGCACCGAGCGAAAGGCGCCGGAGAAGTCGCATGGGGTGCATGGGTCGTGCCGCAAGATCGGGTCCCGGCCGCCACTATACCAGAGCGCGCCCGGCTGGCAACCGGGCTCCCGCCGCTGGCCGCCGCGCCCTCCCGGTGCTTGCGGAGCGGCCGGCGGCCGCTACAATAGGCCTCTTCCCGGGCCGCCCGCTCGCGCTGGCAGCCCGCCGGGGAAGGCGCCGCCATGCTGACGCTCGTCGTCGTCCTGAGCATCGTCTGGTTTGCCGCGAGCTACCTCCTCTACGGCCGGCGGCTCCAGCGCAAGTTCGGCCTGGACGACGGCAAGCCCACGCCGGCGGTGACGATCCAGGACGGGCTCGACTACTGTCCGGCGCGGACCCCGGTGCTCTTCGGCCACCACTTCTCCTCGATCGCCGGCGCCGGGCCCATCGTCGGGCCGGTGATCGGGGGGCTGCTCTTCGGCTGGGGCCCCGCGCTCGCCTGGATCCTCCTGGGTTCGGTGCTGATCGGCGGCGTCCACGACATGGGCGCGCTGGTCGCCTCGATCCGCCACCGGGCGCGCTCCATCGCCGAGGTGGCGCGCGAGACGATCTCGCCGGCGGCGTGGCGGCTGTTCCTGGTCTTCATCTGGCTGACCCTCGTGCTGGTGCTGGCCTGCTTCATCGATCTCACCGCCCAGACCTACGTCACCGACAAGGACGGGCTCGATGGCGGCTCGGTCGCCACGTCCTCGGCCCTCTACATCCTGCTCGCGCTCGGCTTCGGGATCGTCGTCTACCGGCTGAAGATGCCGCTCTGGATCGCGTCGCTGGTGTTCGTGCCGCTCGTCTTCGTCGGCATCTGGGTGGGGCTCGAGGCGCCGGTCGCGCGCAGCGCGCTCGCGCTCGGTGGACTCGATGCAGCGGGCGGCTACACGCTGATCCTGATCGTCTACTGCGCCGTGGCGTCGCTCACCCCGGTCTGGATCCTGCTCCAGCCGCGCGACTACCTGTCGGCGTACCTCCTGTTCGCGTGCCTCGCGGGCGGAACGCTCGGGGTGCTCGCGGGCGGCCATGCCGTCGAGTACCCGATGTTCCTCGGCTTCATGAGCGACAAGGGGCCGATCTTCCCGTTCTTGTTCATCCTGATCGCCTGCGGCGCCTGTTCGGGATTCCACTCCATCGTGGCGTCGGGCACCACCGCCAAGCAGACCGCGCGCGAGAGCGACGCGCTCCGGATCGGCTACGGCGCGATGCTGCTCGAAGGGTTGCTGGCGGTGCTCGCGCTGGCCACGATCATGGTCATGGCGCGCGGTTCGGCGCTGGCCAACGAGAGTCCGACGGTGGTGTTCGCCGCGGGGTTCGGGCGTTTCACCGCCATGCTCGGCATTCCGAAGTCCGTGGGCGTGGCGTTCGGCCTGCTCGCGATCTCGACCTTCCTGCTCACGACGCTCGACACCTGCACGCGGCTAGCGCGCTTCATGCTCGAGGAGTTCGTCGGCAGCCGCGCCGTGGCCACGCGCTGGATCGCCACCGCCGTCACCCTCGCCTTTCCCGTGCTGCTGCTGAACCTCCAGGTGGCCGACGCCCAGGGGCAGCCGATGGCCGCCTACCGGATGATCTGGCCGCTGTTCGGCGCCACCAACCAGCTGCTCGGCGGGCTGGCGCTGCTGACCATCACGATGTGGCTGCGCCGCAGCGGAAAGTCCGCCTGGTTCACGGCGCTGCCCTGCGCATTCATGGTCGTGACCACCTCGACGGCGCTCGTGCTGGAGGTGATCCGGCTGGTGCGCGCGGGCCTGGCGGAGGTGAGCCACGCCTTCCAGGCCGGCTACTGCGCCTTCCTGCTGCTGCTCACCATCTTCCTCGTGATCGAGGCCTACCGCGCGCTCGCGCGGAAACCCGGCGTCCGCGGGTAGGCGTGCGTGCGCGGGCAGGTCAGCGGGATCGGCACGGGGGAGTTGAACACGACACGAAGGTTCGGCGCCTTGTTCTCGAAGCCGGGAGGCCCACCCCTCGACTCCGGCCCCGCTACCGCGCCCCGGAGCCGAGCCAGGCGAGGATCCGATCGGCCGCCCGCGCCGGCGTGAACCCGAAGTGCTCGGCGAGCTGCTTGAAGGGTCCAGAGGCACCGAACCGGTCCAGGCCGATCACCAGGCCGCCCCGCCCGACCACGTCGCCCCATCCCCGGGAGACGCCCGCCTCGATGGCCACCGCCGGCACCTCCGGCGGGACGAGTGCGCTGCGCTCGGCCGCGGGCCGGGCGAGGAAGCGGTCCACCGACGGCATCGAGACGACCCGCACGCGGCAGCCCGTCCGGTCGGACACGATCGCCGCCGCTCCGAGCGCGACGGCAATCTCGGAGCCCGTGCCGATGACGATGAGCTCCGGATCGACCGCATCCCGCACCGCGTAGGCGCCGCGCTCGATCGACTCCGGGTCGAACGCCGCCGCGCGCTCCAGCCGCGGCACGGCCTGGCGGGTCAGCACCAGCGCCGTGGGACCGTCGCGCCGGCGCAGCGCCCAGGCCCAGGCAGCCGCTGTCTCCTCGGCGTCGGCGGGCCGGATCACCGCGAGCCCCGGGATGGCTCTCAGCGCCGCCAGGTGTTCGACCGGCTGGTGCGTCGGACCATCCTCGCCGAGGAAGATCGAGTCGTGTGTGAACACGTAGATCACCTGCAGGCGCATCAGCGCCGCTAGCCGGATCGCCGGCCGCAGGTAGTCGCTGAACACCAGGAAGGTGCCGCCGTAGGGAATCGCCGTCCCGTGGAGCGCCAGGCCGTTCATGATCGCGCCCATGGCGTGCTCGCGGACGCCGAAGTGGAGGTTCCGGCCGCCCGCGAGGCCCGGGCCGACCGAGGGATAGGACTTGAGCGCCGTGTTGTTGGAGGGCGCGAGATCCGCCGAGCCGCCGATCAGAGCCGGCACGATCTCCGCCGCCGTCTGGAGCACCGCCCCTGAGAGCTGGCGGGTCGCCGCCTCCTTGCGGGGCACCGCCTCGAGCAGGCGCGTCCCGATGTCGTCGGGCACCTGCCGGTCGTGGAGGCTGTGCCAGAGGGCCGCCTCCTTCGGATGCGTGCGCGCCCAGTCCTCGAACTCCTCGGTCCACGCCGCGTGCGCTTCTCGCCGCGCGCCGGCCCACGCGCGGAAGAAGGCGCGCACCTCCTCGGGCACGTGGAAGGCCGGCGCGAGCGGCCAGCCCAGG
Organism: Planctomycetota bacterium; assembly: GCA_016935485.1. Classification (GTDB taxonomy): domain Bacteria; phylum Planctomycetota; class JAFGQW01; order JAFGQW01; family JAFGQW01; genus JAFGQW01. The sequence continues at coordinate 9,764 of JAFGQW010000031.1, read as the reverse complement.
TGGCGCTTGGTGGCCACCAGCTCCGCGGCCCCGAGCGGCGCGCCGTGCGCCTCGGCGGAGTCCTGCTTGCCCGGGCTGCCGTGAGCGATGTGGGTCCGAGCGCAGATGAGGGACGGCCGCTCGGTCTCGGCCACCGCGGCCTCGATCGCCGCGGCAATCGCCTCGTGATCGTGGCCGTCCACCGACTGCACGTGCCAGCCGCAAGCGCGGAAGCGGTCCGGCACGTTCTCCGAGAAGGCCAGCTTCGTCGCGCCCTCGATCGTGATCCGGTTGTCGTCGTAAAGGTAGGTGAGCGCGCCGAGACCGAGGTGGCCGGCCAGCGAGGCCGCCTCCGCCGCCACGCCCTCCATGAGATCGCCGTCGCTCACGAGGCCGAAGATGCGGTGGCTCACCGGGTGGAAGCGCCCGGTGTTCATCCGCTCCGCCAGGAGCCGGCGCGCGAGTGCCATGCCCACCCCGGCGGCGAAGCCCTGTCCGAGCGGGCCGGTGGTGATCTCCACCCCCGGAGTCTCGCCGTGTTCGGGATGGCCCGGAGTCCGGCTGCCGAGCTGGCGAAACGCTTTGAGGTCCTCCAGGGCGAGCTCGAAGCCGGCCAGATGGAGCAGCGCGTAGAGCAGCATGGAGCCGTGCCCGGCGGACAGCACGTAGCGGTCGCGGTCCGGCCAGGACGGATCGGACGGGTCGACACGGAGGAAGCGGCTCCAGAGCACGAAGGCGTGGTCGGCCGCGCCCATGGGCAGACCGGGGTGGCCGCTGGCGGCGGCTTCGACCGCGTCCGCGGCGAGCATCTTCAGGGTGTTCACGGCAAGGCGAGCCAGCGCGGGACTCGGTGCTGGAGAAGCAGTCATACGCTCGATCCTCGGGTCGGTGTCCGCAAGACGACGTCCGCCCTCGCGGCGCCGGGCGCTACTCTGTCACGCGCGCCGTCGAGACTCAAGGGGCCAGACGCCCGCGGGGCGCGATTCGGGCGCTTTTCTCGGCGCGCCCGGCGGCGGCGAGCGCCGTTCAGGGCTGGGCGCTCCACCGCACCTCAAAGGCGCCGCCGGAGGTCCGCTCCAGGCAAAGGGCGCCGGCGGTGGGGAAGAACAGGTGCTCCTTCGCCGGCGGCCCGAGCAGCCCGCGGACGAGATCTCCGAGGAGCGGCATGTGCGCGACCAGCAGGGCGTCGCGCTCCTCCCGGGCGAGCTCCGCCACGAGGTCGTCGGGGGCGCCGTGCGGCAGCAGATCCTCGCGCACCACGGGGGAGACGCCCGGCGCCAGCACCTCGCCCAGGATCCGCGCGGTCTCGACGGCGCGCGCCCGGGGGCTGTGGGCGATCCACGCCGGCGCCGCCGCCGCGGCGAGCAGCCGCGCCGCGAGCGTGCGCACCTCGCGCCGCCCCTCCTCGCTCAGCGGCTCAGTCGGATCCAGCATGGGGTGCACGGCGCGGCCGTGCCTGACCAGGTAGAGCTTCACCGTCCCCTCCGGTCTCGGGCTCCCGCCGTGGTCCGCCCCGGCCCCGGCGCCGCCGCGCGCCACCGGGGCGCCCACGGCCGCCCTCATACCACCTTGACGCACGGCGGGGAAATGGTTTTCCTTAAGGCGCGCGCACGGGCGGTTTGCGATCCGCCGGCCCCGCCCGGCAAGACCCGTCCCCGGGATGGAGGCGACGGATGACCACGCCCGAGCCCAGCCTGCCCCGCGACCTCGATCAGATCGCCCGCGAGGTCAAGGCGCACATCGAGAACGCCGAGGTCGAGCCCCTCCTCCAGCTGATCGCCCCGCTCCATCCGGCCGACATCGCCGAGACCATGGAGCGCCTGGATCGCTTCGAGCAGAACTTCCTCTTCGACGCGCTCGAGCCGGAGGTCGGCTCGCAGGTGCTGCTGGAGCTCGAGGACGCCACGCGCGAGGACGTGCTCGAAGGCCTCGACGAGCAGCGCCTCGGGCCGATGGTCGACGAGATGGACTCGGACGACGCGGCCGACATCGTGGGCGAGCTCGACGAGGAGGTGCGCGAGCGCGTCCTGCAGCAGGTGCCGGAGGAGCACCGCGTCGAGGTGGAGACGCTGCTCACCTACCCGGAGGACTCGGCCGGCGGCATCATGGCGCTCGAGGTGCCCTGGGTCCGGAAGACGCACACCGTGGCCCGGGCGATCGAGATGATCCGCGAGCACCACCGCGACATGGAGGAGATCAGCGAGATCTTCGTGGTGGACCGCGAGCGGCGGCTGGTGGGCTCGATCCTGCCGGTGGAGCTGCTGCTCGCCGACCCCGATGCCCTCGTCGCGGACATCATGGACACGGAGGCGGTCTCGGTCCGGCCGGAGACGGATCAGCAGGAGGCGGCGGCGGTCGCCTCCAAGTACGATCTCCTGAATGTGCCGGTGACCGACGACCGGAACCGGCTGCTCGGCGTCATCACCTACGACGACATCTTCGACGTGATCGAGGAGGAGGAGCACGAGGACATCTCCTACATCGCGGGCACCGGCGAGGACGAGCCCGCCGAGCGCAGCGTGATGAAGGCGGTGCGCGAGCGCGGCCCCTGGCTCATGCTGGGGCTGGGCGGCAGCATCGGCAGCGCCATGGTCATGGCGGCATTCGAGGGCAGCCTGAAGCAGCATCTGGCCGTGGCCTTCTTCGTGCCCGCGGTCATGGCCACGGCGGGCAGCGTCGCCATCCAGGCCTCCTCGCTCGTGGTGCGCGGGCTGGCGACCGGGAGTTTCGCACTGCAGGGCGTGCCCATCGTGCTGTGGCGCGAGCTCCGGACCTCGGTTCTGCTCGGCGTGGGGCTCGGGATACTGCTCGGGCTGTTCGCGTTCGTGTGGATGGGCAACGGCGCCCTCGCCCTGTGCCTGCTCTCGGCGCTCGGTCTGGTGGTGATCAACGCGGCCCTGAGCGGCACCATGATCCCGCTGGCCCTGAAGCGCGTGGGCATCGACCCCGCGGTGGCGATGGGCCCCTTCATCACCACCCTGAACGACGTGATGGGCATCGCCATCTACCTCCTGGTGGTGCTGCTCTTCCTCAGTGGACAGGCGCCGGCCGCGGCCCTACAATAGGGTCCGGTCTCAAACCCGTCGCGCAGCCCGGCACTCGGATGGGAATCGATCGTGGGCGATCTCAGCAAGGAGCTCCTCAAGGCGGGCCTGATCTCCGAGAAGCAGTTCCGCCAGACCCAGCACCAGGAGCGCGTGAAGAAGACCGAGGTGGGCCACGAGGGTCTGGACCGGGAAGCCGAGGCCAAGCGTGCCGCGGACGACCGCCGGCGCGAGGAGCAGCGCCGCAAGGACCAGGCGCGGGTCCGCGAGGAACAGGCCGCCGTCCAGGTCGAGGTGACCCGGGCGCGCCTGAAGGACCTCATCCGTGGCGGCGCCGTCCGGGCAGGCGCCAGCGGCAACCGCAAGTTCTACTTCGTCACCCCCGCCGGCCGGATCCCGTACCTGGAGGTGAACGAGGAAGCGGCCCGCGCGCTCCAGCACGGCGACCTGGCGATCGTGCGCGTTCCCGACATGAAGCTCGAGCGCCATGTCCTCCTGCCGGAGCGCCTCGCCGTGCAGGTCCACGCCGTGGCGCCGGAGCTGGTGGTGCTGTTTCGCGGAAAAAACGCCCCTGGGGCAATTTTTTCAGATCGACCGGCCTAACTGAAAAAAACGCCCCTGGGGCGTTTTTTTCAGATCGACCCGCCCCGCTCAGTCGGGCCGGATGACGTCCTCGGCGCGGCAGTCCCTGGCCGCCCGGAGCGACAGGCTGAGCTTGCCCTGGTCGGTCACGCCCTTGACGCACACCACGACCTCGTCGCCCACCTTCACGACGTCGGTGGTCTCGGCGACCCGGCCCTCGCCCAGCTCCGAGATGTGGCAGAGCCCCTCGGTGTTGCCGAGAAAGCGGATGAACGCGCCGAAGTTGTGCGTGGAGACGACGGTGCCCTGGTAGAGCTTGCCCACCTCGGGATCGCCCGCGACCCAGTGCACCCGCCGCCGGGCACGGGCCGCCGCCTCGCCGCTTGTGGAGTAGATCAGCACCTGCCCGGCGTCGTCCACGCTGATGCGGGTGTCGGTCGCCTGCTGGATCTCCTGGATCACCGCGCCCTTCGGGCCGATGAGCTCCCCGATCCGCTCCGGGCGGATCACGAGGGCGAGCACGCGCGGCGCCTGCGGCGGCAACTCGGCCCGCGGCGCCGCCAGCACCGCCGCCATGCGCTCGAGGACGAAAAGCCGGCCGCGCCGGGCCTGGTCGAGCGCGCGCTCGAGCACGGCGCGCTCGAGACCGCCGATCTTGTTGTCCATCTGGAGCGCCGTGATCCCGGTCGCGGTGCCGGTCACCTTGAAATCCATGTCCCCGAGATGGTCCTCATCGCCCAGGATGTCGCTCAGCACGGCCGTTCCCTCCGTGCCTCCGATGAGCCCCATGGCGATCCCCGCCACCGGCGCGCGGATCGGCACGCCGGCGTCCATCAGCGCCAGCGACGCGCCGCACACCGTCGCCATCGAGGAGGAGCCGTTGGACTCGGTGATGCTGGAGACCAGGCGGATCGTGTAGGGGAAGTCGGCAAACGCCGGCAGCACCGGCTCGAGCGCGCGCCGGGCCAGGTTGCCGTGGCCGATCTCGCGGCGGCCCGGACCGCGGAGTGCCCGCACCTCGCCGACGCTGTAGGGCGGGAAGTTGTAGTGAAGCATGAAGCGGCTCGCCACGCTGCCGAACAGCCGGTCCTCCCGCATCTCGTCCTCGGCCATGCCCAGCGTGCAAGAGACCAGCGCCTGGGTCTCGCCCCGGCTGAAGATGGCCGAGCCGTGGTTGGTCGCGAGCCAGCCCGCCTCCGCCCAGATGTCCCGGATCTCCTCGGGACCGCGGCCGCCGATGCGCCGGCCCTCCCGGAGCACGAGCCCCCGCACCTGGCGGGAGACGAGCTCGTCCACCGCCTGCGCCACCGCCGCGGCCCGCGCCTCGTCGTCGCCGGCCAGCGCGCCCACCGCCTCCTCCCGGATCGCCTGGAGGCGCCGGCGCCGCGCCTGCTTGGCCACGTCGGCGAGCAGCGCCTCGCGCACGGCGCCGCCGTAGCGCTCGCCCACCTCCCCGAGCACCGGGTCCGCGGCGGGCGCGGGCGCGAGCGGCATCTTCGTCTTGCCGGCCACCGCGCGCCACTCCTCGAGCGCCGCGCAGAACGGCCGGACCGCCGCCTCGGCGCACTCCAGCGCATCCAGCACCGCCGTCTCCGGCACCTCCCTTGCGGTACCTTCGACCATGATGAGCCCATCCGGTCCGACCGCGACCGTCAGGTGGAGGTCGGCCTGCTCGCGCTCGGACCTCGTCGGCAGCACGACCAGCGCGCCGCCGGCCCGCGCCACCGTCACCCCCCCGCAGGGACCGCCGAACGGAATGTCGCTCAGATGCAGCGCCGCCGCCGCGCCCAGCAGCGCCAGCGGCACCGGGTCCGCGTCGGGCTCGGCCGCAAGCACGGTCGCCACGACCTGCACCTCGTTCCGGAAGCCGTCAGGAAACAGGGGGCGTATCGAGCGGTCCACCAGGCGCGACACCAGCACCTCGTGGTCGGACGGCCGGCCCTCGCGCTTGAGGTACCCGCCCGGGATGCGGCCCGCGGCGGCGGTGAGCTCGCGGTAGTCGACGGTCAGGGGAAAGAACGCGGCCTCGGCGCGCGGCTCGGGCGCCGCCACCGCGGTCACCAGCAGCGTCGTGCGGTCCTGGCGCACGACGACCGCGCCGCTGGCCTGGCGGGCGATGCGGCCGGTCTCGAGCTCGACGGTCCGGCCGCCGACGACGATCGTCCGGGTTTGCTTCATGGGCACAGCGACTCCTCGGGAACCGGGAAGCGGGCAAGTAGACCAGCCCGCCCCCGCGTTTTCCAGCCCCAACCGCGCGCCCGGCGTGAGCCCGCCTATTTCAGGGTGATCTCGATCGGCTCGGTCGCGTCCTCGATGCCGCCCGCACCGAGGAACAAGCCGGCAAACGTGATCTTCGTGCCCGCGAGCCTGGGGTCCATGGCGTCGAACTTCCACGGGATGGTCGCGCAGCCCAGCCCGTCCAGCACACCGCTGAGCTTGTCGTATCCCCGCATCTGCGCCTTGCCGAGCAGCCACATCGTGAAGGCATCCACGTTGAGCGCGAGCCGCTTGCCGCCGAGCAGCTCCAGGCCGGGCTCAGACCCGGACAGCCCACCCAGGACCAGGTAGGACCGGCCGGCCAGGTGGGCAGCGACGATCCGGAAGCGGCCTTCGGGAGCGCGGCAGTTCGCGCTGGAGGCCTCGGCGAAGAAGAGCGCCTGCCCGTCGCCCACCTCGTCCAGCCGCAGCAGCTGGATCCACGGGCCTGGCCCCGGCAGCACGTGCTCCACCGCCTCGCCCTTGTCGAGCACGGCGAGCTGCACCAGCGTGCGCCCCTTGTCGTCCACCGCGAACACCTGCAGGATCCGCCGGGCCGGCTTCAGGTTGCGGACGAAGAGGCGCCGATCGGCGCTCCTCGACCAGAAGTCGCTCACGAGGATCTGATGGGTCCGGCCGCTCTCGGCGACCCCGGCCAGCACCGCGAAGCCCGAGCGATCCGATCCCCGCACGGTGAGCCGGACCGGCGTGTCGAGCATCAGCGCGAGCCCCTGGAGTGCGTGCGCCCGGGCGATCGGCACGAACCCCGCCGAGGTCGGCATGAAGAGCCCGCCGCACAGGCTGTCACAGACGTCGCCCCGGTAGTGGTGCGCCAGGTCGATGCCCCCGTCCTGCATGAAGATGGCGGCCGACAGGCAGTACGCCGCGCCCGCCAGGTTACGCAGCCGGGGATCGGAGCCGGGATGCCAGACATTCCACTCCGTCAGGTAGTTCTTGACGTGCGGCAGGCCGTGGCGATCCAGCAGGCTCCGCACCCAGCGCCCCTGGCGCGCGTAGTCGTACGGCTCGGCCTGATCGAAGCCCCAGCCGTAGTAGTGCCAGGAGTAGAAGTCGAGCGGCACGCGGTTCTGGGCGCAGTAGGCGATCAGATCCTCCTGGTACTCGCGCGGCCAGTTCACGGCGAGCGCGCAGGTGCCGACGCGCGCGGTGGGATCGGCGCTGCGGACCGCATGGGCCACCTTGGTGTAGAAGCTGTAGAAACCGGCCGCGCTGTGGCTCCAGGAGCTCTTCAGATTGGCCTCGTTCCACACCTCCCACTCGATGTTGTCATAGTGAAACCCGCCGGCCCATCCGCTCGTGAAGTGGCGCACGATGTGGTGGCAGATGGTCGCGAAGTGGTCGTAGTCCGCCGGCGTCGGGTTGCTCACCGTCCAGCTGTAGCCGAGCCGGTAGAGCGGGCTCATGCCGCCCTCGACGATGCTCGTGACCAGGCGGTCGATGTCCTTGAAGTCGTAGTTCTCCGCCCGGGTGGGATCGGCGCTCCGGTTCGGGAAGACGCGGTGGATGTCGCCGATCTCGTTGCAGTCGTGGATCCGCACCGACGGCACCTGGAGCCAGCGGTACTCCGCGGTGAGGTCGTACCAGCCCGGAGTCGGGGAGACCGGCCCGCAGGTAACCCCCAGGAGGTTGCAGATCGCGCCGTGCGTGCTCCCGGCGTCCACCGTCACGTCGAAGCTGCTCTGCGCCGCCGCCGCCGGTCCTAGGATCACGAGCAGCACCGCCAGCCAGCGGCCACGCCGTTGCCCTCGGTCCGCTCGCCGCTCCATCGCACTCACCGTTCCACCACAAGGGACACGCGGTTGGTCACCAGCCGGACCTCCACGCCCTCCAGAACCAGCCCGGCGAGGTGGATCGAAAGCCCGGTGACCTGCGGGATCGCCGGCACCGTGAGCTCCGGTCGGGCCGTGCCCTTCGGATCGAGCACCCCGCCGAAGTCCCGGAACGGGGCGTTTCTCTGCCCCAGCGACAGCATCACCAGGAAGTCCGGCGACAGGGGAACGACCCGCGGGTCGGGCGGCGGCAGCGGGATGCCGGCCTGGCCGAGCGACGCAGCGCACAGGTACTGGCGCCCTGCCAGCCCCGGCACCTCGAGGACGAACGGCACGCGCGCGCCCGGCGTGACGGGGCGCCGCCCCGCCCGCCGCCACGCGCCGAACTCGTGCGCCCCGACGTCGGCGCGCGCCTGTCCGGTCCCGAACCCGTCCATGGGCCGCGGCGCGCCGTCGATGTCCAGGCCGACGGTCAGCGTCGCGGCGCCGGGCTCGCCGCGGTCGAGGCACGGCGAGTCGGCGCTCAGGTGGTAGGCGTCCGCGAGCAGCGGGGCCGCCTGGAAGTTCCCGCCGGTCCCGGCGAACTGGCCGTCGTCGACGAGCGAGTAGCTGACCTGGGCCGCCATCACGCCGTCGAGCGCCGTGACGCGCTCGTCGCGGCCCACCTTCCAGAAGGTGTTCTTCCAGAAGAGGCACCCCACGATGCGCGGGCTCGCGCCGTAGGCCATCAGACCTCCGCCGCTGCCCTTCACGCCCGTCACGCGGTTGCCGTGGAACGTGTTGTACGCGACGACCGGCGCGGCGCCGCTGTCCACGTAGATCCCGCCGCCCTGCCCCTCGTGCGTGTCGTCGGCTTCCGCAAGGTTCGCGACGAGCGCGTTGCTTTCCACGACGGCACGGGATCCCGCCGCCACGAAGAGGCCGCCGCCCCGGCCGAACACCGCGCGCGCCGTGTTGCTGCGGATCAGGTTGAGCGCGACGATCGGGTCTCCTTCCAGGTACAGGCCGCCGCCGTGGGCCTCCTGGCCGTAGAAGCAAGCGTGGTTGCCCGTCACCTCGTTGCGCAGGAACACGACCTTGCCCACGAGCGCCGCGCCCGCGCCGCGCGAGCGCATGACCTTGTCCCACATGTTGCAGCCCGAGATGAGCGAGTTGCCGATCACCCGATTGCCGACGAGCACGCCGCCGGCGGCATAGATGCCCCCGCCGGCGTGGTCGGTGGTCCGCTCCAGGGCCGCCGCCCGGTTGTCGCTGAACTCGTTGCCGAGCGCCGACAGACCGCCGGCCGCGTAGAGCCCCGCGCCGAGGCTGGCACGCCGCCCGCGGGTCTGGTTGCCCGTCACGATGTTGTCGAGCAGCACCGGCGAGCCGCCCGCGCAGTGAATGCCGGCACCGCGGGCGTCGTCGGCTTCGAGATAGCCACCGGTGATGGTGAATCCCTGGAGGAACACGAACGGACCGTCGCGGGCGTCGAAGCGGACCACCGGTCCCTGCCCCCCCCCGTGGAGGGTGGTGACGGCAGCGCCGCCCGCGCTCTGCACGAGCAGCGGGATCCCGCGGAAGACGATCCGCTCCCGGTAGGTGCCCGGCGCCACCAGCACCCGGTCGTACGGCTGCGCTGCATCGATCGCCGCCTGGATCGTCGCGTACTGGGACGGCACGAGCCGATCCCCTGCCAGGGCCGGCGCGCCGGCCAGGAGCGCCAGGATCACAGCCTGCACATGCACCGCAAACCCGCGCATCCGGTAGGAATCTCTCCTGCTTTCGCTCGTTCCCACAACGTCCCCAATCCGATCGATTGGCCCCTACAGTAGCAGACCGCCGCGCACCTGTCCACGGTCTCGGGCGGCTCATTCCAGGATGCGGCTGCAACCCGGGCAGACCGACCGGATCCCCTGCTCGAAGCAGGCCCGCCGGAGCCGCCGGTAGACCGGCCCGTTCCAGAGGCTCGCGGCGTCCTCGACGTGGAGGTCCCCCACGGCATGGCGCTCCAGGCAGCAGGACAGCACCTTGCCGTTCCAGGCGACGTAGGCGTAGCGGAAGAAGTCGAGGCAACGGCGGTTCTCGCGCACGAGCCGCTCCGGCAGGCGGACGAGCGCAGCCGATTCGCGCG
>JAFGQW010000030.1 GCA_016935485.1 Planctomycetota bacterium | reverse complement strand
CTCACGCGCGACGGGCAGTCGATCGGCAGGAAGCTGCTCCGCATCAAGATCGTTCGCCACGACCACGGCGGGCGTGCCGGCTTTGCGCGGGTCGTTCTGGTCCGGGAGATTGTGAACGGCCTGATCGGGTCCATTCCGTTCGTGTCGTACGTCTATGCGCTGGTCGATTCCCTCTTCATCTTCGGCCACGAGCGCCGCTGCCTGCACGACTACCTCGCGGGCACCAAGGTGGTCACCGCCGCGTCCCCCCGCCGCCGCTACCGCCGGCCGGCGGAGACGCCGGCGGCCCGCGGGTCCCGACCGGCCGCATCCAGCACGGTCTCCCATGCCGCTCCAAGCGATTGACACCCTGGCGCGCATCGAGACGCCGGAGAGCGCGTGGCTCACGTTCCGGCTCGCCGGGCCCTGGACCCGGATGGTCGCGTACGGCTTCGACTTCCTGCTCAGGCTCCTCGTGCTCGCGGCGATCGGCCTGGTGTTCGGCTTCCTCGCCGGCCTGTTCGGGGCGGCGCCGCTCGGGCTCCTGCTGCTCGGCTTCTTCGCGCTGGAGTGGGGCTACGCCTGGTTCTTCGAGGCGTTCTGGGACGGCAAGACCCCCGGCAAGCACGTCATGCAGATCCGGGTCGTGAAGACCAGCGGCTCGCCCATCGGGTTTTACGACGCCATGCTCCGCAACCTGCTGCGCGCGGCGGATGTGCTGCCGCCGATCGGTGTCCTCGGCCCGTCGGTCGGCACGTACGGGGTGGGCCTCGGAGTGATGCTCGCCACCCGCCGCTTTCAGCGGCTCGGCGACCTCGTGGCGGGCACCATGGTCGTGCACGTCGAGCGGCCCGAGCTCCGGACGAGCTTCGCTGCGCTGCGGGGGAACATCAAGCCGCTCGAGCGCGCCCGGCTCGCCGCCGGCTACCGGCCGCCGGAGCGCGTGCTCGAGCTGATCGACCGGCTCTACCGGCGCCGGCGCGAGATGCACCCGCGGCGGGCGGCCGAGATCGCCGCCCTCCTGGCGCCGCGGCTCCGCGAGCGGCTCGGCTACGAGGACCTCGAGGGTTTGCACACGAGATCGCCCGCCCTGTTCCTGCTCCGGGTGCTGCGCACGTTTGCGGCCGAGGACGAGGCCGGGGGCGACGGGTGGACGCGGACCGTCCCGGTCTCCGGCCGCCGGCGCGCCGCGAGCCGCGAGGGGAGCAGGCCATGACGCGGGCGCGATTCCTCGCGGTGCGGCGGCCGGCGTGGGAGGCGTTCGAGGAGCTGCTCGAGCGCGTCGAGCAGCGGCGCACCTCCCGCCTCTCCGGCCGGGACGTGTCCGAGTTCGCGCGCCTCTACCGGGCGGTCTGCTACGATCTCGCGACGGTGCGGTCGCGCGAGTGGGGCCGCGGGCTCGAGGACCACCTGAACGACCTGGTGCGCCGCGGCCACAGCAGCCTCTACCGCTCCCCGCCCGGCCGCCCCCAGGAGGTGGTGAGGTTCTTTGCCGAGGGCTTCCCGCGGTTGCTGCGCTCGAACCGGGCCTACTTCTGGGTCGCGGCGGCGCTCTTCCTGGTGCCGGGGCTGATCGCGGCGCTCGTGGTGGCGGGCGATCCGGAGAAGGCCGCCCGCATCCTGCCCGGCGTGGTCCGGGAGATGTTCCGGGAGATGTACTCCGGGTCCCCGGAGGCGGGGCCGGGGGGCGGCGCCGGCGCGGCGATGACCGGCTTCTACGTGTACAACAACGTCGGCATCGCCTTCCGGTGCTTCGCGACCGGGATCCTCTTCGGCGCCGGCACGGTCGTCCTCCTGATCTACAACAGCATCTACATCGGCGCCGCGGCCGGCTACGTGGCCGGCGTCGGACACGGCGAGCGCTTCTTCAGCTTCGTGATCGCCCACGGCGCCTTCGAGCTCACGGCCATCGCGGTCTCGGGGGCCGCCGGACTGGTCCTCGGCCATGCCCTCGTGCACCCGGGCGCGCGGAGCCGGCTGGAGTCGCTCCGCCGCCGGGGCCTCGTCGCGGTGCAGCTCGCCGGCGGCGCCGGCGGCATGCTCGCGGTGGCCGCGCTGATCGAGGCGTTCTGGTCGCCCTGCGGCGCCCCGTCGGGGCTGAAGTTCGCGGTCGGGGCGCTGCTCTGGATCGCCGTGATCGCCTACCTCGGGTGGGCGGGGCGGGAGCGGAGCGCACGATGAAGCTCGACGGCGCCACCATCCCGATCCGGGCCCGATCGCTTGCCCTGTGCCTCGACCTCGCCGTGGCCTTCTACCGGGCGCACTTCAGACCGATCCTCGCGCTGGCGCTCCGCTTCGCGGTGCCGTGCGTCGCGGTGGCGTGTCTCCTCGCGTGGGTGACCGAGATCGGGTTCTTCCTCGGTCTGGTCCTCTTCTTCGTCGTCTCGCCCGCGCTCGGCGCGCTGCTGGTGGCCGGCGTCGGGCCGCGGGTCTTCGGCGAGCCGTTCACGGTGAAGCGCGCGCTGGCGTTCTTTCGCGCGCGGAGCGGGCGCGTGCTGGCCGCGCTCCTCTGGCCCCGGGTCTTCCTCGCGCTGGGCGGGCTGCTTTGCTACGCGATGGGAACCGGCGCGCTCGTGCTCTACCTCGCGATCCCCGTGCTGCTGCTCGGCCGCGCCTTCCCGGCCGCCGAGGTGGAACTCCTCGAGCAGCTCTCCGGCGCGCGGCGGCGCGAACGTCTTTCTGCGCTGCGGGAGGGCGCGGCCATGGAGCTGCTGGGCCGGTGGCTCGGCGTCCTGGTCTTCTTCGCGGCGGGGGTGGCCGTCGGGTTCGTGCTCGTGGACCGGACGGCGGAGACCCTGCTCGGAGTCGAGCTCCTGCTGTCCCGCGCGGAATCGCTCCTCGATCCGCTGCTGCCGGGGCTGTCGGCGCAGCCCCGGGTGGTCGCGGTGCTGCAGGCACTGCTGTGGCTGGTGTATCCGCTCGCGCGGCTCGCGCTCTTCTTCTGCTACCTGGACGTGCGCATCCGCAAGGAGTGCTGGGATCTCGAGCTCGACTTCCGCATCGAGGCCGCCCGTCTCGAGAGGAGGCGGGGATGATCGTCCGCGGCGCCGGCTTCCTGTTGCTGGTCGCGCTGGCGGCGCACGTCGTCCCGCGCGCGCCGGCCCAGGAGGCGGATCGACTGGACGACGCCGCCGTGCGGCAAGCCGTGGAGCGCGTGATGAGCTCGGCCGATTTCTGCCACCTCCTGCCGCGGGCGCGAGCCGAAGGCAAGGGCCCGTTCGAGCGCTTCCTCGAGTGGATGTTCGGTGCGCCGGAGGAGGAAGGCGAGGAGAGCGGCGTGCGCATCTCGATCGGCGCAGGATTCGGACCGCTTCTGGGCTGGATCCTCTACCTCGTGGCCGGGACGGCGATCGCGCTGGTGCTCGCGTTCATGATCCGGGCGCTCGCCGCCAAGAGAGAGAGCCGCCCGGCCACGGCACCCGGCGGCGGCGGGGCGGCGACGGCGCTCACGGCGACTGCGCCGCCGGGCGAGCAGCCGGCGGGAGCCTACCTCGGGCGGGCGCTCGCCTGCGCCTGCGCCGGCGACTACCGGACGGCCATCGCCCAGCTCCTGCTCGGGGGCATGAGCTGGCTGGAACGGGCGGGCGCGATCCGGTTCCGCAAGGGACTG
>JAFGQW010000228.1 GCA_016935485.1 Planctomycetota bacterium | reverse complement strand
TGATAGCGCCACTCGGGATCGGCCCCCATCGGGTAGGTGTTGTTGGTGGAACTCGACGCGGCATTCGTGTCCGGCCATCCAATGTACTGCTGGGCTTCCAGCGGCAAGCCGAATGCGGCGGTGGCGAGCGCAACCAGGAGAACTCTTCGTACCACGACAGCTCCTCTGCGGATAGGACGAACAAGTATGGTTTTGGCCTACCGGCCAGGGTATCAGAGAGCCGGGGTGGGGTCAAGGCGGGGGGACGAGCTGGCGCGGAGGGCGGGGTTGGGGCGGGATCCTGGGGGCTTGGGGGGTGGCGGGGCGCAGGGGGCGACGCACCGGCGGCGATTCCGGCGTGGCGCCCGGGGGTCAGGACTCGTTGGGGAAGGGGTTCCGCCGTCGCTCTCGCTTCGCGAGAGCTATGGCGGACAGGCTCCGGGCTCGAGGTCTCGGGGTGGTGCGCGCGGGGGCGGGGGCCCGCCTTCGCCGAGGCTTCGGCGGGTGCTTTGCATCGGGGTCGAGGCCGGGGAAGGCCGGCGCGGGGTCAGACCCCGCGCCTGTTCGCGGAGCGCGCGGCTGCTGGCGCCGGGTCGGCCTGGATCATAGCCCTTCCACCAGCAGGACGGTCGGGTCGGTTACGGTCTCGATGCCGCCCGGCGCCGCCGGGTTCAACGTGAGCGCGAGGAAGAACAGCCGGAGCCCGTTGGCCGGCTTGCCGATCGCCGTCAGGTTCAGCTTCGCCACCGCCTCGCCGCCCGCGTCGAGCTGCCCCGCGGCGCCGGTCAGGAACGGAGCGAGCCCGGTCGTGAGCCCAAGGAACGTGACCGTGTCAGGCGTGAGGTAGGCGGTGCGCCCGCCCGGCAGAGGGACACCCGGACGGATGCCCGTGGTGCTAACGGCCAGCACGAAGACCTTGGCCCAGTCCTCCGGGATCTTGATGCCGACCGCCCACTGGCCGGTCGCCGTGCGGATCGTCTGGACGTTTCGCCGGTAGAGGATCTCGGTCTCGTAGAGGCTTGCGTTCGGGGGCAGCGTCGAGAAGGTGGTGACGCTCTTGGTCGCGACGTCGATGTGGAAGATGCCGCCCGGACCCCGGCTCGAGGCGGCGGGTGCGAAGGCGCCGAGCACGAGCCGCGGCACCGCGGCGCTCGAGCGGTCCGCCTTCAGCGAGTAGACCCCGACCGGGGGCGCGGCCGAGCCCAGGAAGATGGTGGCCGTCGTCGAGAGCATGGGCAGCTGATAGATGGCGTCGGCCGGGCTGAAGTCCCCGCAGCACGAGCCGCTGTAGATCGAGTCGGTGGGGATGTGGTAGTCCATGCCGTACCGGGCATCCATGCCGCCGCCGAGAGTGACGACGCTCGAGCCGTCCCGCGCGACGCGCAGCACCGGGTCCGTCCCGGCCGCGCTCTGGACGAGGATATCGCCCGTGTTCGGATCGATGGTCATGCCGCCGTAGATCGTGGACAGGGCGGAGGCGATCGTCGTGATGGTGTTGCTCGCATCGATCTTCAGCACCGCGGAGGAGGTCGCGACAATGAGATCGCCGTGGCAATCGATGGCGAGGTCGTAAGGACTGCTCACGCCGGGAATGCTGCCGATGATGGCCCTCGTCACGGGATCTACGCGATAGATGAGGTTGTCGAGATTGGCCGCGAGCAGCACGCGGTTCGGGGCGTCCATCACCAGCCCGTAGCACGTGCTCGTGCCTACCGTGACGGTGGTCGCCACGCCCTGGCTGCTGAAGAAGATGACCTGGCCGGACCCGGATCCGCCGACATAGCCGTTGGGGTGGTTCTGGGCTGCCACGCCGGCGACGAGGATCGATAAGAGCGCGATGACGAAGGTCTCTCTCATGGTGGTACTCCCTTGCAGTGGCGCCGCGCCGGGCCCGATCCCGGCGCGGCCCCTCCAGTATGCGGGATCCGGGCGGGTCTGGCAACGAGGTGGCGTCGGGCCGGGGAGGAAACGGCACCGCATCCCTCCGGCCGGAGGGAAAACCCGGTAGAATACCTGCGCCGGAATGCGGAGAGCCGATGCTGATCGACGCACACCTTCACCTGCAGGACCCGGAGCTCCAGCCTCACCTCGAGGGCGTGCTCGCCCGCGCGGCGACGGCCGGCGTGGAGCGGCTCGTGGTGAACGGCACCTCGGAGGACGACTGGTCGGCGGTCCGCGAGCTCGCGGCCGAGCACCCGAGCGTGGTTCCGTGCTTCGGCGTCCATCCGTGGTTCGCGACGGAGCGGTCGGGCCGGTGGCGGCAGCGCCTGAGGGAGTTCCTCGAGTCGGTCCCGTCGGCCGTCGGCGAGATCGGGCTGGACCGCTGGGTGACGCCCCGGGACGAGGCGGCGCAGGAGGAGCTCTTCCGCGCTCAGCTCGCCCTCGCGCGAAAGCTCGCGCGGCCGGTCACCATCCACTGCCTCAAGGCATGGGACTGGATGATGCGCGTGCTGCGTGACGAGCCTTCGCTGGAGGCCGGCATGCACTTTCACGCGTTCGACGGCCCTGTGGCGGTGATCGAGCCGCTGCTAGCGGAAGGCGCCTGCTTCTCGTTTGCGGGCAACGTGCTCGCACCCGGCCGCAAGCGGGCGCGCGCCGCACTCGCCGCCCTGCCGCTCGAGCGGCTGCTGCTCGAGAGCGACGCGCCGGACATGCCGCCGCCGCCCGCGTACCGGACCCACGAGCTCCGCGATGCGGAGGGGCGGATCCTGAACGAGCCGGCGAACCTCGGCGCGGTCGTCCGCGGCCTGGCGGAGCTGAAAGGCGTCGCGCCGGAGCGGCTGGCCGAGGCGACCACCGAGAACGCCCGCCGCTTCTTCGGGGAGATCCTCCGGTGAGCGCGCCGCCGGCGGAGCGCTTCGCCCGCATCCGGGCGCTCGTCGGGGACGAGGGACTCGCCGCCCTCGCCCGCGCGCACGTCGCCGTCGTCGGGCTGGGCGCGGTGGGAAGCTACGCGGTCGAGGCGCTCGCGCGCGCCGGCGTCGGGAAGCTCCGGCTCGTCGACTTCGACGACATCCGGCCGAGCAACGTGAACCGCCAGCTCTTCGCGCTCGAATCGACGCTCGGCCGCCGGAAGGTCGACGTGGCGCGGGAGCGCGTGCTCGACATCAATCCGCACTGCGCGGTCGAGGCGCTCCCGCTGTTCGCGCACGTCGAGACCATGGATCGCATCCTCGCGGGGCCGCCCGGCCTGCTGATCGACGCCATCGACTCCGTCACGCCCAAGGTCGAGCTGCTGGCGGCAGCGGGAGCGCGCGGAATCCCGGTCATCTCGGCGATGGGAGCCGCGGTGAGGACCGACCCGACGCAGATCCGCGTCGGGCCGCTCGACGAGAGCGAGCGCTGCCCGCTCGCGCGGCACGTGCGCCGGAACCTGCGGCGCCGCGGCGCGCCGATCGACTTTCTCTGCGTCTACTCCACCGAGCCGGTGGGCTCGCTCGCGGAGGAGGCCGGGCACGCCGACCCAGCCGCGGAGGAGCCGGCGCTCGTGCGCGGCCGCGCGCGCGCCCCGCTCGGGAGCCTCCCGACCGTGACCGCCATCTTCGGGCTCGTGGCCGCCAACACCGCACTCGCGCTCCTCCTCGGCGACCGCTGGCCCGGCCGGGCGCGCCACCACCACCGCTGACGGATCCGGACCCCTTGCTCGCCGATACGGGAGCGCGGCCTACTCGGTGGCGGAGAGGATCTCTGCGACCCGGGGGCGCAATCCGCCGATCACCGTCTCGAAGCTAGGCAGGGGCCGCACCAACGGGCCAAGCCACTGGTCCCAGGTCCTCTCCACGTACCCCAGCATGCGCTTCTCGAAGAAGTCGTCGGGACCGCCGAACGATACGCCACGGACAGCGCACTTCTCCCGCAGCAACGCGCCGAAGCCGGCGAGAACCCAGGACAGGAGGTAGTCCCACTCGAGGACGTGCCAGGGAACGCCAAGGCGTTGCCGGGCCTCCTCGAGGCGTGTTCGCAGCGGTCTCAGGGGGCGAGCTTCCCGGGCAGGTTCTCCTGCACCCTCCAGCGCCGGTTGCAGGGTCCCCGGCGCGGACCCGTCGGGTCGAGCTTGCGGTAGCCTCGGATCGGGACCGCGGCCAGCCGCCGCAGCTTCGATGGCTGGACGCCCTGCTGCTCGAGGACCCATCCGAGCCGCTTGGCCACCGCCGCGTCCAGCTTCAGGGCGTAGTCGACGATCCGCGCGACATCCAGCGCTGTGCCGCGCCGATTCAGCGCGTGGAGGACCTCCGCAAAGTCGCCGCAGTACTGCGGCATCCAGAGGCCGTCCACGAGGGTGCGTTCGGGATCGGTGACCGTCACTCGGGTCTCGCCGGTCCAGAGCATCTCGGTTCCGAAGTAGCGCTCGGGCTTGATCTGTACGAATCGATAGACCGTGTTCCCAGCGAGGTAGCCGCCTCCGTCGGGCGAGGCCGTGTGATTCCGGACGCGGGGCGGGCAGCTCTCGGTCGTGGTGAGCACGAAGACTCTCCTCGGAGCTTGATCGGTCAGACCGTGACGGTGCAGGGCGGACCAGTGCGAGATCGCCGCGGGATGAACCAGGGCCATGGCGACCTCGAACTCGTGGGCAGAAGGGACACCGGGGACTGGCGACGAGAGTGCATAGAGACCCTTGCGCAGGCGAATCAGCCATCCGGATGCCGCGAGGTGATGGAGCGCCTGGCGAAGGTAGCTTTCCGACAGGCCGACGGCCGGGGCAAGCTCCCGCGCGCGGCTGATCGTGAAGATCCGATCGCCCTCCGTGGTGAGCCTCCGGACGAGCTCCACTCCAGCTCGCGTGTGGACCGGATTCCGCTTGACCATTGTGCTCCTGCTTCGAGCCCCCGAGAGCCTCGGCATCCCGGCCAGGCGATCCGACCCGGACCGGCAATTGTTCGTCAAGATCGAACAACTGCCGTGCGATCGTGGCAGCCGGGCGAGCGAGCTGCGGGGCGGTACTCAGGCCAGGACAATCCGTTAGAATGCCTGCAGTGCTTTGGTCCGATCTTGGGGAAGCCGGGCTGCGCCGGGAGGTGATCGCCATGCGGAGAACGCTGCTCGTCCTCGGCCTCGCCGCCACGCTCGCCGCGACCGCCGGCGGCCAGTGGATCCACCGCGGCCCGCACCGCGGTGAGCGTGACCGAAAGATGACACACTTCTGACCGGTCCATGGCCGGGCGGATCGTCTGAGCTGCGATAACAGGAACGGGACACGGACGCCGGCACGATGAAGGCACACACGCGTTCCTCGCTCCTCATCACCGCGGTGGCCGCGCTGTACGGCCTCGGAATCCTCGCACCGGCCGCGGTGCTGGGCGCGATCCTCGTCACCTCGCTCGAGCGCGAGCGGGCGACGGAGCGGGAGAAGCGGCAGCTCGAGCGCCGGGATGCGGGCGAGCTCGTGAACGAGGCCGTGGAGCGCGAGATCGCCGCGCTCCGGGAGCGACCGGCCGAGCCGGCGGCCGAGGTGGCGGCGGCGGTGCGCTACTTCTGGCCCGCGCCGCCGCCCGACGAGGGACTGATCCGGATCACGCGCGACGGAGTGCTTCCCTTCGAGCGGACTGTGCCTGGCGTGGTCGAGACAGGCGACCGCCTGATCCTCGAGTCGCCGGAGTTCCTCGCGGGCCGGCAGGCCGAGGATCGGGGCGAGCTCGCCGTGGCGGCCGCGCGCTACCGGCGGGCGCTGGCCGAGGAGCCTTCCGCGCCGCTGGTCGTTCGCGTGGCGCTGGCTCGCGTCGAGCTCGCGGCGGGCGAGGCCGGCGCGGCGCGGGAAGCGCTCGCCGGCGCCGACCTCGAGGATCCGTCGGCGCCCGTCGCAGTCGCGATCCACGCGCGGCGGATCCTCGCCGAGGCGCTGGCGCGCACCGGGGACTCCGAGCGCGCGGCCGAGCTGCGGCGGGCGGCGCGAAGGGAGCTCGATGCGGCGCGCGAGCGGCTCGGCTACCTGCAGTACTGCGCACTCGCCGGCGGAGGGGCCGCGGCACCGGACGACGATCGTCCCGCGTGGCTCGCCGGCGTCGATGCCCTCTACCGGGCGCTGGCAGGCAGCCGGGAGAGCCTCGCCCGCGGCGAAGCGCTGGTGCATCCCGGGCCCGGCGGGGAGGCGGAGCTCATCTGCGCCGGACCCGGGGAGCCCGGCTTGCCCGGCGGCCGGCCGCTTCGCTTCACGACGGTGACGGCGCTGATGCAACGCGCCCGGCAGGGACGGCTCGACGCGGATCTGGCGCGGCGCGGGTTCGTGCTCCAGGAGGAGGCCGCCGGTGCGAACGCCGGGCCCGTGCGGGTCGCGGCGCTGGATCGGACCTTCGGGCTGGTGGACCGCGAGCCGGTTGCCGCGACCCTCCGGGAGGACGACGACGCCCGCACGCTGCTCCTGCTCGGCGCGCTCGCCTACGCGGGGCTCGTGATGGGGCTCGTGCTCACGCTGCGGGCCGTGCGGAAGCAGCAGCGGCTGGCGCGCCTGCGGGCCGACTTCATCTCGTCGGTCTCGCACGAGCTGAAGACGCCGGTCACCTCGCTGATGCTCTTCTCCGATCTCCTTCGCGCGGGCGCCGTGACCGATCCCGGGAAAGTCCGCGAGTACTACGACTTCCTCGGCGAGGAGGCGGGAAAGCTCGCCCACCTGGTGAACAACGTGCTCGACTTCGCGCGGCTCGAGGCGGGGCGAAGGACGTACGAGCGCGAGCCGCTCGATGTCGGCGAGGTCGTGCGCCGGATCGCGGCCGTGTTCGCGGCGCGCGCCGAGGCGGCCGGCACGCGGATCGACGTGGCGTCCGCGGACGGCGAGCTCCGGGTGAGCGCAGATCGGGACGCCCTGGAGCGGGTGCTGGCGAACCTGCTCGACAACGCCATCAAGTACGCCGCCCGCGCCGGGCCGGTGCGCGTGACCGCCGGGCGAGCGGGCGACGCGGTGCGGATCTCGGTGGCCGATCGAGGGCCCGGCATCCCGGCGGCGGAGCGCGCGCGGCTCTTCGGGCGCTTCCAGCGCGGCGAGCACCACGGGCCCGATGCGCCGGCCGGGAGCGGGCTCGGACTGGCGATCGCGGCCGAGCTGGTGCGGGCGCACCGCGGCACGATCCGGATCGAGGACACGAGCGGCGGCGGCGCGACCTTCGTCGTCGAGCTGCCGGCGGCTGGACAGGGACCCTGAACATGGCACGCATCCTGATCATCGAGGACGACCGGGCGGTGCGGACCGCGGTGACGGACGCCGTCGCGGCGGAGGGGCACACGGTGCTCGCGGCGGAGACGGGGCCGGCCGGGCTGGAGCAGGGGCTCACGCAGGATCCCGACCTGATTCTCCTCGACATCCTGCTGCCGGGGCTCGACGGCTACGAGCTGCTGCGGCGGCTGCGCGCCGACGCGGTGGAGGCGCCGGTGATGATGATCTCCGCCAAGGGACAGGAGATCGACAAGGTGCGGGCGCTCGAGCTCGGGGCCGACGACTACCTCACCAAGCCCTTCGGTCTGGCGGAGCTGATGGCCCGCGTGCGGGCGCAGCTCCGGCGCGCCCGGACCGGCGCCGGGCAGTCCATGGCCGGCCTCAAGCGCCACCGCGACCTCGAGATCGATCTCGACGCGCGGACCGTCCGGAAGAAGAGGACGCCCGTGGAGCTCACGCGCACGGAGTTCGATCTGCTGGCGCTCTTCCTCGGCGCGCCGGGCAAGGCATTCGGTCGCGACGAGATCCTGAACCGGATCTGGGGACACGAGCACATTCCCGGCTCGCGCACGCTCGACAACCACATCGCCGCCCTGCGGCGGAAGCTCGAGGACGACCCGGCGCGGCCCGCGCTGATCGAGAGCGTGCGCGGCGTGGGCTACCGGCTGACGCGATCCTGACCGGATCCCGACCGATTGCTGACCCAGAGAGGCGGGCGGCGCGCGATAGTGAGAGTGGCGCAGGCGTCGTGGGCGCGCACGGTGCCGCGACGGCGCTTGCGGCCACCGAACCGCGGCAGGACTTCAAGGAGGATCGAATCATGCGAACCGTGATGACAGCTCTCACGCTGGCCGTGATCCTGATCGGCGCCGCCTCCGAGGCGGCGGACGCGCAGACTCCGGCGGAGCTCTTCGCCAGCGCCCAGCTTCTGGAGGTGAACGAGGGCGATCTCGACGGCGCGCTGGCGCTCTACCGCCGGATCGTCGCCGACGCGGAAGCGCCCGCTGCACTCAAGGCGCAGGCGCTCTACCGGGAGGGCCTCTGCCTCGTCAAGAAGGACGACTGCGCCGGCGCGCGCACGGTGTTCGAGCGGCTGATTGCCGAGCATTCACGCACGGATCCGGCCGTCCAGGCGAAGTTGATGCTGCGGAGTCTCGGCGCAGCCGAGAAGGGCATGGCCCCCGCCAAGGATCTCACGGCGGTGGTGCGAGAGCTGCTCGTGGCCGGAGCGACGGACAGCAAGCAGGCGCGGTCGGCGCTCACGAGTCTCGCCTTCTATGGCAGCGCCGCCAAACCGGTGCTGCACGCCGCGCTCGATCAGCCCGACCGTGGGATCCAGGTGCTGGCGCTCAATGCGCTCGCCCAGATCGGCGATCCGGACGTGCTGTCGGCGCTCCTCGAGGCGGCGGGGACGCCGGAGTTTCGCCGCCGGACATCGTCGGTTCCTTACTCGCCCGAAACCGCGCTGAAGACCCTGTGCAAGTCGCAGGAGACCGCACTCTCGCGCGTGGCCGCGGCCTGCTCTGACCTCGCGCCGGGACTCGCCAGGGCCAACCTCATCCGCGTCCTGGCCGATCTCGAGCATCTGGATCGGACCGGCGACTGGAAGGCCTTCCTCACCAGCGAGGACGCCGAGATGCGCCAGGCCGCCTGGGAGGCGTACAGCGGGGAGGTGGGCCGCGGCAGGGCGGACGCGAGCCCTTTCCTCGATGATCTGCTGGGGGTGTGGGAGGCGCATCCTGCCTGGCATGTCGAGCTGAGCGAGCACCTCTTCCGCACGGGCGGCCGGGCGGCCCGGAAGGACCCCGCGCTCTCGGAGCGCTGGAATGCCGCGCTTCTTGCCGCCGCACGCAGCGAGGACCCCGACATCGTCAAGCGCGTCGTCCAGGGCTTGCGCCATCCCGACCTGGGTGCCCAGTTCGAGGTGCGCGAGGTGCTGCTGCGATCGGCCGATCCGGAGGTTCGCGAGCAGGCCGCCACTCTCTACTTCATGTATGTGCAGCCGCGGCCGGAGGTGGAGGTGGACCAGAACCAGCTCGAGCGTTTCGTGAACGCGCTGCTCGAGGCGGTCGTGACGCACGTGGCCCGCGACGCGGCGCATGCGGGGAAGCTCCTGGGCCTTCTGGACCGTCCGGCATGGCTGCTCGAGCCGGCGAGGTACGCGGCGCTGGTCGACCGGCTGTTCAGCGAGCCGCTGAGGAGCCGCCTTGTCACGGAGTCCCGGATCGGACGATCGGACGCGACGACGAACGCACTGATCCAGGTGGTGGCGATCTCGGATGTCACGGGAGCCTCTCGTCAGGCCGACAGGAAGTGGACGATCGCCGAGAAGTATCTTCCCGTGCTGCTCCGGTACGCCGGCCCCGAAGCGCCTGCCAACCTGCGGCGCGCCGTGCTCTACAGTCTGGGCGCGGTCGTCGAGCGGAGCTGGAAGTTCCTGTCCGATGCCGACCGGCTGCGCATCAAGGAGGTGCTGGTCGCCGGCAACGAGGAGGTCTTCAGCGATCGGCTGCCGGCCGAGGTGGCCGAGGAGCTGCGACGTGGCTTCGACGAAGCCCTCGTGTTGCTCGCCCAGCAGCGGCCGCGGCTGCTCACCGTGGAGGACGTGCTGACGCGACTCTCGTTCGATCCGCGGGTGAGTGGAGCCAGCCCGCTGTCCAGGATCCTCGACTGCTTCTCGCGGGGGGAGCTGAGAAACGGCTTCCAGAACGTGGCCGGGCGGCACGAGGTTCCGGTTCACGTTGTCACGGAGCTGATCCAGAAGGTGGGTACGGCGATGCCCGCCGAGGAGCGCGACGCTGCATTCCGTGCGCTCTGGCCGCGAGCCAGCGAGGAAGCGCGGTGCGACATCGTCGATCGGCTGGCCCAGACGCCCGACAATCTCAAGTTCCTGACCGACGTGATCACGCAGGACCTGACGGATCGCCTGGCTTTGGGAATCGCCGATCGCCTCCGGGGATGGTCCGATCGCGAGGTCGTGCCGGGACTCGTGAAGCTGCTCGATGTCGGCGGCCGAGACACGAAGCTCACGGCGTGCTCGGCTCTCGGCTCCCTGGCCGACCCGCGGGGCATCGAGAAGCTGATCGAGCTGCTCGCCTATCCCGACTCGACCGTCCGCGCGAAGGCCGAGGAAGCGCTCACCGCCATTCGCAACATCGACCGGAAGCAGGCCGAGTGGCAGGAGTGGTACGAGCAGCTCCGGAAGGACGCCGGCTCGAAGCCCTGACCGACGCCGCGGGAGCGCTTCTCCCGCGGAAACCGATCAGCTCACGCGACGCGCGGCGTCAGGTGTGGTGCCTTCTGCCTGCGCGCCGTGACACAGGCTTTTCCGTCGCCCGTCTTTGGCGCACGGCGCGTTTGCTCGGGAGCTTCACGGCCGCGCGGAAATACGCGATGATCTCCTCGTCCGACCTGCCGCGAAGCTCCGAGGCCTGCCGGTCCCGAATCCGCCGCACCATCCCGACGGCGTCCACGTCAGTCCTCTGTTTCATCTGTGCGGTTCCGCGTTTTCGTTGCCGGGCAAAACCTAATCTGGGCACGTCGGTTGTCCACTCCACCGCGCCGAGGTGGAATATGGATCGCGCGACGGTGCGAACGCGTCGAGCGTGCGGATCAACGGGATTCTACCCGAGAAGCCCCGGCCTGAGGCGTTCTTTTCCGGTGGACCGGCTCGCTCGGAGGGAACGCCGCGGGAGCGCTTTTCGGTTGCATCGAGAGGACGGGGCGGGTACCTCCAGAACGGAGGGACCGGCGGGTGCGCGGCGGTGGGGCGGGCGGTACGTGAGACGAGGCGAGGATGTGGCAAGATGCGGCCGGCACGAGGCATGCGCGGGCGGCGGAGGACGCGCGCATCGTGAGCCTGGTGCCGTCGTTGACCGAGCTGTTGCTCGTGCTGGGCTTGCGCGACCGGGTGGTCGGACGCACCGGTTTCTGCATCCATCCCCGCGACGCGGTCGCCGGCATCCCGAAGGTCGGCGGCACGAAGGACGTGAGAATCGACCGCGTCCGCGCGCTGGCGCCGACCCACCTGATCGTGAACATCGACGAGAACGACCGACCGGTGGTCGACGCGCTGGGAGCCGTCGTGCCGCACGTCATCGTGACGCATCCCCTGGCGCCGGAAGACAACCTGGCGCTGTACGAGCTCTTCGGCGGCGTCTTCGGCCGGTCCGAGGCCGCGGCAGTCCTCGCCGCGAAGCTGCAGGACGAGCTCGAGGCTTGCCGCGCCGGCACCTGGCGTGCGGAGCGCGTGCTGTACCTCATCTGGAAGAAGCCGTGGATGACGGTCGCCGCCGACACGTACATCGCCCGGAGCCTCGCACAGGTCGGGTGGGAGGTGCTGCACGGGCCGGGCGGCTGGGCCGGTGCGCAGCGCTACCCCGTCATCGAGGATCTCGATCCGGCCGTCGCGCGGGCCGATCGCGTGCTGCTGTCGAGCGAGCCGTACCGGTTCCGCAGCCGCGACCTCGAGGCACTGCGGGCGCGCTTTCCGGGGAAGTCCATCGAGCCGATCGACGGCGAGATGACGAGCTGGTACGGCGCCCGCGCGATCGCGGGGCTGCGCTACCTGCGCACGTATCGCGGTGCCGGCGACGCCCACGCGATGCGATGAGGCTCGAACTCCTGCGCACGGCGAGGGGAAACCCCCAAGTCGATTGGCGAGCGCCGCTTGCACGACGAGCTGCGAACCCGTCACACAGGCGGCCCCGGCTCTGGAGGACGGGCGGTTTGCCTGGGCGGGCCGACTCCGTCCGCGCCCCTCTGGCGCACCGCAAGCTGACAGCTGACGGCTGATGGCTGTGGGCCGCGGGCAGTCCCCGCGCTATGATCGAAGCTCGTTCCGGCGAGGTGTCCGTCCGCCTCGCGGTTCGCCATCCGGAATGGGCCAGACACCATGAGCGACGCCCCGCGACCGATCGTCAGCCGTTCCATCGGGGTGATCCGAACGCCGCACACGGCGGCGGCCGGCACCCCGATCCAGCCGATCTATGCCGAGGAGGCTCTCGGCGAGGTCCACGTCGACCCGGATCTCGAGCCCGCGCTGGCCGACCTCGAGGGCTTCGAGCGCATCTGGCTCGTCTACTGGTGCGACCGCGCCGGTCCGTTCCGGCCGCGGATCGTGCCCTACCGCGACACGCGCGAGCACGGCCTGTTCGCTACCCGCGCGCCCTCGCGGCCCAACCCGATCGGGCTCTCGGTCGTGCGGCTCCTCGGCCGCGAGGGGAACGTGCTGCGCGTGCGCGGCGTCGACATCCTGGACGGCACCCCGCTGCTCGACATCAAGCCGTACGTTCCCGAGTTCGACGCGCATCCGTCGTCGCGGGCAGGCTGGCTCGACGATCGCCGCCAGGACCGCCGGCACGCGGACGGGCGCTTCCACGAGGGGGCTGCGCCCTGAGCTGAGCCGCGCGCGGCGGCGAGCGGGCACGCGCGTTGCGGGGAAGCGCGGGAAAGCCCGGATTGACCCGCAACGGCGGGCCGCGGCGTTTCGCGCCGGTAACCGACGTGGCTCGTGCGAGACGCCGGGCCCGCGAGGGACCCGTGTCCGCGGCGATGCGCGGGGATCATGCTCGGAGCCATCGACCTCCCTTCTCGCCGGCCGCGGGTCCCGGCAAGGAGGGTACGATGAACGCCCGCGCCGCAGCCGCTGGAACCTCGCTTCTTCTCGCCGCCGCGGGCTCCCGTGCACGCGTTGCCGCGACGGCCCGCCCGCACTCCGGTTCCCCGAGACTTCGCCTGGGCATGCTGCTCGTCCTCGCGGTCTTCTGGTCCGCCGCTTCACCGCCGAGCGCCGCGCAGGAGGGGCCGACCGCCGCCGAGCTTGCCGTGTACCGCGGCCAGCCGGTCGGAGCCGACGCGCTCGCGAAACTCAGCGAGCTGGACCGCGCCTGGCTCGAAGCTGCCCGGAAGCCGGCGCTCGAGCGGGCCCGGTTGTTGCTCGCGCTCGCCGACGTGCACCCCGAGCTCGGGGAACGGGCGCTCCTCGGTGCAGCCGGAGCCCTGCTCACCGCGCGCCGGCTCGCGCTGGATGTTCCCGGCCTGTGGCCTGGCGAGGACGACTACGTGGAGATCGACGACCAATCACTCGCGAGCATCGAGGCTACTTTCGAGCCGATGACGCGCCAGGTCGAGCAGCTTCACGAACGGCTGCGGGAACGCGGCGCGGACGCCGACGTGCTGGCCGAGGCCCGCTGGATGCTCCGCCTGCTGCGGCGGACCGGGGACTTCGCCGACTCGATGCAGGTGCCCTCGGGAAGCGAGCTCCGCATCCCGGCGCCCCGCCGCCACGACCTCGAGCTCCGCTGGTTTCCCTCTCCGGACATCGAGCCCGACGCAGTGGAGCTCGACCGCCGCCTTCCCGAGCTCGAGCCCGAGCGCACGGAGCGGGTTCCCGCAGGGAACGAGGTGTTCGTGACGCACGTTCCCGGCCCCGGCTTCTGGCTGCTCGAGGTGCGGGAGACGCCGACCGGCTGGCGCCACACGCGGCCGGTCCTCGTCTCGGACCTCGGGTTCGACTGCCTGACGGCCGGCTCGCACGTCGTGGTCTGCGCGCGCCTGGGCGACCGGCCCGCCAGCGGCGCGACGGTCTCCGTGCGCCGCGCCTCCGGGCTTCCCATCGCCGAGGGAACGTGCGACGGTCAGGGTCTCGCCACGCTCGCAATCTCGCCCCTGGGTCTCGAGACTATCGGCTCGGGGTACGCTCACGTCGAGGTGCGCAGCGGCGCCCATGTCGCCCGCGCCGACGTCTCGGGGGTCGGCCAGACACTCGCGGTCTCCGAGGGGCTTCGGGCCCACGTCTTCTGCGAGCGCCCGCTGTATCGCCCCGGCGAGACCGTGCACGGCCGCATCTTCGTCCGCCGCATCGAGGCGGTCGACGGCCGGCCCGCGGGCACGCCGGTGCGCGGCGGGTTCTGCGCGCTGCGCCTCTGGCCGGGCCGCAAGGACGAGCAGCTGCGCTTCGGCATGCTGAACGCGAGCGGCGTATTGACCTTCGTGGCGCGGATTCCCGAGACCACCGCGCACGGCCGGGTCGCGGGCCAGCTGGAGCTCGGCGGCGAGAAGCTCGACCTTCAGGATCTCTTCCGCGTCGATCCGTTTCGCCGCTCGCCCCTGCTCGTAGAGCTCGAGGCACCACAGCGCCTCGCGCCCGGACCGGCGGCCACGGCGGAGCTCCGGGCCCGGTGGTCGCACGGCCCCGTGGCCGCGGGGGCGCCGGTCCAGCTGCGCGCGCGGATCTGGCCGTTGACCCACGAGCTCGAGACGCGTCTGGGTCGGGATGGCACGCTACGCATCGAGCTGCCGCACGACGAGGCGTTCTTCACCAGGCGGGGGCAAGATCTCGAGCTTTCCGCCACCGTCCGCGGCCCGGACGGCCAGGGTGTCACCCGCACGTGCGAGATCGGTCTGCCGGAGGATCCGCCGGACCGGCGCGACGATCGTCCCGGGATCGCCGCGAGCGCGCAACCGGCGCCGGGCGCCGAGGCATGCTTCTGCCTGCGCTGCGAGCCCGGTGCGCAGGGCCTCTGCGTCCTCTGGACGCGCGATCACCTCGAGGCCCGGGCGGTCCGGTTCGATGCGGCCGGTCGCGCGGAGCTCGCCTTCACGATTCCACGGGACACACGCGGCAAAGCGCGCGTCGAGTTCGTGGCCGCTGGCCACCATGCCCGCCGTTCCGTGCCCATCGCCGCGCCTGAGGAAGAGCTCCGGATCGCGCTCGAGACCGAGACGCGCCGCTACCGGCCTGGCAGTGGGTGCCGGGTCGCGCTGCGCGTCACCGACGGCGCCGGCGAGCCCGTGCGCGCCATTCTGTGCGCCTCCGTGGTCGACGAGCGGCTTCTCGCGCTCGAGGACGTCGACGATGCCGCGGCGGTGGAGCGCTTCGGGAAGCTCGAGTGGTGGTGGAAGAGTCATGGCGAGAGCGCTCGGCAGGGCCTGCCCGAGTACCTCGGGGATCTATGGTGGTGGATGACGAGGCGCTCTGCGAGCGCCTGGCCGACCGTTCAGCCGTGGGACGTGATCGGGCGCATGCTGGGCGTTGGCCGTCCTCGAACGTGGCCTTACAACGCGCCGGGTAGTCCCACTCCGTGTCCGACGCCGATCCCCGACCTCGGCGCGCTCGACGTCCCGGAGGAGCTATTCCGCAAGCGCTTCTGCCCGTCGGCCGGCTATCAGGCTTGCCTCCGCACGGACGCCGCAGGGCGCGCAAGCTACGAGTTCGAGCTGCCCGACGATCTGACGACCTGGCGGCTGCGTGTAGTCGCCGTGGACGAGGCGCTCGGCCAGGGAGCAGCCTGCTTCCCGCTCGTGACGGAGAAGCCGCTCAGCGTCGAGGTCGCCCTGCCGCGCTTCCTCAGGCTCGGGGACCGCATCCGCACCACTCCCGTCGTCTCTGGCGAAGCAGCGACCGCGCCGGAGTGGACGGCCCGCACCAGCGACGAGCTGGCGCTCGCTCGCGAGGAGAGCCTGGCCAGCGGCATCGAGCTGCGCGCACGCTCGCGCGGCGAGGCTCGGGTCGAGCTCGGCGTGCGGGCCGGCGAATGCAGCGACGCGCTGCGCCGCGTCCTGCCGATCCAGCGCGACACCGTGCGCGAACCGCTGCAGACGAACGGCACGGTCACGACGTTGTGGCAGGTGCTCACCCTGCCGGGCGCGGACGAGCTCGAGGAGCTCGTGATCGGTGCCGGGTCCGCGGCGCTGCTCGCCGGCCTGCGCGAGGAACTGGCGACCTATCCCTATCGGTGCGCGGAACAGACGAGCTCGCGGCTCCTCGGACTCTTCGGACGGCACGTTCCCGAGGGAGGCACCGCCGCCCTCGACGCCGAGGTGATGTTCGCCCGCCTGATCCAGCTCTGGCATCCCCAGAGCCTCCTCTACTCCTGGTGGCCGCGGCAGGAAGGCGATCCCGGCATCACCGCGCTCGTCTTTCACACGCTCTCGGAGCTGAAGGCCGCGGGACATCCGCTCGGGCGCTACGGACTCGACGTGAACGGCTCGTGCGCGGGCCTGCAGGCGCTCGCCGAGGCTGCTCGGGTGCGGCTGGCCGCCGCGGATCCGCCGGACATCGTCGGCGCCGAGCACGCGATCGCGCTGCTCCGCCTGGTGGGGCGGAATACGGATCTGGTGGCGGCTGTCCAGAGCTTCCTGCAGAAGCACGCCGGACTGCCCCGCGGCCTCCTGTGCCGCGCCGGCCTCGCGTTCCTCGCGGCCGGCGAGCGTGACGCGGCGCTCGAGATCGCCCGGTCGCTGCGCGGACCGGGGCCCACGCGCTTCCGGGGTCTCCGGCTTGGCGAAGGCGAGCGCGTCCAGCTCGCCTTCGAGCTGCGCCTGCGCCAGGCACTCGGCCTCGACGACGCCGCGACTCGCGAGATCGAGGAGAGGCTCCTTCGCCACATCGAAGGCCACGGCTTCGAGCACACCTGGTCCGCGGCGTGCGCGCTGCATGCCCTGGCCTCCGGCGGGATCGGCGAGACGCCGGTCGCCGCCAGCGCGGCCGAGGTGCGGATCGACGGCGTGCTTCGCAAGATCACGCTGGACGCGAAGGACGGGCATCGGGCGAAGGTGGTACTGCACGGGAAGCCGCGGGTCGAGGTCCGGAGCGCCGACGGCACGGAGCTCCGCGTACGTCTGCTCGGAGCGAGAGGCGTCGCGGCGGAGAGCTTCGCTGCCCGCGGGAACGGGCTCAGCGTCCAGCGCTCGATTCTCGAGGCCGGCGCCGGGTCGTTCCTCGAACGCGGGCGGATCTACCGGATTGCGCTCGACGTGGCGGCGGAGCACACGGTGTCCTACCTCGTCGTGCGCTGCCCCCTGCCCGCCGGCTGCGAACCGCATCTCTGTCCGAGCGACATCGAGCGCCACGACGACGCGGTCGTCGCGATGCTGCCGTTTGTGAGTCCAGCCAAGCCTCGGCGCATCGAGGTGCCGGTCGTTTTCGGGTTCGAGGGGTCCGTGCTCTGGCCGCCCGTCGACGTGCGCGAGATGTACGACGAGACGATCTTCGCCCTCAGCGCGGGCTCGCGCCTGCGGATCGTTCCGGAACGGAAGATCCGCGCCGAGGATCGAGCCGTGGTGGCCGTCCTCCCGGAGGCGTGGCGCCGTGCCGGCGTCGAAGGCCTGCTCGAGAACGCCCTGCAGGCGCAGGATCCCGATCGCGGCGCGGAGTACCTGCGGGACATCCACGGCCAGCGGCTGGCGCTGACCGCGGCGCAGTGTGCGAAGTGGCTCGAGCCGCTGTTCGCACGCCACGGCAGTTGCTACGCGTGTCGCGCCGCGCTCTTCGACCTGCCGGGAGTGCCGGACGCCCCGGGCGAGCCGGCCACCGCCTTCGAGGTCGCGCGCGCATACCATCGCAGCAGCGGCGATCTCGCGCTGCGACGGAGAATCCTCGAAGCTCCCGATGCGGTCTTCGAGTGCATGCTCGCCGAGCTTGCGTGGGACACTAGCTCGTCGATCGAGGAGGGGATCGCGAAGTCCCTGCGCGTCGAGTCAGACATCCGGCACGAGGTGATCGCGGAGTGCCCGGCGTCGCTTGCGAGCGAGCTCGCGTTCGCTGAGGCGATCTTCGCGCGGGTGGAGCGTTGTTCGGCCTCCTGGGACGAGAATGTGATCGGGGCGCTGGAGGACCTCGGCGACATCAGCACATCGGCGTCGTCCGGTGCGGCGGAGGGTCCGGTGGAGGCCGGCATCCGCGAGCGCCTCGCCGGTCTGCGGAAGTGTGCGGCGGCCCTTCGTGCGCGCCACGTGCGGCCGGAGGTGCGGAGCGACGAGGAGCGGTACCGGGAGTCCATCGAGGAACACCGCTGGAAGGAAGTCCCGCGCGCGCACTGGCCCGTCGAGCTCCAGCGGCTCTACCGCGAAGACGTCGACGCCCTCGCTGCCCTGGGCGAGGAGGGAATCCGCTACCTCATCGCGCAGGCCAACGGCTCGGCCGAGATCGACGACCCGGAGCACTGGCTGCGGACGCTGGCTTCGGGCCCGAGCGTCGATCTCGCCGTGCTGACGCCGCTCGTCGAGGATTCCTCACCGCGTCCTGCGAGTCCGGTCGTCCCGGCCGAGCTGATCCGCCGGGTCCCGTTATCCCAGCTCGTTGCCGCTTGCCTCTGCGATCCGCTGCCGCTTCGCCGCGCGCTGTACCTGCGCGAGCTGGCGCGCCGCGGCGCGGAGTTCCCGCTGTGCGCCGAGCATCCTGTCCACCGGCCCTGGCACCTCTTCTGGCAGTGCCTCCACGGAGCCCCCGGGAGTCGCGCGGCGCTCGAGCAACTTCTGCTCGCCGACGACACGCCGTACGACTTTACCCGGGCTACCTGGTCCGCCCTGCTGCCCGACCCGAGCTACCGGGTGTTCGCACGGTTCTTCCCCGAGATGACGGACGCGGAGCGCGCCTTGAGCTTCGCTCACCTCGGTCCCGCGAAGCGGCGCCGCGCGCTCGAGGAATTCGACCTCGACGCGCTTCCCGCCACCCTCTCGGACGAGTTGCTGCGGGAACTCCACGACGAGCTGTGGCGACGCATCCTCGCGGATCCGATCGGCGAGAAGCCGTTGCTGAAGCACTTCCTCCGCAGCGAACCCGGCTTCCACCTGCTGCGCGAGCAGCTCGCCCACGAGCATGACTCGAACCACGCCATCGCGGAGGCACTCCTGCTGGGATACGGGCTCTCGCTGCCGTTCCGGACCGGAGGCGGACTCCTCCTCAGACTGGATGCGAGCGACCCGGACACGCGAAGATGCCTCGCCCTGCAATGGCTCGACGAGGGCCTCGCTGTCCCGCACGACCCCGCTGCGATGGACTACGTGCGCCACGTCCTGCGCCGCCGCGGCTGCTCCCTGAGGTAGGTCGATCGAGGAAGCGAAGACCCTACCACGCAAGGTGACGTACTGATGCCGTGAGTGCCGGGATGCGCCCGTCGGTCTGACGGCGCGAATCCGCGCGAGCGGGCTACTGCAGGTGGTGCACCCGCGACAGGCCCAGCGCGAGGACGCCGCCGCCGAGCAACGGGTGGAGCACCACGTACTCGCTTGGCTCGGCCATGGGTCGGAGCAGCGTGGAGCCGGCAGCGGTCAGCCACTCCGGCGTGCGGCCCGGATTGGGGTGGATAGCGTAGAGGCTGCCGGCCACCACCACGGAACCATCGGGCTGGGTCGCGACCTCGAAGTGGCTCCGTGGGAGATGCAGACGCAACGGCGGCGGCAGGAGCTGCGCGGTCCGGCCGAGGCCGGAGAAGACCTCGATCTCGCGGCACATGTCGGGCGTGGAGCCGCCGCCGAGGACGAGTGCGTGCGTGGCATCCAGAGCCGTCATGGCGTGGCCCGCGCGCGGCCGGACCATCCGGCCCCAGTCGTAGAACTGCCGCGTGGCGAGCAGGAAGAGCTCGGCGTGGTCCTGGTCGCTGTACTGCGCATCCTGGCCGCCGGTGAT
Organism: Planctomycetota bacterium; assembly: GCA_016935485.1. Taxonomy (GTDB): domain Bacteria; phylum Planctomycetota; class JAFGQW01; order JAFGQW01; family JAFGQW01; genus JAFGQW01. The sequence goes on along the minus strand of JAFGQW010000228.1, from coordinate 10,663 downwards.
GAGCACGGCGCCCGCCGCGGAAAACGCCACGGCCGCGGCCTGATAGCGCGCCCGCTTCATGGCGGGCAGCGCAACGAACGTCCGGTTCCACGCGTCGTAGAGCATGGCCTGCGACGACGGCCCACTCGAGCCCAATCCTCCGGCGATGAGCACGTACTCGTGTCCGGTGCCCGGTGCGCGAAGAACGGTCGCCGTGGCCCCGGAGAGCGTGAACGGCACGGGGCCGAGGCTCTGGAAGGTCTGGGCCGTTGGGCTGTAGAGCTCGGCGGTGGGAGTCGCGCCCATCCAGTCGCCGCCCACGATGAGGACCGTGCCGTCCCCGAGGGTCCGCGCGACGTGGCCCGTGCGCGGCGTCACGAGATCGCCCACTCTCGCGGAGGCAAGACGCGTGGGGTCGTACACGTACGCGTCGCTTCGCGCCATCGGCACGCAGCCGCCGGCCATGCCGCCCGCAAAGAGCACCTGCCCGCTCTGGAGCGTGGCGCGAGCGTGGCCGTTCCCGGGGTTGTACGGGATCGGCTTCGCGCCGGCGACTGGAACGAACCGGCGCGGGTGCGGCGGCGCGACGGTCCAGAGGCACACCGGCGAGTAGCTCCGCCCGAAGGACGAGGGGTCGTCCACTGCGGCGACGAAGTGAACCTTGGCGCCGACCAGGCCCGTGTTTCCCGGAACCGGAACCGGGATCGCCGCCGCGCCCTGGGCATCGAGAAGACCCGCGGCGAGCAGTCCGTACGGCGGCACGATCGGTGGCCAGCTGTTCGTCGGGTTGGCGCTGGGAGAGTAGACGAGCACGTACGGGCAGTACTGCCCGGGATACTGCACCTGCACGGTGGCCGGCTCGCCAATGGCGCCGCCCGCGCCGATCCAGACGCTGGGACTGGGCAGCGGCGGCGAGCCGGCCTCGCTACTCGCAGCGAGCGCGGCGACGGCGGCAAGAACCACGAGACTCCGGATCGAAACGACACGTCGGTTCATCGAACAGCCAACCTCCACGCAAGCGTGCCGACAGGACGAAAGGTCTGGTGTCGCCGACCCGGAGTGACAACCCGAGTATACCCGGACTCGCACGGTATCACAACCCGCCGCCGCGGCGAGGCGGCTGGCGGGTGGCCGCGCGACCGGCTGCCCCATCGAGAATCCGCGGCTGCCTTCTCTCCGGCGTCTCGAACGCCCGGATCAACCCGGGCGAGTCAGGCGGTGGCGCCGAGCCGCGGATCCCGGTCGTCAGCCGCGCGGCCTACCAGAGCGGCTTGCCGGCAGTCTTGACCGCGGCCGCGAGGTCGCCGGCGATCTTCCTCGCTTGCCCAATCACGGCGTTGCGGTCAGCCGTCTCTCCGGCGCGGAGCGTGACCCCGGCAATGGCGGTCGGCTTGCCGCCCACCTCCAGGATCGGCACCGTGACGTCGATGGCGCCCGGCTCGTCCAGGACGACTTCCTTCCCGGTGCGCATCGCCTCGCGGTCCTCGGGATCCGAGGGCTTGCCGCGGCGCTCTGCCATCGTGCTCGCGAGCTGGGTGCACTGGGTCTTGCCCAGCGGCACCGCGTGAAGCGTCAGGCGAACCAGGTCGGGGTGCTCGGCGGCGATGCGGTCGATGATCTGCTGCACCGCCGGGTAGGGCACATCACCGCCGGTCGACGCACAGGCAGCCAGCAAGGCCGCGATCACCAGCAGGGAAACACGCATGGGTCGACCTCCAATCCACAAGGGGTTTGCTCCGGGACCCAACGTCCGTCCGGATGCGACGAGGGTAGCGAAGTCCGCCCGGGCAAGCAAGCCTTCTCCGCGCCGCCCGCGACCCGACGCCCGCTTGACGGTCTCTGTCCGGGCCGGTAGCTTCCACAATCCGCATGGATCCACCACTCATCGCCACCGTCACCTTCGTCCTGGCCACGACTTTCAGCCCGGGGCCGAACAACGTGCTGAGTGCGTCGATCGCCATGCAACGAGGATCGCGGGGGGCGCTGCCCTTCCTGCTCGGCATCGGCACCGGCTTCTCGATCGTGATGCTGGTCTGCGCCGGCGGCGCCGCCTTCCTGCGCGAGGTGTTTCCCGGCGCCGAGCCGGTCCTGAAGCACCTCGGCGCGGCCTACATCCTCTGGCTCGCCTGGTCTCTCTGGGCGGGGCGCGCCCGCTTCGGCACGCGCGCGGCGCTCCCGCCCTCCCAGGGCTACTGCGCCGGACTCGGTCTCCAGTTCGTGAACCCCAAGGTCGTGGTCTACGGTCTCACGCTCTACTCGACCTTCCTGGCCGACCGGGCCAGGGAGCCGGTCTTCCTGGCGATGAGCGCGCTGGCGCTCGCGGCCGTCTCGTTCGCGTCGATCTCCACCTGGGCCGCCGCCGGCGCCGCGATCCGCCGCTTGCTGACGACGGACCGTGCGCGCTCGATTGTCGCTGCGGTGCTCGCGCTCTCCCTCGTGTATGCCGCCGCGGAGCTGGTCGGCGCTCCGGGGTGGTTCTGCTGACGCGCGGCGTCCTCGAAGGAGACGCGGCCGGCGCGCTACCGGGAGCGAAGCCGCATCACGCAGGTGTCCGGCAGGAACGCCAGGCCGCACGGGGCCTGCGGATCGAGCACGGCCAGGGCGATCCAGAGCGGCACGTCGACGGGCGGCAGGCTGCTCGCGTCGATGAGTCCCGCGGCCCTGCCGGAAGCGTCGAGTGTGAGCGGACCGGGATCGAAGAGCGGACGCAGCAGGTTCTGGAGCGACAGCACCGAGAGGGGATCGAGGTTCAAGTGAACCCGGCGGCCGTCCGGTAGCTTGATGCCGGGGCGGTAGCCCCGCGCGCTCAGCACCAGAGCGTAGGCCTTCCCGGGGTAGTCGGGGCAGCTCGCGTGCACTTGCCAGCGTCCGGTGCCGATCTTCACGGTCTGGAGGTGGCGGCCGAGATGGAACCCGAAGCCCCGCGAGAGGTTCGTCTGGCATCCGGTCTGGTCGCCCGGATCCGCGTTGATCCCCGTGCACGCGTACGGCGGCCGCGCATCGATGGTGAACACCGCCGGCTTGTCGCAGACGCGTCCCTGGACCAGCGTGGTGACGTGGCCCGAGGCCACGATGCGCGGCGCGGCCGCGGACTGCAGGTCGAACAGGCTGCCGAACTCCAGTACGAACCTGGCCGACGTCGGCAAGAAGGCCAGGGTCGTGCGCGTGGCCGCACCCGGCATCAGCTGGTAGAGACAGTTGTCGGCCTGTCCCACGAGCGCGCCGGTGTCGAAGTCCTGCTGCAGGTTTGCGCCCGTGCTGTCCCAGCCGTACGTCGCGCCGGCGAACGTGGTCCAGGTGCCGTCCTCGGCCACGTCGAGCACGGTGTGGGGGTACTGCGGCGAGCCCAGGAACCGGAATGCGGTCACGAGGTAGTTGCCGGTGTCCATGTTGATGCCGAGGTTCATCTTCTCGGCGCCGGGCAGGTGGCTGATGCCGAAGACGGTCGTGAGCACGCCGCCGACCCCGGAGACCTTCATGACGTTGTAGACCGCGCCGATCAGGCTCGTCCGCACGGTGAGAACGTAGTCGCCGTCCGGGTTCACGAGCAGATGCGTGGGGGAAAAGAGCTGGAGCGTGTGCGCTGCCACCGTGGTCACCTGGAACGTGGCCGGGTCGACTCGGTAGACGCCGCTCTGCAGATACGACGAGAAGCCCGGCATCTGGGTGCCGTCGGCGGTGAAGACCACCCGCCGGTTATCGGCGTCCATCGCGAGGCACGGGATGTCGAACACCGGGATGCCGCGCGTGAGGCTCGTGATCGAGCGCGCCTTCAAGTCCGCGAGCCAGACGCCGTTCCAGTGCGTGCTGAGCGTGCTGGCCACGCCGCCCATCAGGTACGACGGCGTGCGGTACTGCGCCGACGCGATCCCGGCGAGCATGGCCACCATGGCGGCCGCGAGCAGTCCCGTTCTGTTCATGGGAAAACCTCCTCTCGCTCTCGACGGAGCGGCGATTCGCACCCGGATTGGATACTCGCAGCATAGCAGAGGGGCCCGGCGCCGGCAACGGGGCGCTCGCCTCTCGCGGTCGGTCATTGCGCGCGGGGGTGGCGCTCTTCCGGTGGCGAGCCCTCCAGGCGTTTCCTACCGGCGGTTTGGCGCCGGGTCGCCGACGGCGATCACGCGGGCTTCGGTGGCGCTCGTCGCGTCGGGCTCCTCGGTCGACCAGGTCCGCACAGCGCCGCAGTGGAATCGGCCCTCCCATCCGGCCACGAACGGGATCCGGATGGCGATCGCCTCCGACAACGGCATCCAGCTGCGGGCAAGGAGCACGCAGCCGGACCGGACCTCGGCGCGACAGAAACCAGCGCGCCGTGCCGCCTCCGCGAGCGCGACCGGGTCCGGCCGGAAGCCCGCGGGAACCGGCACCTCCACCACGGCGTCGTCGCACCACGGCGCCTTTCGGTCTCGCAGCGTGACCGTGCAGTGGGCGAGCGCGCCGGGCACGAGCGGCTCGCCGCTCCAGATGGCATGAACCGCGAGCGGACCCTGTTCGGCTGCCGCTGGCGTGGCGGAGGCGCCGGTGATCCGCAACAGGATGTGCGGCGTGCCCTCGCCCTCGAAAGCGATGTGGAAGCGGTCATCGGCCTGCACCTCGCCGAGGTCGAGCCGCGCCGACCTCCTCTCGCCTCCGATCCGGAGCGAGCGCGGCGGCTCCTGCGCACGGTGTACCACGAGGGTGCCGCGTGCCGGTCCCGCGCCGGTAGCGGCCAGCAGAACGCGGAGGCAGGCGACCCACTCGTGGCCGGCGGGCCACCCCATCTCCGCGACCCGGCGGATCGTTGCCACGCCCTTCTCGATCAGGTCATTCGGTCCGTCGACGCGGATGAGAGCTTCCACGGCCAGCGCCGTGACCTGAGGCCACGAGAATTCACGATCGCCGGGGAAGAGGGTGAGGGTCTCCCTCACCGACTTCCAGATCGCTTTCGAGCCCACCCGCACCGCGGCGCCTTCGATGCGCGACCGCGCTTGCGGCAGCAAGGGATCCGGGGTCAATCCGTGGCAGACTGCCAGCGCCAGGACATACGGGTCGGTTTCGTCGCCGAGGACGTCCAGAATCACGGCGTCCTGCACCGCGCGCCCGGCGCGCACCAGTGCCGCCAGGGCATACACGCGTTCGGCTGGTTTCTCGGGCACATGCTGCTCGAGGAACGCGGCGGCGCGCGTGATCACGGCCTCGTCCACGGCCTGCACGGCCTTCAGATCCGAGAGCACGTGGATGGCCAGGGCGGTGAGGTCCGCCTGGGCCGGCTGTCCGTCGCGGAACGAGAAGCCGCCGCCGGCGAGCTCGCACTGCAGCATGCGCCGGTACATGGCCGCGAGACGCTCGCGGGCGCGCCCGGCCAGCTCGTCGCCGATGCGGCCGGTCGCCTGCAGCAGTCGGAGCGCAAGCAGCTCGGCGTGGAGACAGGCCATGGTCCACTCCGGGGCTGCTTCCTCGAACTCCTCACACGGCTCCTGGATCCGCTTGGTCCACTCGTCCAGGCCCGCAGGCTCGTCCCCGATCGGATCCGCGGTCACGACGAGTTCCACGCGAAGCCGGGAAGCATCCGCTTGGAGCCCGTCGCCGGCGCGAATGGTCTCCCCGGCGCGCACCGGCCGGGACACGACGAACGGCAGTGCGCGGGTGCGGATCGTGAACGCATGTTTCACGACGTGCCGGTGAGTGCCGCTCGTCGCCTCGAGGACCAGCTGGCCCGGCGCAGGCCTTCCGGCTTCGATCCACAGCAAGGACGACGCGATTCCGCCGGCCGCGATCGTGAGCTCGAGAGGCGTCTTCGCCGGGATCGCGATTCCTTCGGCCGCCCGCACCTCCACCGCAACCTCTGCGGCGCTCGCGAGTGCCGAATGCACGCGCACCGGTACGGCGCATCGGTCGCCCTCGTGCAACCAGGTCGGGGCGTCGACCTCGAGGTGAAAGGGCAGCATCGCGTGCACCGTGGCTCTCCCCGCGCCGTACCCGCCCCGGCCGTCCCACGCCCCGATGCGGACATCCCAGGGCGTGATGCGCTCCGGCAACCGGAGCGCAACCGTGGCGCGCCCGTCCGGCGCGGTGAGATGCGCGAGATCCGCGGTCGGCAGGTCGCCGAACCAGCCTGCGGGCGGCGTCTCACTGGACTTCTCATCGCGGGGGAAACCGCCGTACCGGTAGTAGATCGCCAGGCACATGGTGCCGAATGCCGTGGTGGCCACGCGTCCAGCTCGCCCGTCTCCCGGCCAGGCGCCGCCCTCGATCTGAGTATCGACGATGTTCGGCTTCATGGCCCGGTTCCAGCGATGCCAGCTCGGCCCCCCGAACTGGAACGCGGCGGCCGTTCCCCAGTACAGGCCGTGGAGGTCGCGGTCTCCTGGCGCGGGAGGCACGGCAACGAGGTGCTTCTCGAGCTGCTGCAGCACCACGTGCTTTTCGGGGTCCTCGTCGAGCAGGAGAATCCGGATGAGCGCAGGCAAGGCCGCGGCATAGCGCACGCCGCCGGTACCCGTGAAGGGGTACTGTTCGATTTCCTCCCGGCTCGCGGTCACCAGGCCGGTCGCGGGGTCCGTCCTGGCCTCGAGCCATCTGCGGATTCCGGCGACGGTCGCGTCGGGAGCCTCAAGATCCGCGTTCTTCGCCGCGCGGATGGCGAGCGCGGCCCACGCCGTACACACCAGACTCGCCTCCGCGAATCCGGCCTCACCGAAGCCGCCGTCCGGGCGCTGCCGTGCGGCCAGCGCAGACAGCGCCTGCTCCGCCAACGGCCGCAGTTCCGGATCGCGGCCCATGCTGGGGAGCTCCGCGAGCGCCACGGTGCACATGGCGTGGTTCAGCATGGCCCAGGGCGCCTCCGGATTGCCGAAGAACCCCCCGGCGTTCTGTATGGCGCGCAGGTAGTCCAGCGCGTTCCCCACGAGCTCCTTTTCCGGCCCCGATCGGTGCGTGCAGCCCGCGTGTGCGTGCGCGGACACCACCAGGCCGGTGGTTCCCGGTTCGAGCCAGGGGTCACCCAGCGACTCCTCAGGTACGAGGCGGGCAAGCGCCCGGGGCGACAGCACGGGGAAGGAACCGTCCGGGGCCTGGCAGGCCTGGAACCAGTTCCCCCAGCTGGACCGCTCCGAAGCGACGGCCTGTGGGGGCCGAGGCGGCAAGAGCGAACGGACGCAGAGGATCGATTCCTGGGTCGATGTATGGACCACGGTTCCCGGTCCCTGGGGCACGCGGGCACGTTCGTGGCTCGGGTCCTGCGTGACCGCCGGCTCGGCGCCCAGGAGCACCCGGTCGCCGATGCGCGTGAGCTGGATCTTCGCGCCCCACGGGAGCTCGCCCGCCCGAGCCCGGCCCGCTCGCACCGCCGTCGCGGCCTCGTGCAGAGCTGGCCGGGCGATCCGATCGCTCTCCACGAACAGCTGTGCCCGCGCCACGATCGGCTCGAATCGAGCCAGGAGCGAGGCGCCCTCCCGCACCGGAGCGATGCCCAGCTCGTCGCGGAGCGGCACGGTGAGGTCGCCCCAGGCCTCCCGGTTGACCGGATCGGCAACGCGCACGTCGAGCAGAGCCGGGATGCCGTGTCCAGCCGCGTCCTGCACTTGCACCGCGCACGCCACAGTCTCGCCGGGCCTGGCCTCGGCCCGAGCCGGAGTCACGGTCACGGCGAGCGGTGCGGTGACCAAGTCGATCGGCTGCTGGGCCGCGACCTGTCCGGGCTGGTCCGCGAACCGCGCCACCACGAGCGCCGGGCCCCGGGCGCCAGCCGGAGCCGTCACCATCGCGGCGCCCCGGCCGTCGATGAGGGAGACGCTCGCTCCGGCCAGGAGCTGTTCGCCCGCCGAGAGGTCCAGGTGCACCAGACCGGTCTTCCGCGCGGATTGGAGCGAGACCTGGAACGTCGTGCCGGGACGCACAGTGCGCGGGAGCTCGAGCGACACGCCCTCCACGATGGGTACCCGCACGTGAAGCTCGGCCACGGCCGGGAAGTCCGTCTCATACGCACTCTGTTCGGCCCGCACGTGCAGTTTGATGGCACCCGAAGGCTGGTCCTCGGGAACAGGAATCCTGGCCATGAGAGAGCCCGATCCCGCGCGCGGGCGTGCCCCCTCGATGCGCCAGTCGATCGTTGCGGCAAATGGCTCGCCCTTCTCGTCTCGAGTCTCGACGTGAACGGTTCCGGGCACGCCCGCCACGAGGGGCGAGGGGCGGGTTTCCCACGCGATGCGCATGGACCGCGGGCCCTCAATCGGGACGGCGACCCGCTTCGTGACGATCGCCCCGTGGTGCTCGACCGTGACGTGCAAGGCCGGATGGCTCACCTGCTGTGCCGGCGCGTCGAGGGAGAAGGTCGCGGCTCCCCGCTCGTCCAGACGCAGCGTGGTCCGGACGGTGTGCGGGCGAAGGGCGAGAAGCTCCATGTGCACGCACGCGCCTGCGAGCGGCTCGCCCGAAACCGTCTCGGCTTCCACCACGCCGGTGATCGGTTCGACCGGCGAGAACCGATCGCGGCCGAGCTGGACCCGGACCCGGAAGCGCGCGAGCACCGCCTCCTCCACCCGGAACGTGCATCTCGCCGAGACCGCGCCCAGGGTCGCCTCGGCCGTGCCGTTTCCTGCGGGGAGCGCATCGCCGAGCGGCACGCGGGTCACGACTTCGCCGAATGCGCCGGTGGTCGACACTTCGCGGACGAGAAGCTGATCGTTCGGGTCCTTCACCTCGAGCGTGATGCTCTGGCCCGGAAGCGCCCGATGGGAGATGCCGTCCACCAGGACGGCGCGAACCTGAACGGCTTCACCCGGTCGGGCCACCGGCCGGTCGGTCTCGATCAGCAGCCGCTGCGGCCGCGGGACGATCCGCACCCGCCCTCGCACCGTCCGATCGAAGTGCATATTGTGGACGCGCACCTCGATCGGGAGGGAACCCTCTGCGGCTTCGATGGGCGCGGGGCTCACGAGCCACGTGGTTCCGGCGGCATCCGTGACCGCGGACAGGTCGTGAGCACCTGCGCGTGCCTCGACGGCCGCGCCGCTCACGGGTGCCTGGTCGGCCGAGGTGACGTCGACGCGAAGGCGTAGCGGTTCGCCCGCGGGCAGGCGAGCGGGGCCGCGGACCGCGATGGCGGGCAGCGTGGCCGGGAGCAGATCCCGGAGCCAGAGCCGCGCCTCGTCGGCGAGGCGGTCCGGGCCGCGGTACCGGAGGCGCACGAGCGTGCGGTCTGGATCCGGAACGGCCGCGAGATCGAGGGGTCGGATCGGACGCTCGGGCGAAATCACCCCGCCACGCAGGTCCAGCACGTCGCACGTGATCTCGCCGGGAAGCCGCGTCGTCACGTCCAGAAGGAGGCGGCCGCTGTCCAGTCGGCTCGCGATGCGCGCGAAGGCCGACGGCACGTGGCGGACCGCGCACTCGTTCTCGATGGTGTGGCGGAGCAACACGAGCATCAGTACCTCGAATCGCTCGGGCGTGCTCGCGGGCCCGGCGAACAAACGCGGCGTCTTCTCGCCAGCCCGAGTGATCGCCAGGATGCCGGGTCCAGCGGAGTCGATCTCGGGCAGATCGCGGAGCCAGGCGTCCGCCGGATCGCCGGGGCGCAGCTGGGAGACGGCCGCGTTCTCGAGCAGAGCTGGCGGGAGGGCCTCGGCCGCATCGACGCCGAGAACGGCCACTGTGCTGGCTGCAGAGCGAAGGACGGCCGCTTCCGAGGCAGTGGGCACGCGCCCCAGAAGAACGAGTGCCGCGGGGGACGAAGGTGCCGGAAGCTCCGCGACGATGCGCAGGTCCAGCGCGAGATCGCAACGGTGAGCGACAGCCGCCGAGAACGCGCGAAACGCCGCCGGCGCGAAGTGATCCTGGGGGCCGACGAAGACCACGGGAAGCCGGCCCGAGAGGCGGTTCCCGGTGCCGAGCACGATGGGTCGATCGGGCCGGGTCCCGGGCGAGGCGGCCTGTGCCGCCGCGTCCATGGCCATGCCGGACACGGCAAGGGCACCGGTGAGGAGAGTCCAAGCAAGGAGGCAGGAATGTGGCGAGCGGCTCGCGCGGAAAGATCTCATCGTGTGCCTCCCGGTGCGCGCCCCCGGATCGAACCCGTTGCGAGGTCCTGCCGAGGCGCGATTTTACCAGAACGGAAGATCGCAGGGCGGGTTCGCCTTCGTTCGCCCGCCCGGCTTGACGGGAGAGACGTTCCCGGAGCGTCTTGCGGGGGCGCCCGGGCGGGCGGGGCAAGGGCCGGGCGGGGAGGCGAAAAACGAACCGGCCCCCCGGGGCGAGGGGCCCGGGGGACCGGGGACGAAAGGCTGGCTACTGCATCGTGACGCGATGGTCGTTGCTGATGTGGTCGATCGGGCTGTAGTTGATGAACGCGCAGTAGAACGTCTGGCCGACGAGCGCGGGGATCTTCGGAATGGCGAGCTTCACGGTGCCGTCACCGTTCGCGTCGAGCACGCCGCTCAGCCCCGGGAAGGCGCCGATCAGCGACAGATAGCAGAGGTTGTCGAAGCTCAGCGGAACTATGCCGGCAGCACCGAGGGGGATGCCGCCGTTGCCGAACGAGAGCGCCGCCTGGAATGGGCCGTTCGGCCGCCCGCGGAGATCGAAGACCACCGTGTTGCCGGGATTCGGCGCGGGGCTCGAGACGGAATCCACGATCGCGGCGTTGTAGGCGAGGTAGTTGTCCATGAGCGAGCCGCCGTAGGAAACGAGCCCGATCGGGCCGGCC
>JAFGQW010000227.1 GCA_016935485.1 Planctomycetota bacterium | reverse complement strand
TCAACAACCTCGCCACCGCGAGCCTCATCCACGCCGCTGCCAGAAACCTGCCCAAGGTCACCCAGCCCGTCGGCAACGAGACGCTCCCCGAGTTTCACCTCGCGGGAGGACCAAGACCATGCCGCACGCCCAACGCCTGCGCTCCGCCCACCTCTGCCGGCTCCGCAACGCCATCCCCGTCGCTACCCTGCTCGCCGGCATCCTTAGCCTCTCCACCAAGGTCCGCGAGGGCCATCTCCGCTTCTGCTGCCCGCTCGGCTCCGACTTCCACCCCGCCATCCCCTCCGTCCCGTACTCCCGTTGCGAGGGGACCTTCAAACCGATCGAACTCGTCATGCTCGCCCAGGGCGCCGCCTTCCTCGAGGCCGTGCGCATCCTCGACGACCTCGACATCGCCTGATCCACCCCGAGTCCCTGCCGAGCCGCCGCCACGCGGCTCGGCCCCTCTCCTCCAAGGCCAGACAATCTGAGACTCACCCGGTCAACTACTCTGGGACTCAGCACCAATCTTTCCAGACCAAGTCAGCGCGCGACCGGTCTGCGAGATTGTGTGTCCTCCAGTACCTTTCTGACCAGTCCGAAGATGTCGCCCAACGTGACGTTCTTGTTCCAAACAACTCGGGCATCAAACACTCCGTTTTCCACCGTCACGCTCGCCGCGGCGACGAGGCCTTGTACCAGCCCCCTCATCGGGGTCCTTTCGGAGCTACGCGACTTCACGCATCCTTCGTACAGAATACCAAGATCTGCGTACGCCCAGTAGGCATTCTTGGGATGAAGACGCCTTACGATCTCCTGGAACGCCTTCTGCTCACCAAGCGATCGTCCGCTCTTTCTCGCCAACACGCCCTGTTTCACCACTTCCTGCGGGACTCCGTGCAACAGACAGTTGTCGATGATTCCCCAGGTCATGCCCCCGGCCCAGCCATCTACGGGTGTATGAAGCACAACGCCGCACACATCCTGTGTTCTTTCCTCTTCCCCCCAAACGGCCGACACGACCTTCCGGAACAGCTCCTGGCCCCTTGTTGCATCCTTCAAGAAATTGAAGAGACTGAATTCGCACTCATTGGATGTACAGTCGCCTTCTGGCTCCCATGTGAGAAAAACTCCTCCTTCTTCAACCGCCAAAGCCGCCAGGTCGTCAAACCGAACCCCCACTTCCTGTTCTGCGCGGTCGATGAACTCGCGGTATTCTCCCGCGTCCTTCATACTCCCGGTTCGCACTAGCAGATTCTCACAGAAGGCACTCAATCTTTTCCACAACTCACGGCCGTCACGAATGCTGTGTGCAAAGCAGACGAAAGTATTCCGCGGCAGAAAAGCCGGAATCTTCTTTTCCGTAGCCGGCTGAGCCAGCAGGAGATAGGCTAGACTTTGTTCGTTCATGGCGGCACGCAGATCCATCTTCGAGTCGTCATAATCCCAGCCACCACACAAGTACGAGATATCGTCTATGGACCACGCGTCAACTGCAGCGAGAAAGGCTATCCTCTTCCTTTCTTCGAGCCTGCTCGAGTAGAGTCGAAGGACCTCTGCACAGGAGAGGAAGACCTGCACATCGTGTTCCTTCCAGTTTCTTGTCACCGTCTGAAAGCGTGTGTCTCTTGCGAGTGACGGAATGTCGTTTTCTCGGAGGCGGTCGACAGTCTTCTTTGCCAGGGTGGGGCAGGTCGACATAATAACACGCTCGCGCATCGTAGCGAACCATAACCGACCTTGCGGAAGACCGCGGACTTCGTATTCCAGACGGTAGAGCGTGGTGGCATCATCGATGAGCTCTTTGACCAGGTTCTGAGCAACGGCGGCAGGGAGCCATTTCAGCAGGTCGACCGTCCGACTTAGCTCGGCAACGAGAATCGCTTGAATGGTCTCGGGCGAGGAAGACGACGTCCCTACGTATAAACCGATGTGCAACGCATGAAGCTGGTCGATGGCTCCTGACCAGTCCGCCGCTTGACCGGCTCGAGGGGTTTCGGGCTTGCCGAGGAGTTCAAGGACGGTCGCCTCGAGGCCGCTTGCGCGGAAGACCGCGGTCGCTCGTGGCAGTGCAAGAAGACGCGCGTACAGAACAGGGAATCCGGGCAAGGGATTGGTGACGACGTGCGTCTGGGCGCCCGCGCGGCCCATGCCGAACAGAAGAAGAATACCGGCAAAGAGAAGGATGTTCGTTCGCATGGATAGCCTGCTTTCCTTTGGATCCGATGCCGCACGAGGTACCTGGCGGCGTGGAGGTTCGAATACTACCTGGTGATCCTGCACCTGCCAATGACGCACGCGGAAGTTTCATAAGGCTCCTGGCCGTAAGCCATGGCGTCGGAAGGACCGCGGGTTTTTCGTGGCGTCGGAGTGTGGCCAAGAGACTCGGATCTCGGTGGCTGTCTATACTATGCGATGAGTCTCGAGCTTCTGCGCACGGCGAGAAAGAACAGAAGGTTCTGCTAACACGGCAGTTATATTCGCCATGACTTTGCGCCACGCAACGCGGGCTCGCGCGGCAGGCGCCGCTGCTCTTCTTCTCTTGAGGAGCTGATAGCTGACCGCTGATGGCGGTGGGCTGCGGGCGAGGCCCGCGCGACGACGTGACTTCGAGTTCCTTCGAAAGGTGCACCTGTTCCGTGGCCCGGCACGACCAGAACCGGGATGGCAAGAAGGGCACGCTCCAGGTCGTGATCGGGCGGCTGTGCACCCGGGAAGGGTGTCCGATGGGCGTGGAAGGGGAAACGCTCCTGGGGCATTGTTCAAGCTCCGGCGCACGCCGTCCCGAGGCGAGCCTCGACCCGATCGAGCTCCGCGGCGATGGCGGGGGGGAGCCGGTCGCCGAACCGGGTCTCCGCACCGGAGTTGATCCGCGGGTCTCCGCACCGCTGGTGCCCGCACCGGGCTTGATGTCCCGATGCCCGCACCGGGGTTGATGTACGGTGCGTGCTCTCGGAAGTCGGTTCCCTGCGCCCACAGCCAACCCCGGTCGTGCTCGCTGCATCAACTCCGGTTGCGTGTGCGCGGCTCCAAGAACGGGAAGTCATTCTTGCGCGGGCCCTCAGACCGCGCGCCTCGATACCTCGGGAGCGGCTGTTCCGCGCAGCAGTCCGCTGACGCTGATATCCTCGTCGACGTCGGGCCAGTGGATACCTCGACCATCGCCGATGAGACGCCAGTTGCGGCGTTGATCTGCCTTGGCGTGGAGCAGGCGAGGGAACCACGCCAGGGGCGCGCTCACTCGCCGGCCATCGGCCAGGTCGACAACCAGGTTGTCTTCATCGGTCCTGACGTCGATCGCCCGGGGATCCGCCTCAGGGCTGGAAGCAGTCATGCCATGCCTCCAGGAACTCCTCTCGATGTTCGGCCACGAGCCGTTCCAGTCGACGAAGCTCGTGTGCCCGGAACCGACTCGACGACACCAAAGATACCGGCTCCAGCCAGAACTTGGCAACGGCGCCGGCCTGCTCCACGTGGACGTGAGGCGGCGCCGGCGTTGGGGAGGTCCGTCCGATTCCCCGCGGAACCGGGCCGCCCGCGGCCGGCGGGCGAGATGCCCGAGCGCGAGCCGGAGGAAGGCCCGCCCGCGCGGGTTCCAGGGTCACCGTCCGCCAAGGCGATCCGCCGCGCTCCTGAGGCCCGCGGGATCTCGGTTCCGGCCCCGGGCGTAGATCATCGTCGTGCTGACGTCCTTGCTGGGGCACGCACCAGAGTTGACGCGCGGTCCGTTGTGGCCGAGGCTGGTTCCGTCCCGCACACCTCAACCCCGGTTGCGTATGCACGCGTCAACTCCAGTTGCGTGTGCGCGGCTCCCCCGGTCGTATCGCGCGGCGCCCGAGTCTGGGATTTCAGACTGCCGGACTTCCGGGTCGAGTGCCGCGAGCGCGCCACGACTCACGCGAAACCGAGTTCGACGGTCCGGCTGCGCGACGGCCGTCCGCCAGCCGTCGCGCAGCCCGAGGATCGCCTCCTTGGCGGGGAGTCGCAGGCCGGGCCTACTCGGACCGGATGAACATGTGATCGATGGAGATCGTGTCCAGCAGACGATGGCCCTTCGTCCGGTCAGTATCGCACACGCGGATGTACACCGTCCCGCTCACAGGGTTCGGGAAGACGTGGATCTGGTACCCGTTGTCCCAGCTCGCGCTGGCGAACGTCTGGAAGGTCGAGCCGTCGGTGGAGTACTTGAACTCGAAGGAATCTCCGTCGCCGGCCGGGACATGAGTCCACTTGACCCGGAAGGACCGGCCTTGTGCCACGTCGTTGAAGCTCCACCTGTGCTCGAGGTAACTGTACCGCTTGCTTGCCGGGTTGCCGCCGGACTCGATCTCGGTGATGGCCTCGATCGCGCCGCCCGCAGCATGGGTGTCCGAGTAGCTGCCGGTCACCGTTCCCGCGACCGGAATGTCGCTCGCCGCCAGGTAGTCCACGGGCGGTGGCGCTTGCTGTGTCGTAGCGAACGCCGGGCCCGAGTAAGCCGAGTCCCCCGCGGCGTTGTACGCCCGCACCCGATAGTAGTAGGTCGTGCTTGGCGCGAGGCCGGTGTCGTTGTAGCTCGTCGCGTCGGCCGCCACCGTCGCGATCTGCACCCAGGCGCTTCCATCGGGGGAGCGCTCGATCTTGAAGCCCTGCTCGTCGCTCGCGTTGTCGGTCCAGGAGAGGTCGATCTGGCTGGAAGAGGCGGCCGTGGCCATCAGAGCCGTGGGCGCCGCCGGCGGCGTCGTGACGGGCGCGTCGCCGTGGAACTTGGCCACGTCAAGGCCCGCACCATCGGTCGACCCGCCCACGAAGATGCCACCGTTCGCATCGAGAGCGAGCGAGTAGACGAATTCGGTCGATCCTGGAGAGGCGCCGACCAGGTCGCTCAGGCCGGTATGGCTCGTG
The DNA here is from genome assembly GCA_016935485.1 of Planctomycetota bacterium. Taxonomy (GTDB): domain Bacteria; phylum Planctomycetota; class JAFGQW01; order JAFGQW01; family JAFGQW01; genus JAFGQW01. Next base: position 30,871 of record JAFGQW010000227.1, on the reverse strand, counting down.
CCGAACGAGGTGTCCGGCGTGCCGTTCTGGTTGAAGCGGAAGACCGCCATGTCGGACAGGTACTTGTCCGCCACCAGGATCTTCCCATCCGATTGCATGGCGACCGGGCCGCCGTGGTCCTGTTCTCCGGTCAGCCAGCTCCTGGTGAGACCGTTCGTGCCAAACGTATCATCGGCGCTGCCATTCGCGTTGTACCTCATGACCACTGCGTCGAACTCGCTGAGGTCCGAGGTCCATCCCCTTCCCGAAACCAGGATCTTCCCGTCAGCCTGGATCGCCACGCCCTTGGCCTGCCGCCGGTCAAACCACGGAGGCAATGTCTCGGCGATCACCTTCCCGTTGGTCCCGAAGGTCGCATCGACGCTTCCGCCAGCGGTGTAACGGGCGACGGTCCAGCCCTCCCACGACTGGTACTGAAAGAGGCCGCTCTGGCCCGAGAACCCGGCCACGACGATCTTGCCGTCGACCTGGAGCGCAATCGCGCCCGGATAGACGTTGTCGTTCGTCTCGGCCGCGATGTCGTCGATGATGTAGCCCTTGTGCGGAGGCGCCCCTCTCTTCACGTCCTTCGGACTGTTGGGGGTTCCGAATGTCTGGGTATCGAGGCTCCCGTCGACGTTGTACCGGGCCACGGTGAGAGCCGCACGATGGTCCTTGTTGAAGCTGAATCCAGCGACCACGATCTTCCCGTCCGGCTGCACGGCCACGGCATAGGAACCCGAACCATACGGGCTGATCTCGGCCTGTACGATCCCGTTGGTGCCGAAGCTCGAATCCATGGAACCGTCGGCGTTGAGCCGGACGACCGTGAACTGCTGATCGGCGTAGAACCCGGTCAGGCCGACGACAACGATCTTCTCGTCGTTCCCGATGAGCTGTGTGGTCACGTCCAGGGCCCGGTCACACAGGCCCTGGCCGAAGAGCCCCACCTGACCGGACGATCCGAAGCTGGTCGTGTCGAGCTGCCCGTCGGTGGTGAACCGGAGGATCACCCAGGCGCCGTTGTAGTCCCCGACGGCAAGGATCCGCCCGAGCGAGTCTACCGCCATGGCCCTCGCAAAGGCCATGGACCCGAGCGCACTGACGAAACCGTCGCCACCACCGAAGCTCGTATCCACCGTTCCAGGAGTGGTTTGTGCGGCCGGTGTGCCCGCGAGGGCCAGCACCAGACCGCAGGCCAGGACCAGGCCAAGAGAGGCTGCTCGTGACAATCGACGTCGGTTCATGGGTTCTCGTCCTTTCTCAAGCGCCAGTTGGAAGCCGCGCGGAAATGACACCTCTCCGACGGGCTCTGCACAGGAGGCGACACGCCTCCTCGGCACTATTCGCCCCGACCGGCGGTTTCGCGAGGGAAGTTCCGCAGATGGGTAGCGGTGATTGGCAGGGCCAGACGTGAGTCGCACCGTGGAAACCTGTGCGCTGGCCGGTCTGGCGGCCGCAGGCCTCCGGTCCGCGATCGCGCACAGCCGGTCGGTTGCCACCTTCCGAATCTCGGCCAGCCACGGTGTCGGCGACTCCTGCCCGACGAGTCGGCTGCAGGACCGCCGCGGCGCTACGTGGTGATCGTGAACGAAACCGTGTTCGAGATCGACTGGATGCCGAACGGCGCTGACGGGCTGATCGTCACGAAAGCAGTATTCAGCCGCAGGCCGATCAGCGTCGGCGCATACGGGATGTTGATACCCGCCTTGGCCTGGCCCTGGCCGTCGAGTACACCGCGATAGCCGGAAAAGACCCTTGGCCAGTAGTTGTTCGCCGTGGCCAAGAGCAGGTCATCCAGGCCAAGCCCAAGGGGCCGCCAGCCAATCATGATCGGCCCGGTCCCGAACGATGAGCCGACTTGACAGAGGAGTCCGGCGTCTCGTGGCGCGGCGAGCGCGAGGTTCTGGGTTCCGCCGATCGAGGTTGACCCCGAGCCGACGAGGCTCGCCGCAATCTCGTCCGCGCCGATGTCAGGCTTCCATTCTCGGACCTGTCCCTCGAAGTCGTGCGTTACCTTGAAACCCTGAGGGAAGGTCTGAAACGGCTCGACGAGGTTGGTAGTCCCGAGATCAATGACGGGGGACGTTTGTTTCAAGTGGATGTCGAACGGCTGCGTCATGCTGACCAGACCGGGGTCGGCCTCGATGCTGTTCGCGTCGTAGCTCGTAACTCCTCCCGGCACGATCGCAGCTGGATTCTGCTTCTGCCAGGCGCGAAAAGCGGCAAGGTCCCCGGAGAACACGATCAGGGGATTCCACCATGTCGAGACCAGGATCCGGTTGGATGGGTTGCGCGAGTAGTAGCAGTTGTGGTCAGACACGTACGGAGAGATCTGGTTGGAGATCCACTCAAAAACGATGGCAGGGCCGGTCCCGAGGTTGATGACGATGTTGTTCTTGAAGGACGACGCTTGGCTCCACGGGTCCGGAGGCGAGGTGAGAAATACCGTCGCTTCACTATGGTCCGAGATGATAGTGTTGTTCACGATCATGGCGCCGAGACTATTCGCGGCGAGGCGGAGGGCGTATCCGTAGGAACGTGTGTTTCCAGGACTGTGGATGAAGCAGTTCTTGACGACGTGGTCAGAGTCCCTGCCATTCACGAGATAGAGGACCGGGCGCGCCTTCCCGAGCCCGTCCATTTCGCAACTGTCAAAGAGGACGTTACTGCCGTAGTTGACCACGGCAGCGCCGCTGGTTCCACGAAGAATGCAATTGCGGACGACGCAGTCAATGACATCTGTAGCATCAAATGCAGCGGGCGGGTCGAAGGGTGAACCTGGCGCCTCATTGTCGATCTCGATCCTGGAGAATACGAAGTCCCGCGGAAGGCCAGCCCCGGAAGCGATGACAAGTCCGCGTCGGCGCCAATTGATGATCTTGATATTCTCGAAGCGAAGCCAGGATACAGGACTGACGATTCTCAGGGCGTCGTTCTGGCCATTCGCGTCGAGAACGGCCTGGCCGGACGGAGCAACGAAGCTGATCGTGTTCGTGGCGGACGCTCCGGAGATCGGAGTGGCTATCAGGACGGTCTCTTGAAACACGACCGAAGCGATGGTGAAGGTGACCGGCCCGTTCACACCAGCGGCGAGGGCCGTGACTGCCGCGTTGAACGTCTTGAAGTTGCGCGAGCCCGAGCCGCTGGGGTCAATCGTGTACGTGCCATTCAGTTGGCCGGCGCCTGTGCCGACCAGGAGCGCGAGTGCCAAGGCCACAGGAGTGCTTCGAATGAGGGCGATCATGGACGGTATCGATCCTTTCCGGTTGTCCTCTCGTGGAATGGGCCGGCTGCGCGCCTGACCGGATTGACTGCGTTACCGCTGCGCCGAGAAAGGCGGTCGCCGCGAGGACACGGGCGACTGCGGACGTCATCGAGCACTGCCATGCAAGCCGGTCCTGGAGAAACTCGGCCGGGCCGCCGCGCCCCCTGCTCGCGATGGATTCTTGTCCACGCTCATTCTCACCGGTTGCCGTTCTCGAGACGATACATCGCAGGTCGGTTGCTGATGTGGCTCGAGTTGCTGATCGTGCTCGCATGATGGCAGGCCTTCAGGGTCCTACTGTGCGCAAGTCCATACGTCGTTGTGCTCCTGCCAAACGGATTCACAGGCGGCCGCTTCGGTGGCCGACAAGAGCGCGAGGTAGTGCGGATCCCGGATGCCGGCGAGATCGGGATCGCGAAGCCAGTGGGCGAGCGTTCGGGCGAGGGCGGCGGGGTCGTTCTCGTCGCCGGCGGCGAGGCGGCGCTGGATGGCGGCGAGGTTCAGGTGGAGCCAGGCGATGGCCTGGAGGCGCCAGCGGGCGCGGTCGTCGGCGGTGAGGGTCGCGGTGTCGGCGCCCCGGCCGGAGCCGGCGAGCGCGGCGGCGCAGGCGGCATTGTAGCGGTGGCCCTCGTCTTCGCCGAGCTGCGGATTCGCATCGAGGGCCGCTTTCCAGAAGCGAGCCGAGGCGGCGTGGAGGTTCTTCGAGGAGCAGAGGCTTGCAAGGCGCAGCAGAGTCGCTGGCTCGCTGACGCTCTCGGTCCCGTCGAGGATGGCCGGGAGTTTCGCCTCCAGCGTGGCAAGCGCGCGGAACTCCTCGAGTCGGTCACGGATGTCCTCGGATTCCGGGGCGAGCTCGAGCGCCGCCTTGAGCTCCTCGACGGCTTCGGCCGCGTTCCCGCAGATGCCGAGCGCCACCCCGTAGGCCCTCCGCAATTGCGGCAGGTCAGACCGGAGGCGAGCGGCCTCACGAAACGCATCGGCCGCCTCCGGACACTGTCCGGCGTTGGTGAGCGCGACACCGAGGTCGTACCAGGCCTGTGCCGAGTCGGGCTGGATCCGGATCGCTTCGCGGTCGATCGTGATCGCGCGTTCGAGGTCGCCCTCCTCGGCCACCAGGCGCGCGAGGGAGACGCGGACCGCCGCATCCCGCGGGTCGAGCCTGGCTGCCGCCTCGAAGGCGCGGATCGCGCCGGCGCGGTCACCCATGGCGCGGAGCACGTTGCCGAGGCTCTTCTGTGCGGCCGGGAGGTCCGCGCGGATCTCGAGCGCTCGCTTGAACGCGGCCGCCGCGGCCGGCCAGTCCTGCAGCAACTCCTGGCAGTCACCGAGGTACACCAGGGCGTCGACGGATCGTGGATCGCGCTCGATCGCGGCCTCGAACTCGGCGATCGCCTTGGCATACCGTTCCTCCTGCGCAAGCGTCACGCCGAGGTTGAAGTGCGCGATCGCGTTTTCCGGATTGACGCTCGCCGCCTTCCGCACGTACGCGAGCCCCTTCTCGCGGTCGCCGAGATGATCGGTCCAGATCGCGCCGAGGGAGGTCAGCGCCTCGAAGTCGTCGGGACGGATGCGGAGCGCCTTCTCGACGTACTCGGCCGCCTCGCCGGGCTTGCCGGATTCGGTGAGCACCCGCCCCAGGAGAAGAAGTGCCTTGACGTTGTTCGGCTCGAGCTCGAGCGCGCGCCGGAACGAGGCGGCCGCGCCCTCGAGGTCTCCGCGCCGGGCGAGCAGCGCCCCGAGGTCGTTGTGCGCGTCGACGTAGTCAGGCCGCGCGAGGATGGCGCGCCGAAATGCCACGACCGCCTGATCGAGGTCGCCTCGATCGGCGAAGATCACCCCGAGGTTCAGGTGGGCGACGGGGTGCTCGGGGTCGACGCGAAGCGCCTTCTCGTACTCGGCCACGGCCGCGTCGGGCCTGCCGGACTTCTTGAGGGTAAGCCCGAGATGAACGTGCGCATCGGCGAGGTACGGATCGAGCTCGATCGCTTTGCGATAGGCCGCCTGAGCGTCGTCGAGCTTCTCCAGGTCCTCTAGCACGCGGCCGCACATGTAGCGTAAGTCCGCGCGTTCGGGGTCCATCCCGAGCGCCTTCCGAGCGGAGACGAGCGCGTCTTCGAGCCTCCCCGATGCCCGGAGCGCGTTCGCGAGGGCGGCGTGGCTCGAGACGTGGTCGGGCTGGATCCTCAGCGCTTCTTCGATCGCTGCGGTTGCCTCGGCGGGGCGTCCGAGCTCGACGAGGATGCTGCCCAGGGTCTGGTGCGCGGCCGGAGATTGGGGGTTCAGGCGAAGCGCCTCCTTCTCGGCGCGGAGTGCTCCCGGCAGATCTCGCCGCTCCGTCAACGCGACCCCGAGGTTGGTCCACGCCGCCGCGCTCCTCGGGCGGATCGCCACGGCGGCCGTGAAGCACCGCGCCGCCTCCTCGGTGCGGCGCGGCCGGGTGCGCCCCAGCCAGATCCCGAGGTCGTACTGCACCCAGAAGTCGCGCGGATGGGTGCGCTGCACTTCGGTGAGAAAGGAGACCGCGCGCTCCACGTCCCCGGCCGTGCCGAGCGAGTTCCCGAGCAGCTCGAGCGTCGGGATCGGCCAGGAGTCGATGGGTGCCTGGTCCGCGAGCTCCCGGAGGCGCGCCAGATCGTTGGCGTGTCCGGCCTCGCGCACTTTCGATCCGATTTCGTCGGGATCGGCGGCCTGCGCGATGGCGTGGAGGCGCTCCCAGTCCGGTGCGGCAGGCGCGCTGGCCGAAATGCGCGTCGCTCGCTGCGCCCGTCGCTTTCGCACACCGACCCAGTCGTCCAGCGCGGCCACGAGCGGCATGGCGATCGTGCTTGCCCGGATGAGCCGGGCGGCGTTTTCCGTGTCGAGGGCGTCGACGTCGATGCCGTGAGCCTCGAACGCGCGCGCGTAGTCGGTGTCGACGACTGCCTCGAAGTCGCCCTTGTCGAGCCACACGTCCGCCGCATGCGCGCGGATTTCCTCCAGCCGCTCGACCAGCCGCCGGTCGCGATCGGCTTGCTGGGCCGCCTGCCCCGCTTGCTCCTCCGCCGCTACGAGTTCGTCATGGAGCCGCGCCGCCCAGGCCAGCGTCTCCGGATCCAGCTCGGCCTCGCGGGCGAGCACGACCGCCCGTTCGGCCGCAGCCCGCGCCTGCGTCCACAACGACAGCTGGCCGGACGTGGCGGCTTCCGCACGCTCGCGGAGTGCGGCGGCTTCCTGCATGGCGGAGGTCACAGCGCGACTCGTGCGGGCCACGCGTTCACGGCGGGAGGCGTCGAGCCAGAGGTAGGCGATGCCGGCGGCGAGGATGGCGAGCAGGATCGCGGCCGCGAGCGCCAGCGTGAGGCGGCGGGCGCGTCGCTCCTCGGCGGCCTTCACGCGGGCTTCGGCTGCGGCGATCTCGGCGGCTCGCGCGCGCTCGTCGAGGGAGGCGAGGTGGGCCGAGAAGGCGGCGGCGACCTTGCCGGCGTCGCCGTAGCGCGCCTCGCGCTCGGGCGCGAGGCAGCGGCGTGCGATGGCGATCAGCTCGGGGTCGGCGCCGGAGCCGCGGAGGCGGGCGGCGGCGCGATCGAGCCGGGCCGCGCGGGCCTCGGCGCGGATGGCCGCCGCATCGTCGCCGGCGTAGGGCGGCTCGCCGGTGAGGATCTCGCAGAGGATCGCGCCGAGCGAGAAGACGTCGGAGCGCTCGTCGAGCTTCTCGACCTCGCCGCGCGCCTGTTCGGGCGGCATGTAGGCGGGCGTGCCCATCACGGAGCCGGTCTCGGAGCGGTCGCCGGTCGAGCGCGCTTGCGCCGGAGCGGGGATCGCTTCGTCGCTGCCCGCGGCGCCATTGCCGCCCGCGCCGCCGTCCTCTTCGAGGAGCACCTTCGAGAGCCCCCAGTCCATCACCTGCACCTCGCCGAAGGCGCCCACCATGATGTTCGAGGGCTTCAAGTCCCGGTGGATCACGCCGCGGGCGTGCGCGTAGGCCATCGCCTCGAGCACCTTCCCATAGATGCCGAGGAAGCGGCGGTGGGCGTGCGAGGCGGCCGGCCGCTCGTCGAGCAGCGCAGCGAGGGTGCGCCCCTCGACGAGCCGCATCGTGAAGTACGGCCGCTCGTCGGCCGTGAGCCCGAGCTCGTGCACGGGGACGATGCCCGGGTGCTGGAGCTGGCCGCCGATCTGCGCCTCCGCGACGAAGCGGCGCGCCATGGCCGGGTTGTCGCGGTGGCAGTCGCTCAGCAGCTTGATCGCCACGACGCGGCCGAGGTCCTGATCGCGGCCCTTCAGGACCTCGCCCATCCCACCGTGGCCGACGGCGCCGAGGATCTCGTAGCGCTCGGCGCCGGCGATCCGGTCGGGCGCGGCGGACGCCGCCGGCGCGGCGCCGGCGCGGTCCCGGCGGAGCTCGCGCAGGCGAAGCGGCGAGACCGGGCCGGTGAAGCGTTTGAGCGCCGCGAGCACGCTGTGGCTGCTTCGCTCGGTGTCCGCGGGATCGGGGCCGAACGCGTTCCGGAGCCCCGCCTCGAGGGTCTCCTCGGTGATCCCGATCGTGCTCGATTTCGGTTCGCTCGCCATGGGTCTCGTTCCTCACCGTGCACGCGCCGAGTCCCGCAGCTATTCAGGAACCGGGCGCCTTTCGCAGAGAAATCCCGGTGTTGCCGCGGCATCCCGCCGCCGCGCTGCGGCCTCAGTTGAGCAGGCCGAGCAGCTCGGCGCACTCGGTCTCGACGGCGACCGGCGGTCCCGGATGGTGGAAGGCGACGACTTCCGTGAGCGCCTCGCGAAACTCGCGGCGGGCCGTGGCGTACTCGTGGTGGAGGACGGCCGGGTCGGCCTGCCACCGGGCCGCGATGTCCCGGATCGGCAGGTCTTCGTGGAACCGGAAGTGCAGGAGATCGACGCGCCGCTCGGCGTCCCGGCCCATGGAGCGCGCGCGGCGGGCCATGACGCCGGCCGCCTCGCGCATGATGTAGCGGGCCCAGGCCCGGTCGAATGCCCGCGAGAGACCGCGCTCCGAGGTGACCACCGCATCGACGTCGGGAGCGTCCGGCTCCGGGTCGCCGCCCGGCGCGCCGTTCGCCGCCTCGTAGCGGAGCGCAACGTTTCGCACGACGCCGCGCAGGTACGGCCGGAAGCCGCCCGGCCGGCTCGTGTCCGCGCGGCCAAGTGCCCCGCCGTCCTTCAGGCACTCGAGGAAGACGTCCTGCACGGCGTCGTCGACGTCGCTGGCCCGCGGCGTTCCTGCCCACCGCGCGCGCAGCACCTCCCGGATCACCGGATCGTAGCGGCGCGCGAACTCTTCCCGCTCGGCGCGGTCTCCGGACGCGGCGGCCTGGATCACCGTCCAGCAGGTCGATTCGGCGTTCCCCATGGGCCCCGATGGTAACGGAGCGGGGCGGGGCGGAGCAAGCCTGCACGGCCGCCGTGAAAAATGCCCCTGGGGCGTTTTTCAGTTGCACCGGTCTATCTGAAAAAAATGCCCCTGGGGCGTTTTTTTCAGATTCGGGGGTGTGCGGTCCCGAGGCGAGCCTCGAGCCGATTGAGCTCCGCGGCGATGGCAGGGGGGAGCCGGTCGCCGAACCGGGCGAGGTGCTCGCGAATGCGCGGGAGATCGCTGCGCCAGCCCTCGACGTCGACCGAGAGGAGCGTCTTCACGTCGGCCGCCGGCAGGTTCAGGCCCGCGAGATCCAGCGCGTCCGGCGTGGGAAGGTTGCCGATCGGCGTCTCGACCGCCTCGGCCTTCCCGTGCACGCGCTCCACGATCCACTTCAGCACGCGGCTGTTCTCGCCGTAGCCCGGCCAGAGGAAGCGGCCGTCGGCCCCCTTGCGGAACCAGTTCACGTAGTAGATCCGCGGCAGCTTCGCGCCAGCCGTCTCGCCCATCTTCAGCCAGTGGGCCCAGTAGTCGCCCATGTGGTAGCCGCAGAACGGCAGCATCGCCATCGGATCGAACCGGAGCTCGCCCACTTTTCCGGTGGCAGCCGCGGTCTTCTCCGAGCCCATGATGGCACCGAGGAACGTCCCGTGCTCCCAGGAGCGCGCCTCGTTCACGAGCGGGATCGTCGTGGCGCGCCGGCCGCCGAACAGCATCGCGCTGATCGGCACGCCGCGGGGGTCCTCCCACTCCGGCGCGATCACCGGGCACTGCCGCGCCGGCGCCGTGAAACGAGCATTCGGGTGCGAGGACTTCTTGCCGCAACCGGGCGTCCACGGCTCGCCCAGCCAGGAGGTGAGCCGCGCCGGCGGCTCGTCGGTCATCTGCTCCCACCACACGTCGCCGTCCTCGGTGAGCGCGCAGTTGGTGAAGATGGAGTTCTCGCGAAAGCTCCGCATCGCGTTTGGGTTGGAGTGGAGGCTCGTGCCCGGCGCCACCCCGAAGAAGCCCGCCTCCGGATTGATCGCATACAGGCGCCCGTCCGCGCCGAACTTCATCCACGCGATGTCGTCGCCGATCGTCTCCACCTTCCAGCCGGCGAGCGTGGGGTCCATCATCGCGAGGTTGGTCTTGCCGCAGGCGCTCGGGAACGCGCCGGTCACGTAGGTCGCGCGCCCGTCGGGGTCAGTGAGCTTCAGGATCAGCATGTGCTCCGCCATCCAGCCCTCGTCCCGCGCCATCACCGAGGCGATCCTGAGCGCGAAGCACTTCTTGCCGAGCAGCGCGTTGCCGCCGTAGCCCGAGCCGTAGCTCCAGATCTCACGCGTCTCCGGGAAGTGCGTGATGTAGCGGTGCTCCGTGTTGCAGGGCCACGGCACGTCCTTCTGCCCCGGGCCGAGGGGAGCGCCCACGGAGTGCAGGCACTTCACGAACGCGCCGTCGCGCCCCAGGACCTCCAGCACCCGCGTCCCCACGCGCGTCATGATCTCCATGTTGCAGACGACGTAGGGCGAGTCGGTGATCTGGACGCCGATCTGGGCGATCGGCGAGCCGATCGGCCCCATGCTGTAGGGGATCACATAGAGTGTGCGACCCCGCATCGAGCCGTCGTAGTGCCGGGTGAGCGTGGCCTTCATCTCCGCGGGATCGCGCCAGTTGTTGGTGGGACCGGCATCCTCCGGGTCGGCGGAGCAGATGAAAGTGCGGTCCTCGACCCGCGCCACGTCGGCGGGATTGGAGCAGACCAGCACGCTGTTCGGCCGCTTCGTCCGGTCGAGCCACAGGGCGGTCCCCTGGTCCACCATGCGCTGCATGAGCGCATCGAACTCGGCTTTCGAGCCGTCGCACCAGTGAACCCGGTCGGGCTTGCAGAGCTTCGTGATCGCCTCGACCCAGGCCTTCAGCTCGCGGTTTTCGGTCATTGCTCCCTTGCCGTTCTTCCCTTCCGGTAACCCCCGCCCGGGAGAGGGCCGGGGGTGGCTGTGCGGGAAACTGAACAGGAACGTCGCGCGAAACACGAGAAGTCGTTGCTGCGCAGGTCCTTATAGGACGGAATCCGCGCGACTTCCCCTGCCGATCGCCGCACGCCACCGATCCAGCACGTCCAGCGCGCGCCCGCCGAGCGCGGCGTGTCGCTCGCGCTTGTTCCGTGGGGGCCGCTCGAGGGCGGGGAGCAGCCCCAGGTTGGGCGGCATGGGCTGGAAGTCCCGCGGTGCGGCCGAGCTCACGAAGGCGAGCAGCGCGCCGGACAGAGTGGCCGGCGGGAGCGCGAGGGGCTCGAGCCCCAGCGCCAGGCGGGCGGCGTTGGTTCCCGCGAGCCAGCCGCCCGCGACCGCCGCGGCGTAGCCCTCCGTGCCGGTGAGCTGCCCGGCCGCGAGCAGATCGGGCCGGCGGCGGAACTGGAGCGTGGGCGCGAGCAGCTCGGGCGCGTTCAGAAACGTGTTGCGGTGCATCACCCCCAGGCGCGCGAACTCGGCGCGCTCCAGCCCGGGAATCATGCGGAAGACCCGCTGCTGCTCGCTCCACCGGAGGTTGGTCTGGAACCCGACCAGGTTGAAGAGCCGGCCCTCGCGGTCCTCGGCGCGAAGCTGCACCACGGCGTAGGGCCGGAGCGCCCGGCCGCGCGCATCCCGGAGATCGGGCCGCTCGAGTCCCACGGGCTTCAGCGGTCCGAACCGCATCGTGTCCTCGCCCCGGCGCGCCAGCTCCTCGATCGGGAGGCACGCCTCGAAGAAGCGGGCGGAGGTGCGCTCGAAGGCATGGAGCTCGGCCTGCTCGGCTCCGCACAGCGCCTCGCGGAACCGGAGGTACTGCGCGCGGTCCATCGGCGAGTTGAGGTAGGCGGCCTCGCCGCGGTCGTAGCGCGAGGCGCGATACAGCAGGCCGTGGTCGAGGGAATCACCCTCGACGATGGGGCTTGCGGCGTCGAAGAAGCTCAGGTACTCGAGCCCGGTGAAGCGCTGCAGGCTTGCGGCGAGCCCAGCGGCGGTGAGCGGGCCGGTGGCGATCACCGCCGGGCCGCGCTCGGGCAGGTCGCGCACTTCCTCGCGCCGGAGCTCGATCTCGGGATGGCCGGCCACTGCGCCGGTCAGATCCTCGGCGAAGCGGAGCCGGTCCACGGCGAGCGCCCCGCCGGCGGGCACGGCGTGCTCGTCGGCCTTGCGGATCACGAGCGAGCCGAGCCGGCGGAGCTCCTCCTGCAGCAGCCCCGCGGCGCGGTCGGGAGCGCGGGCGCCGAACGAGTTGGAGCACACGAGCTCGGCGAGCTGCCCGGTGCGGTGGGCCGGGGTGAGCTGGGCCGGGCGCATCTCGTGGAGCACGACCCGCACGCCGTGCCGGGCGGCCTGCCAGGCGGCCTCGGTGCCCGCCAGCCCGCCGCCGAGCACGTGGACGGCCGCGGCCGGTCGCGCCACGAGGGAGGCGGCAGCGCTCCGGGCGTCGGTCATTCCGGCGTGAGGCTCTTCAAGAGGTGCGTGATCTCCTTGTGGCGCGTCTTCAGCACGCCCTCCGTGGCCAGGATGGTCAGGAAGTGCACGCCGTCCTTGGCCTTGATCAGCGCCGGGCGGTAGTGCATCTTGATCGTGCGCGGGTCGAAGGAGCGCGTCGCGTCCACGCCGGCGGCGGCCCGGGTGAACAGCTCGATCTCCTTGATGCCGATCTGCTCCTTGCCGCCGCAGACGACGGCGTCGCAGTAGACGCCCTTGCCCGCCTTGCAGGAGAACTTCTGGGTGCCGCCGACGGCGGCGCCCTCCTTGCACGCGCCGATCATCTGCTTCTGGAGCTCCTTGACGAGCCGCGAGGTGTTGGTCGGCGGCACCTTCTGGCCGTTGATCTCGATCACGCCGCGCGTCTGTCCGCCCGGCGTCTCCCAGTACTGGCGATGGATGACGATCACCACGCCTTCGTCCGGGAACCGGATGCCGAGGCCGAGCTGACCGAGGTCGCGCCAGCCGGCGTCCGCCGGATACTCGAAGTGGAGGACGTCATGGAATTGCTTCTTCGTCTTCGGCTCCTCCTTCTTGGGCTGGCCGAACCCGGGTCCGGCAACCGCGAGAAGGCCGAGCGCTGCGGCCACGAGAATCACGCTGCGCGCCACGGCACACCTCCTTGTCACTCGTAGCGGAATTCGATGGGAAGCTCGACCCTGTCGCTGAGCGAGCGGTGGACGGGGCAGGTGAGCGCCGCGCGCTCGAGCACGGTCCGCTGCTTGTCGGTGAGGGCGGCCGGCAGCCGCACCACGGTCCGGATCGTGCCGATGCGGCGCTCCGGGTCGGACACCATCACCTTCTTCACCTCGCAGCGCGCGCCCTCGAGCGGCACGCCGAAGCGGTCGCCGACCTTGGCCATGATGGTGAGGATGCAGGTCGCGAGCGCGGTGGGAATCAGGTCGGTCGGGGAAAAGTAATCGCCCTGGCCGCCGTTGTCCACGGGAAGGTCGGTGAGAAGCTCCGAGCGCGAGGGGCCATGGACTGCCCGGCAGTGAAAGTCGCCCGTGTACTCGACGGTGATCGAGGTCATGATTCTGGAGCCTCAGGTCGGAAGCCAAAGAAGTCGACGCGCGATGCGCCCAGCGTGCGCTGACGCGTGGTCTGCCAGCCCGGAGGCGGCGCCACCGCGGGAGCGCCCGCGGGAAGGCGTAGCACCACCACGGCCCCCGGGGCCAGGACCGGGCTCAGCGCGGCGGCCAGACGAGCCAGCGCCCGCATCCCGGTCGGCCGGCCGATCGCCCGGAAGGGGGGGTCGAGGAACACCAGATCGGCGCGCGCCGGGCCGGGCGTCACGGCCTCGGGAAAGCGGAACGCGTCGGCGCGGAGCACGTGGGAAGCCGACTCGACGCCGAGCGCCGCGCGGTTCGTGGCGAGCGCCTCCAGGGCGTCGCGGTTGGTCTCCACGAACCAGACCTCGCGGGCGCCGCGGCTGAGCGCCTCCAGCCCGAGACTGCCCGACCCCGCGAACAGGTCGAGCACGACCGCGCCCTCGACGGCGGCGGCGCCGAGCAGGTTGAAGATCGTCTCGCGCTGGCTGTCGAGCGGGGGGCGTGTGGACTCGCCGCGCGGGGTCGCCAGCCGGCGCCCGCGGTGGGTGCCGCCGACGATGCGAAGCGAACCGGCGCGCCTGGTGGCCATGGGCATCAAGATCCTGTGCGGCCGCCGCGCGCGCCGGCGGGGCAGACGGAGCAGAAGCGACGACGACTCCCCGGAGCAGCTGTGCGCAGGGATCGCGTCACGCGCCACGCGCCGGCAAGCGCGCGTGGCCCCGAAAGGTCGATCCCGGCGCGATGCCCGGCTTGTGCCGACGGTATCGCAACGACCCGCCGCGGTCAAGGGAACCGCCACGCCCACACGTTACCGGGTTTCGAGACCGTAACGGTCGCTGCCCGGCCGGCGCGGGTCATGGTGGCGCCACGGCCGACGACCGCTTCCGTTGCGCTGCGGTTCCGGCCCGGGCAGCGACGTTCAGGCGGAGTGGTCCGGCGCTTGCTCGCGGGTGCGGCGCCAAAACCCGCCGGGGCGCCGAGAACGGAAGGTCGTCATGAAAGTGCTCGGTCTCCTCGTGCTGTCCCTGGCCCACCTCCTCGCCACGGCCGGCCTCGCCTGCGCCCACGGTGGCGGACACGCCCCGCCCTACAACGGCCCGCCCGGCACCGTCCCCCCGCAGATCCGCCCGCCGGACGTGACTCCGCCGCCGCCCATTACTCCTCCGGGCGGGGGCACCACGCCCTCCCCGGAACCCGGCACGAGCCCGCCGCCGTCGTCACCGACAACGCCACACCCTCCCGGCACGCCCACCCCGGGGGGCGCAAGCCCGATCCCCGGGCGCGTCGTGACCGGCAGGGGCACTCCCGGGACAACACGGCCGCCCGGTCCCGGGACGGGAGCGAGCGCCGGGTTCGAGAGCTGGGAGTTCTGGTGGGCGTTCAACCGCGACCGCTTCCTGCGTCTGAGCGGCAACCTCTTTCGCGCGCGGGAAGTGACGGAGTCCAGCGCGTTCTTCTTCGGGCGCCACTCCACCCGGGCGGTCGCCACGGACACCACGCGACCCACGCCGCTGATGGTGCAGCAGGCGCTAGTCCCGGCGCTCCGCAGGGCGCTCACTTCGCCGCACGCCGACGTCCGCGACAGCGCCTGCATCGCGCTCGGCAAGGCCGGCGGCGCCGCGGACGTCGCGCGCCTGTGCGCCATGATCCGCGACCGCTCGCCGAGCGTGCGCAAGGCGGCGGTGATCGCGCTGGGCATCCTCGAGACCCCGGAGAGCATCGCCCCGCTCGCGGCCCTTCTCGACGCGAGCCCGGAGGCCACGGTGCTGCGCGGCGGACGCGCGCCGGAGACCGCGCTGCGTGCCTGGGCCGCCGCAGCGCTGGGTCTGGTTCCGGACGACGCCTCCGGCACGGCGCGCGCGGCCTTGCTTCGCGCCAGCGGTTGCGGCGATCTCGACACCTCGATCCGCGTCCACGCCGTGCTCTCACTCGGCCAGCAGGTAGGCTCCGCGGCGGCGGCTCCGGCGGTGGCACAGCACCTGCTGGCGCTGATCAGGGCGCCGGGCAACGACGGGTTCGTGCGCGCCCATGCGGTCACCGCTCTCGCCCAGGTGTTCGACCGCAGCGGCGCGCCGATCGACGAAGCGAGCTGGTCCGCCTTGAAGCGGCTGGCGCAGCGCGATCGCATCGCCCATGTGCAGCGGAGCGCGCTCATCGCCCTCGGGATCCTCGGCGCCCGCGACGCGCGGCGCGGTGACGCGGCGGTGATTCTCGAGGCGGCCCTGCGCAAGGGCAGCAGCCCCGGCCACCGCCACTTCGCGGCCATCGGGCTGGGGCAGATCGGCGGCATGGACGCGTTCCGCACGCTCCGCGACGTCGTGCTGCGCGGGCGTGGCCACGAGACGGCCTACGCCGGGATCGGCCTCGGGATGCTGTGCGAGCGGATCCTCGAGGACCCGCCCGACGCCGAGCTCAGGCAGCAGGGACTGAGCGCGCTCCGCGCCGCCTTCGAGAAGGCGCGGGATCCGCTGGTGAAGGGCGGGCTCGCCATCGGCCTGGGCATCGCGCGCGACCGCGAGGCGGGATCGCGACTGCTGGAGGCGATGAAGGAGCAGCGCGACGTGACGCTGCGCGGCTACCTGGCCGTCGCCATGGGCATGGTCGGATACACGGCGGCCGCGCCGTACCTGCTCGAGATCCTCGATCACAGCGGCAACGTGCCGCTGCTCCAGCAGCAGACCGCGATCGGGCTCGGGCTGATGGGCAATCGCTACGTGGCGGAGCGCCTGGTCCGGGTGCTCCGGGACGATCGCTCGGATTTCCTGCAAGCGTCCGCGACCCAGGCCCTCGGCCTCCTCGGCGATCGCCACTCCATCGGACCGCTGCTCGCCATCCTCGAGGACGAGCGGGCGCGGTTCTTGACCCGCGGGTTTGCGTGCGTGGCGCTCGGCGGGATCGGCGAGGACGCCCCGCTGCCGGTGCTGTCGGAGCTGCTCCAGAACCTCAACTACCTGGCCAGCACGCCGTCGATCATGGCGCTGCAGCGCCTGATGTAGCTCCGGGAGAGGGCGCGCTCGGGGGAGGCTCGGCTCGCGAGCTTCCCCACGTCTGGAGCGCGTGCGCCGGCGGCGCCGTCACGCGATGGTGAAGAGGAACGAGTTGCTGATGCTCGAGACACCCGAGGGCGCGGTCGCAAGCAGGGTGACGAAGGCGGTGTGGATGCGGATCCCCTTCAGCGCCGGGATGCTCGGAATGAGGAGCTTCGCCTTGCCGTCGCCCTGGGCATCCAGCGTGCCGGCATACCCCTGGAACACTCCCGGGGCGCGTCCGCTCACGCTGAGCACGAGCAGATCATCCAGCGAGAGGCCGAGACTGCGGGTGCCGATGGGGATCGGGCCGTTACCGAGCGAGCTGCCCATCTGGTAGGGCCGACCGGCATCGGCGACCGACCGCAACACGAAGTCGAGGGCGGTGCCCGGGGCGCCGGTCCCGGATCCGACCAGGCTCGCCGACGAGACGTGGACCAGCACCCGGCCGATGGAGCCGGAGGGCGTTCCCCAGATGGGATCGGTGCCCTGGTTGACGAGGAAGTTGGACTGCATGCCCAGCCGGTAGAGGGTCGTCGGATTGCCGAGCACGCTGCTCGCGAACGCACCGCTGCCGTACGAGTTGTAGAGCGTGTTGACATTGCCGCAGGCGCCCAGGATGCAGACGAACTCGCCCTTCTTGAAGGGGATTGCGCACGGGATCACGATGCTGCTTGGCTCGTTGGTCTTGAAGAAGACGAGGCCGCCGGCGGTGCCGGGAATGTAAGGCGGTGCGACCGTGCGGCTGTAGACGGCCACGTTCTGGATGCCGTTGTTGGCCTCGTCAGGAACCTGCAGGCCGGAGATCGTGAAGTCGATCGGCGCCTGGAAGTAGAACCCGCGGGTGAAGTGGTAGGTGTAGGTGCTGGAAAACGCGGGAAGCGGCATCACGGACTGCGTGCAGGCCAGGCTTGCCAGCGCTGCCAGTGCGATGACGGACAGTGGTGTTTTCATGTTGTTCTCCCTCGGCCAGCACGAAAGGCAGCACTCGAGCACCGCAAGGTCCAGGAAGTCGGTAGTCTCTCTCGGCTACACGAGGTTCCGCCGATCCCGGCGGGATCCTGTACTGCACTCGAGGCTATCCGATGGCCCGGCGGGAGTCAAGAGAGGCGCCCTCCCCGCGCCGCATGGAGCGGCGCGCTGGATGGCCTCGCACGGCGATGACCCGGCCGCCGCGTGACGGATCTTCCGGTTGCACCGTCTCACGCGTCTGGTCAGCGTCCCTCCTCGAGGAGCCACTGCCACACGGGCCGGATGCGGATCGTGCCTTTCCGCCCGAACCAGGAGACCTCCTCCTCCCCCGAGCTCCGCTCGGTCAGCAGCAGCAAGTCGTCGCAAGCGAGATCCGCGGACGCCTTGACCAGGGCGCGCGTCTCGCGGGATCGTCGCCTGGGGTCGCCGATGTCGCCGCACACCTGGATGAGCTGGGTGACGCGCAGCCCTTTCTTGACGACGAAGTCGACCTCTTCCTGTGCCGTTCCGTGCCAGTAGAAAAGCTCCAGTGCGCCCACCAGCCGGTGCCGGTGCAGGGCGATGGCCACGAGGTTCTCGTAGAGCTTCCCGAGATCCGGGCTGAACCGGAACGCCGTCGATGTGATCAACCCGTTGTCCGTTCCGTAGAACTTCCGGTCCGACCGGGCCTGCTCGCGAAGCTTGAACGAGAAACGCCGGACGGGGAAGAGAAGGAAGGCCTCCTCCAGATGGCGGAGGTACTTGTCGACGGTGTGAGCGCTACGCAACGTACCCGACCTGGCGAGGGAGCGCGAATTGCACCTTTGTGCGGTATTGCTCAGCAGCCACGTGGCAAGATCCTCGAGGCCCTGCGGTGCGCGGATGCGGTGGCGGACGACGACATCCTTGTAGAGGATGGAGCGCCACAGCGTCGGCAGGTAATCGCGATGAGGGATTCCCTTGACCAGTGGCTCCGGATAGCCGCCGGTCTCGGCGTACTCGCGGCACGCCTCGACCTTCTCGGCATCCGTCAGTTCCCCGCCCCGCGCCGCGAGGAACTCCGAGAAATTGAAAGGGAAGAGCACGATGGGCAAATGCCGGCCGGTCAGGTGAGTGGCCAGCTCGGAGCTGAGAAGGTGCGCATTGCTGCCGGTGAGAATCAGATCGCGACCCTGGCGCTGGAGGCGGTTGACCAGCAGCTCCCAGCGCGGCACGTTCTGAACCTCGTCAAGCAGCAGGCGCCCCGGGTTGCCGTACACGGCGTCGACCGCCGAGAGGAGCGCATGCGGGTCCTCCACATCGCTCAGGACCTCGTCGTCGAAGTTGACGTATCCGAAAGGGCCGAGCGCTTGCGCCACGTGCAGGGCGAGCAACGACTTTCCGGCCCGTCGCGGCCCGAGAATCACCTTGATGAGGTCGCCGGCTGCCCGGTGGGTGTCCACCTCCCTCCGGACGAAGATCTCCTTGAATCGCAGCTCGATCTCGCGCTTCTGGAGGAGGAGGACGTTGCGGAGAAAACCGCCGTTCTTGAGCATCTCGCTGACCATGATGCGCAAAAATAGCAACTCTTGTGCATCACGGCCAGCGGTCGGGCCTGCGATTCGCGGAATCTCCCCGCGGCGCGCCCCCGGTCAGCTCGTGATCGCGACCGTCTGCGTGTTCGAGACCGACTGGATGCCCTGGGGCGCGGCCGGATCGAAGGTCAGGAACGCCGAGTGCAGCCTGAGCCCGATCAGCGCCGGGAGATATGGAACCACGATCGAGGCGGCGGCCCGTCCGGTCGGATCCATCACTCCCGCGTACCCCCGGAAGACCCCCGGCCACTGACCCGCTACGGTCATCACGAGCAGAGCGTCCGGGCTGAGGCGGAGCAAGCGGTTGCTGATCGGGATCGGCCCGGTGCCGAGCGACGTTCCCACCTGGTACGGCCGTCCCTGGTCTCCCGGCGCGCTCAGGGCGAGGCTCAGCGTGCCGCCGGGACGCGGCGAGCCCGTCACCTGGAGCGTGGCGAGGTGACCGTAGGTCCACGTGTCGTTCCAAAACCCGTAGTTGGAGACGTTGCCGCCGAAGCAGATTACGCACTGTCGCGCGGCGTCGTAGGCCATGCCGTGGTAGTAGCGTCCAGGAGGCATCGTGGTCGTCGTGCCCTGGGTCCAGCCCGTGCCGTCCCACTCCCAGACGGGGCTGACGGAAAAGTAGCCGACTCCCCCGAACAGCACCACGCGTTGCCGGGCTGCATCGCCTGCCAGGGCGTGTCCATATCGCGCGAGCGGACTGTTGGCCGGCGCGCGTTGCGTCCAGTTCGTACCGTCCCACTCCCAGGTGTCGTTGAGCTGGCCTTGCAGGCCGGCGCCGCCGAAGAGCACCACGCGATTCCTTGCCGCATCGTACGCGATGGCGTGGTCCATCCGCGCGGGCGGGCTGTTGGCCGGCGCGCATTGCAGCCAGTTCGTACCGTCCCATTCCCAGGTGTCGCTCAACGCCGCTTGCTGATGGAGCCCCCCGAACAGGACCACGCGGTCGCGACGCGCATCGTAGGCCATGGCATGACCGTTCCGGGCGGGTGGGCTGGTGACCGGCGCGCATTGCGTCCAGCTGGTGCCGTCCCACTCCCAGGTATCGCCGAGCTCGCCTTGGACACCGTTCCCGCCGAACAGGAGTATTCGTGCACGCCCGGCAGCATAGGCCAGCGCATGGAGCACGCGCGCGGGTGGACTCGTGATCGGCGCGCACGAACTCCAGGCCGTGCCGTCCCACTCCCAGGTGTCGTTGCGGAACAGCCCACCGGCCAGGCCGCCGAACAGGACCGAGCGCTGCCGGCGCTCGTCGTACGCGAGCGCGTGGGCGTACCTGCCCGACGGAAGCACTGCCGGGAGAAGCCCCTTCCACGTCGTCCCGTCCCAGGCCCAGGTGTCGTCGAGAAATGCCGCCCCGTCCCAGCCGCCGAAAAGGAGGACCCGCTGGCTGGCCGCGTCGTACGCCATGGCGTGGATCGCGCGCGCCGCCGGCTTCGTGGCAATCGGGCGGACGGTCCAGGCCGTGCCGTCCCACACCCACGTGTCATCCTGCACGGGGTACACGCTCGAACCGCCGAACAGGACGATGCACTGGCCGGCCGGGTCGTACGCCATGGCGTGGTGGTAGCGCCACCCCGGGTTCGTCACGAGTGCGCGGGGGGTCCAGCTGGTGCCGTCCCACTCCCAGGTATCGTTGAGCGCGCCTTGCAGGCCCACGCCGCCGAACAGCACGACGCGCTGCCGGGCAGCATCGTAGGCCATCGCGTGGTAGTAGCGGCCGGGAGGTCTCGTGGCCGGCGCGCAGGCAGTCCAGTTGTGGCCGTCGAACTCCCAGGTGTCGTCCGCCCACGATCCGGTGTCGCCGCCGAACAGCACGACGCGCTGGCGGGCGGCGTCGTACGCCATGGCGTGGCCGATCCGGGCCGGAGGGCAGGTGGCCGGGGAGCGCTGCGTCCAGTTCGTGCCGTCCCACTCCCAGGTGTCGGCCATCCAGAAGCCGGACTCGCCGCCGAACAGCACGACACGCTGGCGGGCGGCGTCGTACGCCATCGCGTGGTGAGCCCGGGCGCTCGGCGCGGCCGCCGGCGTGCGCAGCGCCCACGCCCTCCCGTCCCACTCCCAGGTCTGATTCGACCGGCGCCCACCGCCGAAGAACACCACGCGCTGGCGCGCGGTATCGCAGGCCATCGCATGGTAAGCGCGCGCGGTCGGGTTCTGGGCGGGCGTGTGCTGGACCCAGTTCATCTGCCCCGCGGCGCCAGCCGGCAGCGCCGCCGCCGCGAGCGCCGTGAAGAGCATGCTCCGAAAGGCTCTCGAGTCTCGCATGGGACTTGCTCCACTCAAGGACTACAGCAGGACCACGAACGACTCGGTACTGGAGACCGACTGGATGCCGTACGGGGCAAGCGGGTTGAAGGTGACGTACGCCGAATGGATCGTGAGACCGACGAGCGCGCCGTGGTTCGGGATGGCGATCGCGGCCGTGGCGTTCCCGCTCGAATCGAGCGTGCCCCGGTACTGCTGGAAGACCGCCGGCCAGGCGCCGGCGACGGTGGCGATCAGCAGCGGATCGAGGCTCAGGCCGAGCGTGCGGCCGCCGAGCGGGATCGGCCCGGCGCCGAGCGAGGAGCCGACCTGATAGGCCCGGCCCGCCTCCCCCAGCGCCCTCAGGCAGAGCGACATGGTGGTTCCCAGGTGGCGCGTGCCGCTGTGGATGAAGGTTGCCGGGAAGGCGTGGAGCCAGGTGTCGTTGCCCAGCCCGGTGAGCATCCAGAAGCCGCCGAAGAGCACGGTCGCCACGCGCGACGTGTCGTAGACCATCGCATGACCGTAGCGCCGGTGCGGGCTCACCGACGGAATATGTTCCGTCCACGTGGTGCCGTCCCACTCCCAGGTCGCGAACAGCGGACCCGCCGGGTAGAGGACGCAGCGGCGCCGCGTCGCGTCGTAGGCCATGGCGAAGTAGGACGGCGCATCGGGCGGGCTCTCGGCGGGGCGGCGCTGCGTCCAGGCGCTGCCGTTCCACTCCCAGGTGTCGCCGAGCCCGCTGCCCCCGAAGAGCACGATGCGACCGCGTGCGGCGTCGTAGGCCATGGCGTGGCCGTACCGGACAGGCGGGCGGGTGGCCGGCGCGAGCGCAATCCAGTTCGCCCCATCCCACTCCCAGGTGTCCTGGAGCGAGCCCGCGGTCCCGGTGCCGCCGAACAGGACCGTGCGGCCGCGTGCCGCGTCGTAGGCCATGGCGTGTTGGGAGCGCGCGGGCGGGCTGGTAGCCGGCGCGCGCAGCGTCCAGTTCGTGCCGTCCCATTCCCAGGTGTCGCTCAGCGCGCCGGCGGCACCGGCGCCCCCGAAGAGCAGGACGCGGCCGCGCGCCGCGTCGAAGACCATGGCATGGTAGGCGCGCGCGGGTGGGCTGGTGGCCGGCGTGCGTTGCGTCCAGTTCGTGCCGTCCCACTCCCAGGTGTCGTTGAGGCCCCCGACGTTAGGCGAGCCCCCGAAGAGAACCACCCGGTGGCGCAGCGCGTCACAGGCCATCGCATGGTAGTAGCGCGCCGAGGGACTGGTCGTCGGGTAGCGCGGGATCCACCACGGTTGCGCGAGGCACGGCAGGGCGGCGAAGGCGATGGTGAGCGCGGCAAGGATCGCGCCGCCACCTGGACCCGGTTTGCGCATGGTATCTCCTCTGATAGCGCGGGCGTTGCCCGCGGCCCGCAGCGATCCGACTTGCGCGGCCCGCTTGCGTCTCGGCTCACAGATCCCGGAACAGGATCGCGTTCACGGCGGCGCTTGCCGCCAGGTAGTTGTGGTCGGCCCGCAGCGCGGCCAGCACCGGGATGGGGTGCGGGTCTCCAAGGACGCCCAGCGCGCGGCAGGCGGCCGCCCGCGTCTGGATCTGCGCCCGCGGGTCCACGGCCAGCGCCGCGAGCGGCTTCACCGCGGACTGATCTCCGACCAGGGCGACCGCGCGGAGGACCGCATCCAGATCCTGCGCCGAGCGCGATCGCTCGAGGCGCTCCAGCAGCGCCACCAGGTTCTTCCGCCCGAGGATGCCGAGCCCGGTGGCGATCTGCTCCTTCAAGAACGGTGGGTACTTCGTCTCGAGGAGCAGCGCGGTGAGCTCCGGGACCGCCGGTTCGTGCCCGACCATGCCGAGCGCGAGCGCGAGATGGCCGCGCTGCGTCGGCTCGGAACTTCGCTTGAGCTCCTGGAGAAGCCGCGCTCCGGAGTCGCGGTCGCGGGCGATCCCGAGTGCCAGCGCCAGCCCACTCCGGGAGGACAGGTCCCTCGACTCGTCGAAGGCGCGGCGCAGGTGGATGAAACCCGGCGTCAGATCCCGGGGAGCTTCGGGCGCGGCGCGGTCCTGAAGGCCGCGCAGCAGGAGGGCAAGTCCGAGCGCGCAGTAGACGCGGTGAACGCTCTGGCCGCTCTCCTCGAGGCCTGCGACGAGTGCGCGGTAGGCGGCCTCGCCGCCGATCCGGCCCAGCGCGACGGCGGCCAGGTTGCGGGTGTGGCTGTCCTTGCCGCTGTCGCGCAGGTCCGCGAGCTCCTGGGCCGCGACGGCCTCGTGCTCGGGAGTGTGCACCAGGGCGCCGAGCGCCACCACAGCGCTGCGCCGCACGTGCGCGATGCGCGCTTCGGAAGCCAGACGTGCGAGACCGGAGAGCGTCCGGTCGTCGGCAGAGAACCGGTTTCGCTCGTGAATGCGCTGGAGCGCTGTCACGGCCTGAGCCTGGATCCAGTCGTTCACGCCGCGCTGCCGCGTGGCCAGGTCCTTCAGGTGCCAGGCCACGCGCGAAACCGCCCGCCGGTCGCCCTCGACCAGCCCGAGGGCGACGGTTGCGAGAAGCGCCATGTCGGGACTCGCCGTCGGGTGGGTGCTCAGAAGCTCCAGGCACTCGGTCACCTCCCCGTCGGGGTCGCGGCCGAGGAGACCGAGCGCGAGCGCCGCCACGGCACGCATCTGGATCTCCGGCGGCCGTCCCCCCCGGAGCTGCTGCCCCTTGTGGTCCGCCTTGAGGACTGCCAGGAGCGCCGGGCGGCCAGCTTCCTGGCCGATCAGGCCGAGCCCGAGCGTGGCGGCTTCGCGCACGAACGCGCTGGTGTCCGCGAGCCGCGCGCCGAGCGCCGGAACGTCCTCGTCGAACCCCACCTTGCCAAGCGCCGTGCAGGCGGCGGCGCGCACGGTGGGGCTCGAGTCCTCGAGTGCGCTGCGCAGCGCCGGCACGATCTGGTGCCGCAGCGCCGTCCAGTCCGGCGGCAGCGCTCGCGGCGGCGTGCCCGGGACGCTCCGGCCGAGGAAGACGTCCGTGTCCCGGGAGTTCTGCTGCCGGGTCGGGAGGTACTTGCGGCGCACCAGGAACGCGTCGCGATTGAACCGCCACCAGGCCTCCCAGTCCTCGAGCGAGACGCTCTGGGTCCGGCCCCGGCCGCGGCCCGTGATGACCGTGCGCGGCGGCTGGGTCGTGCCGCCGGACGGCTGCGGCGATGCCGCGCCCGCCCCGGCTGCCGGCACCGCCGGCGCGGCCGGCGAAGGCGCCGCGGGCGCCGGTGGGGGAGCCGGCGCCGGTGCGGGCGTCGGGTTCGGCGCGGGCGGAGGGGCCGGTGCGGGCGCCGGTTCCGGCTCGGGCTTGGGCCGCCACGGGGTCACCAGGCCGGGGGGTTCGCCGGCCGGCGCGGGGGGCTTGCTCTGCTGGTTGCCCGGATTCGGGGGATCGTCCGAGCGCGGGTTGCCGAGGTTTCTGGTGTCCGAAGGCGGGGTGGACTGCGCCGAGAGCGGGCCGGCCAGGCCGGCGATGAGAAGCAATGCGGCGGCAAGCCAGCCTGCCGGACGCGCGCGGAGATCCGGGCCGGTGTGTTTCATGCGCTGACGAGCGGGAAAACCGAAACGTGGCGGTCCCCGGCCGATCGGCGGTCGAGCCCCCGAATCGATTCCCGCGCCTCCCGTGGCGAGAAAGTTCCAGATCCCCGCGATTCCAGACCTCGTCCAGTATTCATCCAGAAGGCCGTCCATGTCAAGGAGGTGGGCGGGCGCGGGCTTGCCCGCGGGCGGTCCGGATGGCGTCCGGTCGGGCCGCTCCCGCGCCTGGATGTCGGGCTGCGGGCTGATATATACTGCTCTTGCTGGCTTGCCGTCCGGGGCCCTGCGAACCCTCCCGAAGCGGAGAGGAAGAGGATCGACATGCGCAATCTGGAGGCACGCGCGCCGTGCTTTGCTGCCGGCGCTCGTCGCCGTCCGGCCCTGCTCGGGGTCGGCCTGGCCGTCGCGGTGGTTCTCGCCACGAGCCTCGGGTTGCCGGCCGCGGGCGACCCGCCCGCCGTGCCCGGGTTCGAGCTCCTGGGCAAGAACGCCGCGGGGCTGGCGGAGTACCGCCACCTTGGGACGGGTCTAGTCTTCGTGCGCCTCGAGGGCGGCTCCTTCGAGATGGGCTCTCCGCTGGGCGAGCTCGGCCGGTTCGCGACCGAGGACCCGGTGCACACCGTCGCGGTGCGCCCCTTCCTGCTCTCCAAGACCGAGCTGACCGCGGGCGCCTGGGAGCGCATCATGGGGACCCGGCCGTGGTGGGGGCAGAACTACAGCCGCGTCGGGGACACCTTCCCGGCGACGCACATCTCGTGGAACGACTGCCGCGCATTCGCGGAGAAGACGGGCCTCCGGCTGCCCACCGAGGCGGAGTGGGAGTACGCCTGCCGCGCCGGGTCGCGCGCCGCCTACTGCTTCGGCAGCGATGTGGCGCAGCTCGGCGAGTACGCCTGGTACGAGGACAACACCTGGAATCGTGGCGTCAGGGCGATCCAGGCGGTCGGCGGCAGGAAAGCCAACGCCTACGGTCTGAAGGACATGCACGGCAACGTGTCGGAGTGGTGCGAGGACACCTGGCACGCCGACTACGTGGGGGCGCCCGCCGACGGTCGGGCCTGGGTCGACGTGGATCTGGATCCGCGGCGGGTCTACCGCGGCGGGAGCTGGGTCTTCGAGGCGGGGACCGTGCGCTCGGCCGTGCGCATGTGCGCCGCGGCCACGTTCCAGACGGACCACCTCGGCTTCCGGCCGGCGGCCTCGCTGCCGGCGGCCGGCGAGGGAGCGGGCCGGTGAGTTCCGCGAGGCGGCCGGCTGCGCACCCGCACCGCCGACCTCCAGATCGCAAGGGGAGTATCGCTGTGAATCGAACCGGATCTCGCTGCCTGCTCGCCGCCTGCGCGGCGGCGGCTCTGCTGCTCGTCTCGCCGCTCCGGGCGCAGACCCGACCCGATCTCGCCGGCGCCGACCGCCTGTGCGAGGCCGGCAAGTACGAGGAGGCGCTCGCTGCGTACCAGGCGGCGATCGCGGCCGCGCCGGACCTGGCCGCCGCCTACTCGGGCGCCGGCAAGTGCCTGATCGGCCTCAACCGCGTTTCCGAGGCCGTCGCGCTCCTCGAGAAGGCGGTCAAGCAGCCGGCGGCCGACGCCGAGAACTGCGCCGTCCTCGGGCAGGCCTACTACTGGGACGCGACCCGGGTGATGAACGATCCCGACGACCCGCGGGCCGGCTACGAGCCGCTGATCCTGGCCGACGCGGAGACCCAGCTCAAGCGGGCGATCGAGCGCGACTCGAGCCTGCACGTGGCGCACTACTACCTGGGCAAGGTGCGCGTGCTGCTCGAGCGGCCGGCCGAGGCCGCCGCTGCGTTTCTCGAGGCCGCCCGGCTCGCGCCCGCGAAGTTCCGCGCCTACAAGCTCCAGGCCTACTGCGAGGGCGCGGAGTGCCTGGATCAGGCCGGCGATCCGGACGGGATGCGCAAGGCCTACGCCGACGCCGTCGCCTTCGACCCCACCGACCGCACCATCTACGAGAGCATCTGGAAGCTCTTCGGGGCCAAGAAGGAGCGCCACGCCGACGGGCTCGCGCTGCTGCAGGCGCTGGCAAAGAGCCGCCCGAGCGCCGCCATGCCGCTCTACTACATCGCCTACTTCCACGGCGCCATGGAGCAGAAGAAGGAGGCGCGCCAGGCCTTCGAGAAGGTGATCCAGACCGCGGAGGGCAAGAAGTTTTCCGCGGCGTGGGCGCGCCTCGGCGAGATCTACTTCCGCGAGGACGGCGACGAGAAGAAGGCCGAGACCTTCCTGCTCAAGGCGCTGGATCTCAACGCCGCGGACGTGGAGGCGGCGGCGTTCCTGCAGTTCCTGGCGGCGCGGGCCAAGGAGCGCGGCGACCTCGGCCGATTCGTCGCGATCCAGGAGGCGATCTTGAAGCGCCAGCCCACCAACGGCCAGGTCTGGAACAACCTCGCCTGGTACTACCACGACCGCCGCCAGCTGGCCGAGGCGGCCAAGCACTACAAGAAAGCGCTGGAGTACGCGCCGGACGATCCGGTGATCAAGTGCGGGGCGGCCAAGGTGATGAACGACCTCAACCGCAACCAGGAGGCCGAGCAGCTCTGGCAGGACGCGCTCGGGATCGATCCGAACAACGTGGACGCGCTGATGAACTACGGCTGGTTCCTGAAGAAGCACGGCCGGCCGAAGGAGGCGGCGGAGAAGTTCGCCAAGGTCGTGGAGGTCGATCCCGGCAACCGGCGCGCCCGGGAGGAGCTGGAGCGCCTGAGGTGAGGAGAGATCCCGTGGCACGAATCGCGGTGGTGATCGCGCTGGTGTGGCTGGCGTCGGCGCCGGTGACCGGAGCCCAGGACGATCCCGATCTCCGCATCGGCCTGGAGCTCTACGCGGCCGGCAAGTACGAGATGGCGCTCGGGAGCTTCCGGGCGGTCATCGAGGCACGGCCCGACAAGCCGGCGGCCAGCGTGGCGGCGGGCCGCTGCCTGATTGCGCTCGGCCGGACGGCGGAGGCGATCGAGTGCCTGGTGCGTGCGGCGAGCCCCGGCGAGCCCTCGGCCGAGCTCTCGAGCGTGCTCGGGCAGGCCTACTACTGGAGCGGCCTGCAGCATCTTGCGGACGATCCTTCCGAGGAGAGCCGGAGTGTGGCGCAGGCTCGGTTGAGCAGCGCGGTCGACAGTCTGAACCGGGCGGTCGCCGCCGCGCCCGACGCCGACGAGGCGCTGTACTTCCTCGGGCGCACCCGCCTGCAGTCCGGGGCCGAGGGCGCCGCGGCCGCCGAGAAGGCGCTGGCCCGTGCGGTCCAGCTCAAACCCGACCAGCCGAGCTACCGGGAGCAGCTCGGCGAGGCGCTCCTGTGGCTCGGGCGGTTTCCGGAGGCGGCTGCGGCCTACCGCAAGGCGGCCGAGCTCGCCGGCGCCGAGTTCCAGTCCTTCCGGCGCCAGTGCCTCGTCAGGGCCGGCCAGTGCCACGGCCTGGGCGGGGATGCGGCGAGCGCGGAGGCGGACTTCCGCGCCGCGTTCGAGCTGGGACCGGAGGACACGTCGCTGTTTCTCGCGCTGTGGGAGGTCTACGCCACGGACGCCGACCGCTACGACGACGGGATCCGGATCCTCGAGGCGCTCGCCGTCGCGCGGCGCGACGCCGCTCTGCCGCGCTACTACCTCGGCTTCCTTCAGAAGACCAAAGGAGATCACCCGGCCGCGCGCCGCGCCCTGGAGGCGTGTCTCGAGACGGCGGCGGGCAAGGCGTTTCCCGAGGCGTGGGCCCGGGTCGCCGAGTACCTCTACCACGACGACGGCAACGAGGCGGAGGCCGCGCGCTACTGCCAGCGGGCGCTCGGCCTCGACGCGCAGAACGAGACCGCGTACGGGCTGCTGCAGGGGATGGTGAGCCGTCGCTACGCCGCCGGCGAGTGGGTGGAGGCGGAGAGCCTCACCCGGCGGCTGCTGGATGCCCGGCCGTCGAGCGGGCTCGAGTGGTCCAACCTCGGGCTCTTCCTCACCAACCAGCGCCGCTACAAGGAGGCGTGGTGGGCCTACGAGAAGGCGCTCCAGTACGAGCCGGACCGGCCCGACATCCTCTACGCGGCGGGCGGTCTGCTCTACTTCTACTCCTTTCCCCTCGATCGTCCGCGGGACAAGGCGCGCGAGCTGCTCGAACGCGCGCTCGAGCTCGCGCCCGACAACCTCGACGCGATGGAGAACCTGGGCATCCTTTGCCTCGAGCGCGGCGAACTGGAGCGCGCGCGGGAGCTGCTCCAGACGGTGGTGGAGTACGATCCGGGCCGCGGCGTGGCCATGCGGGAGCTGAACAAGACGCTCCACGCGCTCCGCACCCGGGCCGTGGGACCGGGTGCGACGGTCGGCCCGGGCGAGGAGCCGGACCGGAAGTAACGCCGGGGCGGGGCGGCGCCGGCGTCTTGCCGCCGCGGCAGGTTCTCAGCCCGCGGCGCCGACGGGTGCGTACGCGACGGGGCTCCGGGCGCTTCGCGCCCCATCCCCGAGCGTGAAGTAGAAGGTCGTTCCCGCGCCGAAGACCGAGGAGATCCACACCCGTCCCCCGTGCCGCTCCACGATCTTCCTGACGATCGTGAGCCCCGCGCCCGTGCCGCCCTGGAACGCGTCGCGCCCGTGGAGTCGCTTGAAGAGCCGGAAGACCGCCTCGTAGTGCTGCTCCCGGATGCCGATGCCGTTGTCCTTCACGTAGAAGACGATCGGCTCGCTTGCCATCGACTCGATGTCGAGGGCCTCGCGCTCGATCTCCTCGCGCGTGTGGAAACCGACCTCGACCCGCTTCGTCGGCCTCATGTTGTACTGGATGGCGTTGCTGATCAGGTGGCGGAACACCTCGCCGAGGAGCGCCGCGTCACAGCGCAGCACGGGCAGCGGGCGCGGCACCCGCAGCTCGACTCCGGGGTCCTCGAGCCGGCTCTGGAGCGCCGCCGTCACGTCGTCGAGCACCTGGGCGAGCGAGGTCATCGCCGGCGCCAGCTCGATGCGCCCGATGCGGGAGTACCGCACCAGGGAATCCAGCCGGCTGTCCAGCCACCGGGCGAGTTCGGCCAGGCGCGCCAGTCGGGCGCGGCCCGCTTCGCCGAGCCGATCGCGGTAGTCCGCCATCAGCCGGTTCGCGGCGTGGTGGATCCCGCGCAGAGGCTTCTTGAGATCGTGCGCGGCGACGCGGGCGAGGTCGTCGAGCTCGCGATCGGACCGCACGGTGTTCTCAAGCGCGGCGTTGTTGGCGAGGACCAGGTTGCTGATGGCTTCCTTGTAGGTCTCGCGGGTGGCCTCGAGCTCGATGGCGGCCAGCTCCCGCTTGGTCTCGAAGTCGCGGATGCGGCGGTGGAGCTGCTGGACCTCGCCGCGCCGGGCGATCAGCACGAACCGGAGCTTGGTGAAGCTCACCGCGCCGAGCACGGAGAGCAGCACGGTCGCGCCCAGCATGGCCTCGACCCGGGGCAGCCCGGCGACCAGCGCGACCGCGCCGGCCACGGCAGCGAGATGGAGGCAGGCAGACACCGCCAGCGGCCGGTGTAGCAAGATGCGCCGGAAGACGCCCGAGACGCCATGAACGAGGGCCCTTGCGATGGGCATGGCGCGCCGCCCCTCCTTACCGGAACTGTATCGGCTCCAGATCGGCTCTTCTTGACGGGGACGAGGCGGCTTGGGCGTCGTTGTGATCCGAGGTTACGGCAGCGGCCAGTCCTCGAGCCGGAGGTGGGCCAGGACCTCGTTGGAAGTTCCGGTGCCGAGCTGAGTTCCATTGCTGATCACGCCGGCGAGGTAGACCTTGAGGCCGACGAGAGCCGGCTCGAGCGGAACCGTGAACCGGAACTGGGCCTTGCTCGAGGCCACGTAGTTGGCTCCGAGGAGGTTCACCGGCGCGCACAGCGGGATGCAGTAGCCGAACTCCAGCGGGATCGCGCCCGTCCAAAGGCTCTGCAACGTGTAGAGCCACATGCCGTTATGGTGGCCCTGGGTCACGTAGTTGACCACGATGTCCTGCCCGATGGGCACGTCCTGGCTGAGGATGGTCGCCGCGATGTTGTGCGGGTTGCACTGGGCGGCGACGCCGGCGGATAGGATGACGGACAAGGCGGCGATGCTGAGGAGTGTGGCGGTGCGGTGCATGATTGTCCTCCAATCAGAACCATATGCACACTGCGAGGAACGGGGCCGGGTCGGTGCTACAGGGATCGCCGGCCGATGCCGCTAGTTCGGGGCAGGGAGGGAGGCGGCTACAGGAATCCGAAAAGAATTCCCGGATCGGCGGGAAAAGTTCCTCCTGCGCTCTCCTCGGGCCGAGAAAAGGCGCCTCAAGTCATTTGCAGATAGGAGGTTGTATCATTTGCCGGAAATCCGGAGCGGACGCTCGGCCCGGGTGTCGGGCGGGTGGTTCCGGACAGGCGGACAGGCGGGAGGGCGGACCGGC
>JAFGQW010000226.1 GCA_016935485.1 Planctomycetota bacterium | reverse complement strand
ACTCACCACGCCTCCTCGACCGCTTACAGCTCCCCATAGACGCCAAGCCGCCCGGTTGAGGGGTCAAAAACGCCGGACACTACTGAGATGGTCCCGTTCCAGACCCGCGGGTTGAAGAGCGTGCTGGAGAAGAGCGCCGCCGTCGCGACGCCGAGGTCGAGCTTCAGGTCGGCGTTCTGGTACTGCTGGTTCCCGCCGGGGCCGGTTCCGGTGCCGTTGGTGTAGGCGTTGCCGCTGGTGGCGTAGTGGATGGCGATGCCGTGGGCGCCGGCCGCGAGACTGAAGTCGCTGATGTTCACGGGCGTCGGCGTGTCGCGCGCAGCCGCCACTCCCACGCCCGAGGCGACCTTGGTCCATGGGCTCGCGGTGAGCTCCTTGCCGACGTACGTCATCGGCGTGGTGTACACGTCCAAAGTCACGGTGGTGAGTGAGCCGCTGATGTTGACATCGAGGGACACGATTTTCACGCCGGCCGGATTGAGCACGGTGAGGTCGAACATCGAGGTCGAGCCAGCCGTGCTGCGGCCGTTGTTCGAGGCGAACGTCGTGGTGATGAAGAGCGGCTGGGCCGTGGCCAGGCCGGCCAGAGCCAGAATCGCGAGCACGAACACAGTCTTGCGCATGGCACCTCTCCTCGAATCCGACCGTCGCGAATGGGTGAGACCGACCGGGCGGTCTCGCGGCAGAACCCCCCTGCGCACATCCGCTCCGGGATGCCGCGGATCCTGTCGAACGCTATCGATGCTACCGCGGCATCGCGAGCGGGTCAACTGGGAGAAGGAAGCTCGAGGTGAGCTGCGGGACGTGCGGATCGAGCGCTGCCGGCGCTGGCTCCCCTCTGCCGGGCCGGGGAGGAGCGGTGGTATGATCTGCGGGGTCGCCGGGATTCGCGAAACGGCGAGAACGCGTGGCGTCGACGAGCGCGCCGGAGCAGACACCGGAGAGGATCACGCAATGGCCAGCGGCGATCGGCTCGATCTCCTTGACCGGAGGAACAAGCCCATGAAGATGGGCGCGCGCACGGACGCAGCGAGGAACAAGGTCGATCTTGGCTATGCGTCCTTCCTCACCGCCGGAGTGATCTGGGTGCTGCTGACCGTCGTGGAAACGGTCTCGGCTGGGAGCTCCGTGCTGGAAACGTCGATTCGGGTTGTTGTTTCGGTGCCGCTCCTGGTCTTGTTCTTTGCTGCCTGGATCATGTGCGTCGTCGCGTCCGTCAGAAACTGGCGGCACGTTCCGCTCGCGCTCCTGCTGCTGTTCATGACGGTCTTTCCCGTGCTCTTCACGCCGACGCTGATCCTCACGGATCAGCCCGTGGCGTGGACGATCTACACGGCCGTCTTGATCCTGATCCCCCTCTGCTGGTTCGTTCTTGCCCGCAGGCGCGCGGCCCGGCGACTTGCTGGTTGTGGCGCGGCGGAGTCCTGCGGATGACGAGGTCCTTCGAGGGCTCCTCGGGCGGATGGCGCTCGCCGCGGTGCCGACTGTGTGCCTCGAGTCTGTAATTGCAGGCTCCTCGTCGCCCGCCCTGCCGGCGATCTCGGGGGAGGACGTGGACGCGCTGACCGGGGCGCTCGTGCGGCTCGGGCTCGGCAAGAAGCAGGCGCGTGACCGGCCGCCGCGGACCCCGCGACCGTCGGGAGTCTGGAGTTACAGACTTCGCACCGGAGTTGATGCGCACCGGAGTTGCTGCGTGGTCCGTCGAGGCCGCGGACGCTCCACGGGTGCACACATCAACCCCGGTCGTGTGCGCGCGACCAGGACGGCCGATGGGTTGCAGTGGCTGCCGGCATTTCCACGTCGCTTGGTTCCTTCCTCGGCGTGCACGATGCGACCGGCACCGTCACCGTACAGAGTCGAAAACCGGCGACGGCCACGCAGCGCTCTCGCATCGTGGGCCGGCTGTTTCGCGAGCGGCGCGCCGGCCTCCCCCTGTGTCAGGGTAGTTGCCGCCTGGGGTGAAGCGAGGAAGGACGATGTCTGCCGGGTCCCCCCGCGGGCAGCCCTGCTTGTCAGCCACGATTTCGCCACCAGTACAGAGCCCTTGACACGATCCGATCTGAATCGACGCGTGCTCGAGATCGGCATCAAGCTCGAATGTGCCCCACAAGGCGGGCCGGACAGCAATGCCGTCGCGGGCCGCGACCTGGAACAGCATGCACTCCTTGCGAGGGCGTTGGCGCAAACTTCCTGCAAGGCAAGAACTTGCATCGTTTACATCGGGAGTTCTGCAGGTAGGCGGGAGGAGAGGCGCGCGGTGCATGCCTGCCCCGCGTGAGCCGTTTCGCCTGCCCGTTTGCCGCCCCCTGCAAAGGAAGTTCAGTCGGATCAACAGCGCGCGTCGTGGCAGGTCTCTTTACAGATTCTCTTGTCAGACGAGGTCCAATCCTGATAGTCTCCGGGTCTGAAGGACAATTCGGGGGGGGGGACGCCGGGCTCAGCTGTCCAGTTCTGGCGGTGCAGCACACCTGAAGTGACGGCAAATCAGGAGGTGTGAGATGCCGCGGTCCTTTCTTCTCGTAGCGGTCGTGCTGCTCAGCGCGGGATTCGCGCTGGCGCAGGAGGACCCCGCCGTGGCGAGCCCGTCTCCAACGGACGGCACGCAGGCCGCGGTGCAGGCCGCCTTCGGCAAGCTCCCGCTCTACTTCGTGGAGAACCGGGGGCTCTACCCGGAGGCGGTGCGGTACTACGTCCAGGGGGCGGACAAGACGCTCTTCTTCGCGCCGGACGGGATCACCTTCCGGCTGACGGACGGGGACGAGGCCTGGGCGGTGAAGCTCGACTTCCTGGGCGCGAACCCCGACGTGCTGCCGCGGGGCGACGACCGCCAGGCGGCGGTCTTCAGCTACTTCAAGGGACCGAAGGAGGACTGGAAGGCCGGGCTGCCGACCTTCTCGAAGGTGATCTACCCCGACCTCTGGCCCGGGATCGATCTCGTCTATTCGGGCACGGTCAATCAGCTCAAGTACGAGTTCGTGGTGGCGCCCGGGGCGGACCCCGCGCAGATCCGGCTGCGGTACCGGGGCGCGGAGAGCGTGGCGGTCACGGACGCCGGAGCGCTGCGGGTGACGACCCCGGCCGCGAGCTTCGAGGACGCGGCGCCGGTCGCCTGGCAGGAGATCGACGGCGAGCGGGTGCCGGTGGAGATAGCGTACCGGCTTGACGCGGAGGCGGCGGGCGACGACGCGGAGTTCGGCTTCGCGCTCGGCGCCTACGACCCGGCCCATCCGCTCGTGCTCGATCCGGCGGTGCTTCTCTACTGCGGCTACCTCGGCGGCAGCGGCAACGACAACGCGCAGGGCATCGCGGTGGACGCGGCCGGCAACGCCTACCTCACCGGATCCACGACCAGCACCGAGCAGACCTTCCCGGT
>JAFGQW010000225.1 GCA_016935485.1 Planctomycetota bacterium | reverse complement strand
CGTCGGACGTGCATGGCTCCAGGATACTCGATCGGCGGCGATCCCGGAACCGCCTGGCGCGGCACACCCCGCCGCCAGCCGGTTCCGCCGCCTAACTGAAAAAAACGCCCCAGGGGCATTTTTTTCAGTTACGGGCGGCAGGCGCGGGGGCTGGCGGCGCGACGAGGCGGTGAGGGACCTTCTCGAGGTCCCAGTCGATCAGGAGGTCGCGCGCCACGGCCTCGGCGACGGGCTTCCCGAGGAGCGTCTCGACCAGGTAGAGCGCCGGCTCGTAGGAGCGCGCCCCGCCCGCCCCGGTGATCGTCTCGTGGTCGGCGACGAAGCTCACGTCGGGCACCGCCGGGATGTGCGGGTACTCCTCGAGGAACCGCGCCATGTCCCCGGGATGCGTGGTGCACTGGCGTTCGCGGAGCAGTCCCGCCTCGGCGAGCAGGAACGCGCCGTTGCCCAGCGCGAGGACGTGCTTCGCGTCGCGCCCGCGGCGCGCCACCCACTGCACCAGCGCGAGATCCTCGAGATCGGCAGCCGCGCCGCGCTCGCCTCCCGGCACCACCAGCACGTCGATCGCCGGCGCGTCCTCGAGATCGTGCTTCGGGCGCAGCGCCAGCCCCTCGTGCGTCGTCACCGGAATGAAACTGCGCCCGACCGTGAAGACGCGCATGTGCGGCTCGACGTGCGCGACCGTGTGCTGGAAGACGTCGATCGGGGCCGCCAGCGCCGAGCCATGCACGCCGTCCAGCAGCAGGATCCCGACCGCGATCGGCGGCGCAGGCATGCCGCCGGCCGGGATCTCCGGCGGCCGGGGCGACGCACAGCCTGCCACGAGCAGCAGTCCCACCAGCGCAGCGGCTCTTCCCATCTGGCGCATTCCGTTCCTCCCGGACGGGGTCGGGCGCGGCCTCCGCGGAATTCCGGATCTGACCCCGTTCCAACAGTTTCCTAACAACGCGACGCTATCCTGGCGGCGATACAGGTCGCGACCGGA
Organism: Planctomycetota bacterium; assembly: GCA_016935485.1. GTDB lineage: Bacteria > Planctomycetota > JAFGQW01 > JAFGQW01 > JAFGQW01 > JAFGQW01. The sequence goes on along the minus strand of JAFGQW010000225.1, from coordinate 5,299 downwards.
TGACCGCCCGAGTATACCGGAGCATGCCCGGAGGTGTGAGATGCGAAAGTGGATGGTGGCCTCGCTGATGTTGCTTGCCGGAGGGTTCTTGCCGGACGCTGCGGTCGGCCAGGGGGACCCGGAGAAGCGGCTGCTGGAGGCGGAGCTTCTCGAGGTGGGCAAGGGCGAGCTCGACAGCGCGATGGCCTGCTACCAGGAGCTTCGCGCGGATACGAGCGCACCCGAGGCCGTTCGCGCCCGGGCGCTCTTCGGTCTGGCGCGCTGCGAGCGAAAGCGCGGCCAGCTGGCCGAGGCGGAGAAGCTCCTCGACGAGCTGATCCGCACCTATCCCGGGCAGGCCGACCTCGTCGGCACCGCCCGGAGCTTCCTCGCCGAGCTCCGCACCGGCAAGCCCGCCGATTCCGCGTTCGACTGGATAGGCGCCCTGGAGAGGAACCCCGAGATCCAGTCGCGCGTGTTCACGCTCGCCATGCAGCTCGCCAATCCGGAGAGCGACGAGGGAAGACTCGCAAAGAAGCAGCTCCTCGCAATCGGCAGGCTGGCCGTGCCCGTGCTGGAGCGTGTGCTCGCGGTCTCCCGCGATCCTTTCCACCGGCAGCAGGTCGCGGTGATACTCTTCCAGGCGGGGCAGCTCGAACGGCTCGCCGACATCTACGGCCGCGCGGCCAGGATCCCCGATCTCCGGTACTTCAGTTTCGACGATGACATTCTGGCGCTGATCGCGCGGCTCGACTCCGATGGCCGGAACCACCTGCTCGCCGCGGCGCGCGACCTGGACGCCGACCCTCGCTTCGTGGGAGACGTGAATCTCATCTGCGTGCTCTGCGGAGACCTGAGCGACCTCGCCGGCAAGCTGGCCTCGATCGAAGCCGCCAGCGAGTCCATCATCTCTATTCGCAGCCTCCATGCGGATGGCAAGGAGCAGCTCCTCGCCGCGGCGCGCGAGATCAAGGTGGAGTCCCACCTGGCCGGACACGTGAACCTGATCCGGGTGCTGTGCGGCGATCTGTCGGACCTGGCCGAGAAGCTCAAGTCCATCGAGGCGATCAACCAGCAGGATTCGGCGTTGAACGCGATCGGTGAGGCGGTGATCGCCGACCCTTCGATTCCGCGCGAGCTGGCCTTGCGATTGCGGGATCCGTCGTGCGCGAACAGCGACAAGCTCCGGTACATCAGGATCCTCGAGGACCGCGTGCTCGACCTGCTAGAGCACGAGGAACTCGGGGAGCTGCTGGGCGCCTTCCTCGGCCCGGTCACGAGCGACCGGTCAACTGTGACGGACCTCGGCGAACGGCTCCTCCGCCGCCTCGAGGACACGGAGGACTGGGATGCGCTGGCGGGGATCCTCTCGCGCAAGGAGTGGAGGGACTGGACCAACCGCTACTTTGTCGAGCGGTATTATCGGCAGCCGGACGGCCCTCCACCCCCGGCCGGCTGGGCCAGGGCGTTCCGGAAGGCCGCCGACCACGACCAGCTGTTCAACGTGGCGCGGACCAGGGATGTGTTCCTTGCGGAGCTCGGCGACTTCCTCCGGAACCGACAGTCCGAAGCGCCCGACTTCGGTGTGCAGCTCGAGGTCCGTACGTTCGACAGCTGGATCCCCTCGCCAGCATACGCCGCGACGATGGCGTCGCTCCTCGACGTCGAGGATCCGATCACGCTTTCGATCGCGCTCGAGGGGCTCGCGTTCGCGCCGAGGGGAGTCGGTCCCGAGGTGCTGGATCGGCTGGTCGCCTTGCTCGCCTCGACCGAGGACCTGCATCTCCGCGAGCTGCTCCTCTTCACGATCACCCGCCGCTTCGCCGATCGCCCCGAGACCGGGCCGGCCGTGGCCAGGGCCTGGGCCGACGACCACGCGAAGTGGGCCGAGGTCGAGATCCCGCGGGCCTACTTCACCTCGCCGCTGGCGGCAGCCCATCAGCGAGGGCGGATCTTCATCGGCTACAGCTACTCGGTTGACGAGGAAGCGACGCCGCCGGTCGAGAAACAGACCATGATGCGGGCAGCCCATCGGGGTGGACCAGTCTCCAAGGTCCAGACCCGGCCATTTCGTCCGTACGACGACCCGCCGATCGGCTGGATCTTCCGCGAGGTCGGCCAGGCGACGCTGGCGCGGTTGCTGCCGCACGTGATCGAGCACGCGGGCACGCCGAGCGGGCGGGAGCTGCTCACGGTGTTCAATGATCACACTTTCGATGCCATCCTCGGTGCGGTGGCGATTCAGTACGAGGGTGACGATCCGAGGATCCTCGGCGCGCTCGTCCAGTGCCTCCAAGGCTCCCTGGAGCACAGCGCGCAGGGCCTCCGCATCCTCCGGCACGTGGCTACCGACCCGAAAGCCGCGCCGGACGACCGGAGTCGCGCATTCGGCTGTGGACCGTCGAACGACAAGCTCAAATGGTTCGACTGGCCAGCGCTTCTGTCCCAACCGGACCCGGTCGTCGAAGGGTTCGTGGACTGCCTCGCAAACGAGGGCGGGCGGAGCCCGAAGCAGCGGCTGGACTCGATCTGCCAGGCAAGCGGGGCTTCCGAGGGTGCGATTCTCCGGGCGATGCTCAAGAGTCCGTATTCGTCCGTGCGGCGTGTCGCGATCGAGTGGCTTTTCCTGCCGTGGCCCGAAGCGCGCCCGATCCTCGAAAAGGCGCTCGCGGACGAGGACAAGGAGGTGAAGGGGCAGGCGTTACGGAAGCTCATTGCGCTGCGGGAGGCCGGCACCGCGCCGCTCCTCGCGCAGGTTCTCGCAGCGCCCGAACACGCGCAGCTGCGGGAATCGAACATGAAGGCGATCGTCGACGCGATCATCCCGCAGGCGAGCCCCGTGTTCATCCCGCCGCTGGTGAAGCTGCTGGATGATCGCAATACGATGGTGCGGGCGGAGGCGCTCCGCGGGCTCCGCGAGATCAAGCGGGCTCTCGAGGAGAGGCAGGAATGGCAGCGCTTCGTCGAGGAGATGAAGCGGAGCGCCCCGCCGCACGAGGAGGGAGCGCGAAAGGAGTGAGTCGGCCGTGTCCCGAGGGCTGATCGCCTACCTGGTGCTGGTCGTTCTCCCCGCCGTGCTCCTCGGCGGATTCGCGCTCCGGCACGCGGTTCGCCAGCGGGCCATGGCCGTGGCGGAGGTCGAGGCGCGCACGGACCTTGGCGCGGCCGAGGTCGCGCGGATTCTGGGCCCGGCGCTCACGCAGGGATTCGCGCGTGCCGAGGACGTGGTTCGTGCGACGCGGCAGAACGGACTCACGCAGCAGCGGCCGACCGAGCCGATCCTGATCCGCTCGGCGCCCGGCGACTACTCGTACCATCGTCCGGTCCTCCGTCCGAAGCCGCCGGGCGCGGCGGACCTGGAGTGCTACCGTCGCGCGCTCGAGGGCGGCCGGAGCTTCGAGTTCGTGCGGTCGGACCCCGAACGCGCCATGGACGCCTATGCGTTCTACCTGTCCCGGATCGAGTCGGAGGAGCTCAAGGCGCGGCTCCGGTTCGAGGTCGCGCGGGCCGTCTGGCAAACCGGCCGCCGGGAGCTCGCCTGCTCGATCTGGAAGTCGCTGGTTCATCCGAGCCTGTCGGCGGTGGAACACGAGGGCTGGCCGCTCTGGCTCCTGGCCGGAGTGAGGCTCGAGGAGGGTGGGCGCAAGGAGGGCGGCGGCTCCTTCCTTCGCGAGGTTGTGTCTGGCCGCCTCGCCTTGCTCTCGACCGCGATGATCGCCCGAGTGGTCAAGGCATCCGGGATCGACGACACCATGGTGCGGAGCGACTGGATCGAGATGCGCGATCGATTCGAGGAGGCGGTGGAGCGGGCGATCGTGCTCGGCCGCCAGGCGCTCGTCTATCCCGGCGAGACGATGGTCGAAGTCATGCCGCGACTCGTCGTGGTCCGCCCGCTCGACGAGGAGAAGACTGGCGAGCTGGTCGCGTGCTCCGTCCGCATCGATGCTCGTTACGTCTCCCACCGGACCGAGCCCGGGGGGCCGAGGCCGGGCGCGGACATCCGCCTCGTGGCGACCGCGGCGGAGGCGACGCCGTCGTCCGCCGAGGCGTACGTGGCGGTGGCGCCGCTCCGGGTGGAGGGGATCGCCGATCCGGTGGGCTACGCGGCCGTGGAGGACCTGGGGTTCGGCGCGGCGGTGGCCGCCCTCGATCGCCAGCGCCTGCTGCAGATCGTGCTCGTCGTCCTGCTGCTCGGCACGACGGTCGGGAGCGGGCTCGTGCTCGTGCTCGGCTTCCAGCGCGCCCGGCGGGTGGCGCGGCTCCGGGAGGAGCTGCTCGCCAACGTGACCCACGAGCTGAAGACCCCCGTCACCTCCATCCGCATGTTCGCCGAGATGCTGGCGAGGGACCCGCTGGACGAGGCGCGCACCCGGCTCTTCGGCAAGCTCCTGCGCGGCGAGAGCCTCCGGCTGGCCGGGCTCATCGAGAACGTCCTCGACTTCGCGCGGCTCGAGCGCGCCGGGCGCGAGCTGGAGCGCGAGCCCGTCGACGTGGGCGAGCTCGTGCGGCAGGTGGCGGAGGCGTTCCGGTTCCGCGCGGAGGAACAGGGCGTCGAGTTCCGCGCGGAGGGGGGCGACGCGGGCGCGGACCTCGCCTCCATCACCCACGCGCCGAGCGTGGAGCGGATTCTCCTGAACCTCCTCGACAACGCGCTCAAGTACCGCCGCCCGCGCAGCGCGGCGATCGAGCTCCGGGCCCGCCGGGTCGAAGACCGGCTGGAGGTGGCGGTCGTGGACAACGGTCCGGGGATCCCCGCGGCCGAGCAGGAGCGGATCTTTGAACCGTTCTACCGGGTTCAGTATGATGACTACGCCATCCGCGGGGCCGGGCTGGGGCTGGCGATCGCGCGGCGCCTGGCGCGGCAGCTCGGGGGCGAGCTCCGGGTGGCGAGCCGCGTGGGCGAGGGCAGCACGTTCGTGCTCGAGCTTCCCGCCGCCGCGAACGGGGAAGACGCAGCTTCGGAGCAGGACGGGCGCTGATGGCGGATCCCATCCGGATCCTCGTCGTGGAGGACGACCCGGCGACCCTCGCGGGGTTGAAGGAGAAGCTCGCGCTCGAGGGCTACGCCGCCACGGCCGCGACCGACGGCGAGGCGGCGCGCGACCGCCTTGCCTCGGCGCCGTTCGATCTCGTGATCCTCGATCTGATGCTCCCCAAGCTGGACGGGCTCTCGGTGCTCCACTGGTTGCGGCGGCGCGACCGCTCGCTTCCCGTGCTGATTCTCAGCGCGAAGGGGCGCGAGGAGGACAAGGTGGCGGGGCTGAAGGCCGGCGCCGACGACTACCTGGCGAAGCCGTTCGGACTGGGCGAGCTGCTCGCG
>JAFGQW010000224.1 GCA_016935485.1 Planctomycetota bacterium | reverse complement strand
GCGTCACCCGCACCCGCACGCTCACCCCTGTTCCCGCTCCCCCGCGCGCAGCCGCGCATCCTGCCGGGCCGCCGCGAGAAGCGCCTCGACCTCCCCGTCCTCCTGCCGGAAGACCGCGCGGCGAAAGAAGGCGATCCGCTTGCGCTGGGTCAACAGGCGCCGCGACTGGTGCGGAATGAGGTCCGAGACCTGCCAGCGGATGAGCGACATCTCGTAGTCCGTCAGACCGCCGAACCGATTGTCGAGGTACCACGCGTAGAGCAACCCGAAGCGGAGTCCCGGCGGCATGAACCCGGCGTCGCCGTGGATCACGAGACGATAGAGATCCGGGTCGTCCGCGCTCGGCTTGAGGTTTGCGAGCTCCAGCCACTCGCGAAGCTCGGCGTCGGACAGGAAGCAGTGCCGCGCGCGCTCCGGCGCCAGGCGCAGGCGGTAGACCTTGCCCGCCGGCGTGCCGTCGAGCACGAGCGGCGCGACCGCCTTCTCCCGGAAGTAGCTCCCGAGAAGCGACTCTCCCACGCCGATCAGGATGTCCTCCTGGAGCCGGCGAGGATCGCCGAGCAGGAGCTGGCGGTGGATCTTGAGAAAGCGGTCGGCCGGATCGAAGTAGCCCAGCACCTGGTCCCATTCCGTGCTCCGCTTCCAGCGGTCGGGAGCGATCACCCGGACCCCCACGAATTGCCCCAGGTGCTCGGGCAGGATGTCGCGGTTCTTCCAGGCGATTTCCCGGAGCCGTTCCTCGAGATCGCGCGGACGAAGATCCAGCGCCGCCAGCCTCCGGTCCACGGCCGCCATGTAGCTCGCCGGCGAGACGCGCCGGCGCGCCGGCCGCACCTCGAGCCGCGCCGCCGCGGACAGGCGCGGGCGGGGTGGCTTCTGGAGGAGCTCTTTCAGGTACAGCAACGTCTTGACCGCCAGCGCGAAGCGCTCGGCATCGTGGTGCAGGATGTGGTAGCGCTCCAGCATCTCGCGCGAGAAGACCGGCGCCTCGATCGGCTCGAAACCCATGGCCTTGACGCGCGGCCGGTCGAGGAAGATCGGCAGCTTGCCCTCCAGCGCGTAGTTCCGGAGCACGTGTCCCGGGAGCTGCTGGAGATCGGCCACCAGGATCTGCGTGAAGAGTCCGTCCGCGCCGCCGGGGACGTTCCGGTGATACGCCTCGATCATGTCGGAGACGTTGTAGCGCGCCCCGGGACCCCGGCGGGTCACGTCCGTCTCCCCCTCCTGCACCCAGAAGTTGGCCGCCAGCACCTTGACGGCCCGGCGATTGGCCCGGATCGCCCGCGCGATCGTCTCGATCTGGAGGATCGGGATCTGGCTCGAGAAGACGCTGCCCGGCGCGAAGAGGATGAGGTCCGCGCGGCGGATCGCGGCGAGCAGGCGCGGATCGACGCGCGGCCGGGCCTGCAGGTAGTCGGCCGAGACGCGCTCCACCGGGAATCCCCGCCGGCTCACGACGGCCTTGTTCTGGCCGGAGACGATCACGCCGCTGCCGTAGAGGAAGCGGAGCTGGCCGGGCGCGGTGGTGGCGGGAAAGAGCCGCTCCCCGGGCGCGCCGATCCGATCGGCGAACGACTGCAGCCCGGCGAGGACGGCCGCGTGTCCCGGGTGCGCGCGGCGACGGGAGGCGTGGCGGTAGATGCTGGCCACGAGATAGAGGTTCCCGAGGCAGTTGCCGGCGAGCGGCACGCCGGCGAGCCGCGGATCGGACCGGAACACCGTGGCGAGCCGGCGGAAGTACCGGACAAGCGATCCCGGGCAGATCTCGAGGGCCTCGGGGGCGAGGCGGGTCACCGGATCGACAAGCACGGCGGCCGCCGCCGCATCCGGAGCGTCCACGGCGAAGCGGTGGTTGATGACGGTCTGCAGCATCCGTACCAGCCCGGCCTGAGCGGGGACCTTCACGCCGTAGAGGTGCGCCAGGCGATCCGCCCGCACCATGGACAGGCACACCTTGCGGAAGTCGCCCACCGCGATCAGCTCGAGCCGCCGGAGGAGCCGGCCGGTGGACCCGCCGTCGTCCGTCGTGCAGACGCCGACCGTGAGATCCTCGAAAAGGCTCTTGAGCCCGGTGAAGGGATGCTCGGCCCAGGCGCCGGACCGGCTGTCGCCGCCCAGGATGCTCGAGAGCCCCGAGCCGCCGCCGAACACGACCGTGCGCACCTGCGAGGTCGCGAACGCGGCGAAACTCTGGAGGAGATCCTGGTAGAAGGGCGCATCCAGCGTGCGGACGTGTCGGGCGTGAACTGTGAGCGCCACCACCTTCTCGACCACGGCCTCCTTGTCGATCAGGTCCAGGGGCGAGAACTGCTTGCGGTTGAGCTCGCGAAGGATCAGCCGCCGCCGCTCCGTCATGGCGTTCTCCCGGCAAGATCGTGCGCCCGGCGCGCGCGTGGCTCTGCCGGCCGATCCAGGCGCAGCCGCCGGCGCCGAGAGCGGCCAGTATACGAATCCGGGCGGCCGCCTGCCAGCCGGTCGGCGCCCCCCCGAGGGCCGGCCCGGACGTCTCGGCGTGAAGGAGCGGCCGCCGCCGTCCGGATCTCGACGGTAGACTCGGGTGCCGCCGCCTGGCAATAATAGGCACTCTGCGTCCGGCGTCCGGCATTGCGCATTCCCCGGGGCGCGACCGGCCAGAAGCGCATCCGGTCTGGAGAGCACGCATGAGCGCCGCACCCGACAAGGCCATGGAACCGATCCGGATCCGCTCCGATTACGTCGGCGCGGGCGACTACCTGATCTTCCCCGACGACGACCCGCTGGTGGTCAACACCGACTACGGCCTCCAGGCGGTGGACCTCGCCAGCCGCCAGCGCTGGCAGGCGGACTTCGGCGAGCGCTGCCTCGGGGTGTGCCGCCGGGCGGACGGAATGCTCGTCGCCAGCACGATCCACGGCGTCTTTCTGGTGGAGCCGGCCGGCAGGGTCCGCCACGTCAATCCCACGCTCCACGAGATCGCCCACGCGCCGCTCGCCTGGCAGGACGGGGTGCTGGTGATCACGCTGTCCCACGTCCACGCCCTCGATGCCGCCGGCAAGGTCCGGTGGAAGTACGCCTTCAAGGAGACGCTCGGAGCCAGCGTCCGCGCCTGTCTGGTGCTCGGTGCGTTTCTCGTCCCCGGCGGAGTCGTCCTCGGCGTGGTCGACTACAACAGCGGGCTGGGGCGCGTGCTCTGCCTCGACGATCGCGGCGGGCTGCGGAGCGCGAGCGACGTCGGACCGATCACCTACGTCTTCCCGGTGGGTGCCGACGCCTACGTCCACTCGATCTCGGGCTACGGGCGGTTCGAGTCGCGCTGCATCGATCTCGACGGCCGCGAGCGCTGGGCGCTCGACTTCGGAGGCGCGGGGACCGAGCTTCCCGACGGCCGCATCGCCATGCTCGTGGGCAACAACGAATCGCCCACCTGGGACAACTGGGAGCTCCGCCTGCTCACGGCCGGAGGCGGCGCGCTCGGCGCCCGCAAGGCGAGCGGCCACTTCGGATACGGGCCGGTGCTGGGAGCGGACCGGCAGCTCTACATGGCGGGCTTCTTCAAGCCGTTCGATCCCGCGGCCACCCGGCTCGACTACACCAGCCTCGTGCCGCTGCCGAAGTTCGTCATCTTCGACCACCTCCTGGGTGTCAAGGCGCAGCCGCCCCAGTACGTGGTCTTCTACCACCGGGCGCCGATCGACGACGGCGACATCGAGCTGGTCTTCGCGGATCGAAACGCGATCGCTTTCGGGCCCACCCGGGCGGGCACCCGGCACGTCTACTTCACCCACAACCGCGAAATCCTGGCCATGCCGCTGCGTGCCTAGCGGCGCGGGCAACCCGAGTCGGCGCGGGCGAAATGACGACTGGGGTCTGACGCCGTTCCGCTTCGGAACGGGGTCTGACCCCGTTCCCGAGGTCTTCTTCTTCGTGCTCTCCTCTTCCTTCGTGTTCTTCGTCTTCTCTTCGTGTTCTTCGTGTTTGACTCCACCATGCCGACCCCGTCACCGGTGCGCCCGCGGGGCGGGTGC
>JAFGQW010000223.1 GCA_016935485.1 Planctomycetota bacterium | reverse complement strand
GAGCGGCTCGAGACGAAGGACGTGCTGCTGTATCTCGCGGAGCGGTTTCTCCGGACCGATCCGGAGGGGACGCCGGAAGGTCGGCAGGAGCGGGAGGAGTCGCCGTACGTGCTCGTGTACCAGCAGTGTCCGGGGTGCCGGCAGGCGTGGCTCCGGACGGCGGACGGGCCGGTGGAGGTGAAGCCGGCGCGGGTGGAGCGGCTGGTGGGCGATGCCGCCGAGGTGGCCCTCGAGGAGGACGCGAAGGACCCGGCGGCCGATGCGGCGGCCACCGCCGCGGCCGGGATTCCAGCGGCCGCTGAACCCGCGCAGAGCGGCGCGTCCCCCGAGGCCGCCACGACGCCGACAGACCCGGCGCCCCCGGCGATCGACCGGCCGAACCCGCCGGCGCTCGCCCGCCGGGTGAAGCTCCGCGACGGGATGCGCTGCCAGAACCCGGGCTGCCGCCAGCGCGGCCCGCTCCACGCCCACCACATCGAGCCGCGCGCGGAAGGCGGACGGACGGTGGCCGCGAACGAGGCGGCAACGTGCACCACCTGTCACGCTCTCATCCACGCCGGGCTACTCGAGGTCACGGGCGATCCGCGCTCGGGGCTCACGTGGCGGCCGCGCTCGGCGGGCCTTGCCGTCGACCCGGCGGTGGACCGGGCGGCGCTCGCCGCGGTGCCGACCGTGCGTCTCGAGTCTGTAATTACAGACTCCTCGTCGCCCGCGGTCCCGGCGATGTCGGAGGACGACGTCGAGGCGCTGGCCGGGGCGCTGGTGCGACTCGGGCTTGGCAAGAAGCAGGCGCGCGCCCGGATCCAGTGCGCGGTGGATGTGCTCGTGGCGCGCGGCGCGCCGCTCGACGACGGCAAGGTGCTCTCGCTCGCGCTCTCCGGTGCCTGACCCTCCGCGGACCCGCCGATCGTCGGGAGTCTGCAATTACAGACTCCGCGTTCAACTCCGGTGGGGTGCGCCGGAACATCGGGCCACCGGTATTGCCCCAGCTCGCGCCGCGGGTTCTTCCGCGACCGAGAAAGCCTCCTTGCCGCTCAGCCGCCGGCCGCAGGCCGGTTCGCTCCATCGGCTTGTTGGGCGGCGTCCTCGTCGTCCTCGGTGAACTTCTTCGCGAGGCCAGTTGAGGCAGCCTCCGCCGAGATGTACCGAACGCGCTCTTCGGGCGTCATGTGCTCCATCTCCTGGCTAAGCCGGTCGCGGAGCTCACGCATGAGCTTGACGGCGTCAAACGCTTTCGTCGTCATCCCTCCAAACCTCCAGGGGCGACCGGATCTCCAGGAGCGAATAGCCCTAACGAAGATTGACCGCGTTGAATCCGCAGATGCGTTCCAGGTTGACGATTTGACGGAAGTTCCAGCTCCCGAGAACATCCACCTTGAAACAGCCGAACCGATGGCGCGCGGAACTCGTCATCCAGGCATCCGCCGATCACGGAAGTATCGACGTAGACGCGGATCGTTCTGTTGATGCCAGCCATGCGGGTATTCTACTTCTCCGGCCTCTCCCGGGAACTCCTGGGGCCTCTTCATCTGCGCGGGCCGCTTGCCCGCCCCGTTTCGCCGATCCGCCGGCAGCACGGTTCCGCGGGCTGCGTAACGACAGGCCGGGACCAGCAGTGTACCACGCCAGGCCCTTCGAGAGACGGGCGTTGCGCGGAGCGGCCGCGCGGGGCGCCGGCGACGTGGAAGCGGTCAGCGCAGCGGCACGCCGGACGCCGGCGGCGCGGGCGCGAGGTCGATGCAGTAGCGCCCGAGCTCGTCGGCCGCCGCCCCGCCGGCCGCGGCCGAGCCGGAGGCGGTGCGCACGCGGAGCAGCCGCAGTAGCTCCTCCTGGCGCGGCTGGCCGAAGGCCGCCCGCTGCATCGCATGGTCAGGCCGCATCGACATCGACCACTTCACTCTCACTGGCGGGGCTCGGGATCATCTCGCCCGCCTCGTGCCGGCCCTCGATGTCGAAAGCGATCGCCTCGCGGATCAGCCGGAGAACCTCTTCGCGCGTCTCTCCCGCAGCGCTGCAGCCCGGGAGGTCTGGAACGTGTGCACCCCACGCGTCCCTGCCGCGCTCGACGACGACCAAGTACTTCATCGCGACCTCACTCGAGACCCGCCTGCTTGAGGGCACTCCGCAGGGTCCCAGGCGGAAGGTCCACTCCGAGTTCACCAGACACCGTGACGGTCCCGGGCTTCTCAGGATGCTGGAACTGCCGCCGGGAACCCGCAACCTGCCGCCCTCCCCGTGCTGCCTTTCTCTCGCGGATCCACAGCCCCTGCGTACGCAATCTCCCCGGACGCATCGCAACCAGATGGACACCTTGCGCGCCCCCGCGGCAGGCTCGCTACCCCAGAACCGCCCAGCCCAGCACGTCGCAATCTCCTGCCCTCCGCCCCGCGGCATGCCGGCCCGGCCCTCGAATTCCGTTTGACGGCGCCCGGCCCGCTGGGTAGCCTACCGACGGCGCCGGGTCCGCGCCGGAACGCCGTCGATCCGCCACCGGCACAGGGTCACGCCGGGCGGCGCGCATCCCCGGAGACCATCACGGCGCGCGGCCCCGGCCGGGTTGAAGGGGAAACGGCCATGTTCCGCACGCTCCGCACCCCGCTCGTCCTTCTGCTCCTCTCGACGGCATCCGCCCAGCCCGCGGTTCCGCCAGCCCCGGCGCGCGGCACGTACTTCCGCCACGACGATCCGCCCTTCGCGCTCTGGATCCCGGCGTATCTGATGGCGGAGAAGACGGCGAGCGGCTCCCAGGTCATCGCCTCGTTTCACGGGACCGGCAGCGCGCGCGTGCGCGTGCAGATCTACTGGTACGCGATGAACAGTGTGCAGGACTTCCTGCCGGGCATCCGGCCGGACCTCGACAAGCACTATCCGGGCCACGACACCCACGCCATTCCTTTCGAGAGCGACTGTCCGTTCGAGACCGTTGTGTACCGCACGACCGGGATGCAAGCGGAGGCCGTCCTGCGCGGGATGGGTGCCTTCCGCGTGGCCATCCAGCTGGCCCGTCACTGCGTCGTGAGCCTCGTCTGGTACTATGAGCTGGAGCTCGAGGATGAAGCGCTCCGCGATCTGCGATGGGTCCTTGGGACGTTCCGCGCCGGCGGCCCGACCGGACTCGACCCGTGGCTCCAGAATCGCTGCTGGCATCCCGCCACGGGGCTCTCGTTCCGGCCGCCGCGGGGGTTTGTCGTGACGCCGCCGGCGCAAGAACCCGGCGTCCTCTACGCCGCCGCGAGCGCACCGTCCAAGATGGCGCTCTCGGTCTGCCGCGCGGAAGGGCTGGCGCTGCACGTCATTCTCAAGGAAGAGCGCGGATGGGGGCGGAGAGATGGAGACACCTGGAAGAGCGCGAACGACGCCAACGCGGGCACGCTGGCCGCGTTCTTCGTGGACGAAGCGGCGGGCAAGGGCACGGCGGTGGTGGTGGTCGGCTTCGCCGAGGATCGGTTCTTCCTGTTCACGGTCGAGGGGCCGATCCCCGCGCGCGAGAACCTGATCCGCACGGCAGAACTCGTAGCGATGAGCGCCGAGTTCATTGACGCGGCAGCCGCAGAGCGCGCGGTCGCCACCGCCGCCGCCGCCCTCGACAACGCCCGCCGGAAGCGCCGCCCGGCGGACATGACGGAACCGCTCGCGGTGCTGGTGCGCTACCCGTTCCTGCCCGAAGCGGCGGTGGCCATGGCCGGCGCGTTGACGGTGCTCGAGGATCCCGAGCTTGCCGCGCGCGTGGCGACCGCGCTCGCCGATTCCGCCAACCCGGCGGGGACCCCGGACCTGCTGAAGGCCTTGCGCACCTTCGAGTCCCGGCGCCAGAACTCGGTGGTGGCCGCTCTCCTTCGCGCGCTCGGCACGGCGCGCGACAAGCGCGCGGTCACCGCGCTCCTCCACCACGCGGAGCACCCGGACATCGACGTGGCCCGGGCGGCGATTCAAGCCCTCGGTCGAAACGGCGACCTCGACCGCGAGGGCGTGGTCCGGCGGCTCGTCCGCCTCATGGAAACCAGCGATTCCGCGCGGCTGCGGACCGGCGGCGAATTCGAGCGCCGCTTCGCCGCGCTGCAGCCGGTCTTCCTCGAGACCCTGACGACCCTCACCGGCCAGGCCGTCACTTCGCTCGAGGACGCTCGCGGGCTGCTCCGCCAGAAGTAGCCCGCCGCGTCGCGCAGCGCCACTCGCCGCCGCGGAACCTGGGCGGCGGGCGAAGCCCGCGCTGCGACCTTGCCGGGGACGGAGACCGGGTCACCTGGATCTCGGATGGACACCATCGCATCCGGACGTCGATCCCGCCTCCGATCCGGGCGCTCCGGATCGACTTCCACGCCGCGCCGGGCTAGATCCGGATCAGCCCGGCTGGACCTGGACCGCCTCGCACCACTGGCCCGGGGGGCCGCCGACGGCTACCTGGACCGGCAGTCCTCCCGGCACCTAGATCAGCGCACGGCGAAGGGCGAGACCCTCGAAGTCCGGATCCGCAGCGACGATCCCCGGATCGTGAACCTCCGGCCGCGCGCGCGCTCCAGGAATCCCGTTGCCGGGCCGGCGGGGGCTGTTAAGCTTACTCGTACAGGTTCTTTGGAGGCGGAAACGGAGGTCCCATGCGGCGCGCTCCCGGTCCGGCGTACGGCCTCGCGCTCCTGTTGCTGCTGCTCGGCGCGGCCCGTGCTGCCCTGGCGCAGGCAACCTACGTCGACGAGAAGTACGGCTACACGATCCGCACGGTGCCCAAGTGGGAAGGCGTGCCCGTCCAGCCGACCGAGCCGCACACGGTCGCCAAGTGGGCGGCGCCGCGGGACGAGCGCGGGCTGCCCGGGCGCATGTTCGTCCATCTCTTCGAGGTACGTACCGACGACGCGGACCCGGCGACAGCCGACCTGCAGCGCCTGCTCTTCCCGCGGGCGCGTTCCTTCCAGGAGTGGGCCGAGCGGCATCGGTCCGGCCTCAAGCTGGAGGCGCCCGGGACGGTCGACGTCAAGATGCCGGGCGGCGGGGTGGTGAAGGCGAGCCTCTACGAGCTCACCTACGCGCCGGAGCGCGATCCGCGCTTCGGCCCGCCGCCGGCCTACTTCACGGTCATCGCGCTGATCGCCCTGCCCGAGCGACAGTACGCCGTGGAGCTCCTCTGCGCCGAGGCCGTCCGGAGGAAGTACCGCAACACCTTCCTCCAGGTGGTGCAGTCCTTCACGCTGCTCGGCTCCGAGCCGAAAGACAACAAGGAAGAGCCCGCACCGCGGCCGAACTCCGCCCGGGAAGCGGCCCGCGAGGAAGCGCGCCGCCGCGCCAGCACAGACGCCGAGCGCGTCGCAGGCTGGTGGTACGTCGAGAGCGAGAACTACTTCATCGTCACCAACACGCCCGTGAAAAAGAAGGCCCGGATCACCGAGCTCCACGCCCAGCTCGAGGCGATCCGTGCGCTCTACCAGCGGGACTTCCCGCCCCCCAAGCCGATCGACGCCGTCTCGATCGTGCGGGTCTGCAAGGACCACGAGTCCTACCGCCAGTACGGCGGCCCCGCGGGCAGCGGCGGCTACTGGAACGCCGGCGCCAAGGAGCTCGTCCTCTTCCACCGGGGCGAGAAGGCGTTCGCCCGCGGCGTGCTGTTCCACGAGGCCTTCCACCAGTACATCTACTATGCCTGCGGCGAGATCAACCCGCACATCTGGTACAACGAGGGCCACGCCGACTACTACGGCGGCGCCGAGGTGATCGGGTCGCGCGCGCTCATCCGCCCGAATCGCGCGCGCGTCGACACGATCCGCGGCGCGCTGCGCGCCGGCACCTACGTGCCGCTGCCCGAGTTCCTCCGCTACAGCCAGCGGCAGTACTACGCCAACGCTGGCCTCTGCTACGCCCAGGGCTGGAGCCTCGCCTACTTCCTAAACCAGGGCATCGAGGCGGGGCATCCGTGGAGCCGGATCGTGCCGACCTACTACAAGACGCTGGTCGAGACGGGCGACGGGGAGAAGGCGCTCCAGGCCGCGTTCCAGCAGGTCGATCTCGGCGCCCTGGATGCGGCGTGGAAGGAGTTCATCATCGACAAGCGCATGGTGCGGGCCTGACGACTGCCCGTCAGAGCAGCAGCCCGATCGCGAGCAGCAGCGCGAACACCAGGTGCAAGCCAGCCGTCTGCGGTCGGATCACGTTCAGGATCGGACCGGGCACGGTCCGGTGGACGTCCCGGATGACCCAGAGCGCCAGCGGCAGGGCCACGAGCGTGAGCAGCGCGGCCGCCCAGCTGCCGGCCAGCAGCCAGCAGATGTTCATGGTGAAGGGCAGGAGGCAGAGCAGCGCCGCCTGGTACTGGCCGACCGTCACGCCGAACCGGGCCGTGACGGTGCGACGGCCGGACCTCAGATCCCGGCCGCGATCCCTGAGGCCGTGCACGACCGCAAGCACCGTGGCGAGCAGACCGAGCTGCGCGCCGGCCAGGAGCATGTCCGGGCTCCACGGGCCGCCCTGCGCCAGGTACGCGATGCCCACGGCGACGATGGTCAGGCCGATCCGGGCGACCGCTTCGAGGTAGCTTCGCCACGCGACCGGAATGCCGCGCGGAAGAAGTCCTGCGGCAAGCAGGGCGCCGGCCAGGTAGAGCATGAGCACCGGCTCGCCGCCGCCCCAGGCGATCGCGGTCAGGCAGGCGGCGGCGCCGGCGGCGATGCCCAGGTGGCGGCGCGCGATGGCCGGACTGCCGGCGGCGGGCACGCCGCCGACCACGCGCTCGAGGATACCCTGACTTCCGAACGCGACGACCGCAATGCCCGCAAGCGCGAGCACGGCGCCGTACCAGGCGAAGTCGACGCCCTTGTGCACGGCCAGTGCCGTCCCCACCGCGACGGCAGGAAGCGCCTGGCGAAGCGCCGACAGACGCGGCACCTCGAACCATGCGTCCAGCCGCGACGTGACCCGCCACGCCACGACATCGTCGTCCGCCACGGTGCTCCCGGTCGCCGGGCACCTCAGGTGTGGGGCCGGAGCCGAGCAAGCCGCAGCGGACGTCGTGCGAGGCGCGGCGGCGAGCCCGGTCGCCGGACGACGCCGATCGCCGCTCGCGATGCAGGTGTTCTGGACGTCCTCGGAATCGCTCAAGGGACTCTCCCGTGACCGGCCCGGCGGCTTGCGGCAGCGCGCCGGCTCACGGGAGATATCGGATTTCCAGGGCGGGGAATTCAGCGGCGGGCCGTGGCGCCCCGAGTGCGAAAACGCTGCGCGGTGACCGACGGGCACGCCGCGGGGCGCGCCGGCCCCCGCCCGCCGCACGCCGCCGCAGCTTCTCAGCCCTCGATGTCCCGCGGGCCCTTGATGGCGACCGCCGGCTCGTTCACCGGGTTGTCCGCGCCCCAGAACTCCACCGAGTTCAGGATGAGGGAGTCGCCGGCAACCGTGAACCCGTACACCGGACCGAGGATGATGAAGACGACTTCATTGACCCACTTGGACCCGAGATTGGTGTTGAACGCGTAGACCTGCCGCGTCAGGTTGAACTTCCCGTAGCAGCCCGGCGCGACCACCAGTGCGAGCCCGAGCAGACCCACCGCGATCCAGGTCAATGTCCTCGTCTTGTTCATGCAGATGTTCCTCGGAAAGAGACCGGTATGCCGCGCCGAGCGCACGCGCGCGCGCCGGGCCGCGACACGAGCTCAAACCGCAGGAGATCTGACCACGAAGCGCGATCGAGGACAAGCCCCTCGCCTCGCTTTCTCCGGCGCGCGCGCTTGCGCCCGGCGGCGCCGCCGCCGACAATGACAGCCGCACGGCAGGCCGGCCGGGCGGCGCACGAACCGAGCCGCCCCGGCACCCGGAAAGGACCCCCACCATGTCGAAGCACCAGCGCATTCGCCTCACCGCGCGGACCGTCCTCGCCGCCGCGCTCTGGATTGCCGGCGCCGCGGCATTCGTCGCCCAGGAGGAAGGCGCGCCGGCCTCGAAGGGCGTCGGACCGGCGGGCGAGGTGCAGCGGGTCGCCGGCGGACTCACGTTCACCGAGGGGCCGGCCGCCGACGAGGACGGCAACCTCTACTTCACCGACGTGCGCCGGAGCCTCATCCTGAAGCTCGATGCCGCGGGCCGGATGGCCACGTTCCTGGCCGACACGGACCGCTGCAACGGTCTCGTGTTCGCCGGTCCGAAACGGCTGCTCGCCTGCCAGGGCGGCGCGGGCAAGCTCATCGCGATCGATCTCGAGACGCGCGCGATCAAGGTCCGGGCGGACGGCTTCGACGGCGTCCGGTTCAACGCGCCCAACGACCTCGTGGCGGACGCGACGGGCGGCGTCTACTTCACCGATCCGGTCTTCGGCCAGAGCGTGCTGCACCACAAGACCGAGGCCGTCTACTACGTGGCGCCGGACGGGCGCGTCACGCGGGTGCTGAAGGACCGCGCCAAGCCCAACGGGATCAGCCTGTCTCCGGACGGAAAGACGCTCTACGTGCTCCACAGCTCGGAGTCCGCGCTCACCGCATTCCCGGTCGAGGAGCCCGGGCGTGTCGGCGCCGGAAAGCGGCTCGGCCCGGCCAGACCGGGCGACGGGATGACGCTGGACGAGCACGGCAATCTCTACCTCACCCAGCCGGCCGACAAGATCGTGCTGGTGCTCTCGCCAACGGGCGACGTGCGCGCGCGCATCGAGATCCCGGAAGCGCCGACCAACTGCACGTTCGGCGGGAAGGACCGCCGCACGCTCTTCGTCACCGCACGCACCTCGGTCTACGCGGTGCCCATGCACGTCCGCGGCCACCCGAAGCGGTAGCTCGCGCTACCCGGCCGAGACGCGTGCCGCCGGCCGCCCGCCGGGGCCGGAGGCGCCGGATGCCGCGCTCCGTAACCTCCCCGCGCCGCCTTACTTGCAGAACTCCCCGGTCGTCTCGGGCGCCGCGGCCGCACTCCCGCATTCAGGCGTCCCCGCCGGAATCCGATAGGTCGAGGGTGGCCGGCGGCTTCCGTCACAAGACCGGAAAACCGCCATGAACTTCATCGAGGAAGAGGATAGACGATGAGAACGGTTGCTGTCTGGGTAGGGCTTGCACTCGTGCTTTCGGGGATGTGGCTCGGGGCCGGGTGCGCATTCCTTGGCTCGAACGGCGCGGGCGACGCGATCGGCGAGAGCGAAGACGTCCTCGAGATCCGGCGCCTCACCGAAGCGTGGCTCTGCGAGGAGCCCTACCTGAATCTGGATGAGGTGGGCGACATCGATCTCGCCAAGCTGAACGCGGCGCGCAATGCGCCGGCGCAGGAAGGCGCCCCCGCCATCCCGCCCAGCGCCGTGCCGATATCGAGTCGCGTCGTCAGCGACATCCGCGTCCTCATGGCCGAAGACGCGCACGAGGCCCTCGCCCTGTGCCGCGAGGAGACCACCTACATGATCCGGGGGACGCCGGTGGTGCGAGCCGCCGAGATCACGGCCGTCTACGAGCGGACCCCGGACGGCTGGCAGCTCGTCCACGTGAGCCGGGTCAATCCGGACCAGCGCTGAGCCCAGCCGGGGCGAGGTAAGGCGCCGCGCCGGGGCAAGACGGTGAGGTCTCCGTCCCGGCAGCGCCCGTTTCCGTGCGAATCGTGCCGGCCGCTTGATGGCGCCGGCAGATGATGCTAGCGTTCAATGGCGCGATTCGCGTGGAATTTCGGCCCATGGCGCTCACCCGCTACGACCCCGACAACTGCCCCTGCCCCTCGGATTGCCCCCGGCGGCAGAACTGCAAGGCCTGCATCCAGTTCCACCACAAGCGCCACGAGCTCACCTACTGCGAGTTCCTCTACGAGAAGAACCGTGCGGCCGCCGGCGCGAAGGTCGAGCCGCCCGTGATCCGCACCGGCCGCGAGATCCGCCTGATGAGCTACGGCCTGTGCGCCGGCTGAGCGGGCAAGCTCAACCCGGTCCGATTGGCTGGGATCCTAGAGAAACTGCCCCGCACGACCTCGCCGGACTTGCTCGTGGGCATGGAGACCATGGATGACGCCGGCGTCTTCCGGATCGCTCCGGACGTGGCGCTCGTGCAGACCGTGGATTTCTTCTACCCGGTGGTGAACGATCCGTACCGCTTCGGCCGGATCGTCGCCGCCAACAGCCTCTCCGACATCTGGGCCATGGGGGCCCGGGCGCTCACCGCCATGAACCTGCTGGCCTATCCGGCCGGGAAGATCCCGCCGGAGTCGATCGAGTGGCTGCTCCGGGGCGGCAGCGAGAAGCTGGTGGAGTCGGGCGTGGTGCTGATGGGTGGCCACACCATGGAGCAGGAAGAGTTCGTCTACGGCATGAGCGTGACCGGCGTCCTCCATCCCGACCGGGTGCGCACCAACGCCGCCGCGCGGATCGGAGACCGCCTGCTGCTCACCAAGCCGCTCGGGACCGGGGTCTACTCCAGCGGGCTCGAGAAGGACGGCCTGACGGAGGAGCAGTACGAGGAGTTCGTGGCCAGCATGGAGCGGCTCAACAAGTACGCCTCCGAGGCGCTGGACCCGTTCGATGTGAGCGCGATGACCGACGTCACCGGGTTCGGGCTGCTCGGCCACGCCTTCCCGATGGCCCGAAACGCGCGCGTCTGCCTCACCTTCCAGGCCGACCGGATCCCGCTCTTCCGGGACACGCTGCACCTGATGGCGACCTACAACACCCAGCAGGTCTGCAAGTGCCGCCAGTACGTCTGGCCCTCCACCCAGGTGGGGGCCGGTGTGGATGCGCGGCTGCCGCTCCTGTTCATGGAGGCGCAGACCTCCGGCGGGCTGCTGGTCGCGATCCGGCCGGACCAGGTCGACGAGGCGCTGGCGGCCCTCCACGTCGCGGGCGACCGCTCGGCAGCCGCGATCGGCGAGGTCGTGGCCGGACCCGAGCCCGACGACCCCGCGCCGGTGTTCCTGCGTCTCGTCTGATCCGCGGGCGCCCCCCGCGGGCGCAACCCGCCCGCGCCACGCAGCGCGCGCTGCCCGCGCGCGTCACCCGCACCCGCACGCTTCCTCTGGAGCGCCGCCTCGAGGAGGACCGCGCGCTCTGGGCGCTCGGTGGACTCCATCCGCCGCCAGTGGGCGAAGGCCGCCTTCGGCGAGGCGCCCCTCGAGACGAGCTACCCCGCGTGGCTCAAGCAGCAGCCCGCCTGGTTCCGGGACGACGTCCTCGGGCCATCCCCGGCGGCGGCATTCCGGCGCGGAGAGCTGAATCTGACCCGGTTCGTCGACGCCACCGGCCGGCGCTACACGCTCGAGGAGCTCGCCCGCCGAGACGGCGTCGAGATCCCCCTCCGCCGCCGCACGCCCGAGGAGCTCTCGAAGGACCTCGTGGTCCGCGGCGATCCGCGGCGCAAGGACTTGGAAGTCGCCGGGCCGCGGCAGCGGGGGTAGGCCGAACTCCGGTCAGGACAGCGACTTCTTTCCGTGGCTGCAGGCGTGAGTCCGTACCGCGAAATGCGCGAAACCCCGCAAGTCTAGCTAACGCAACGGCTTGGCCCGACCTGCCCCCCAGGCACAAGAATCCACGCTGCCGTCATAAACCACTGTCAATACGGGACTTAATTGCCGTGCCCCGTGGGCCCCAGTCGAGGCCCGCCCCAGCCCGACATCCGCCCTGCTTGGAGCCGGGAAGCGCTGCCGCGAGCCCGCTTCCTCCTTGGTCCGTCCGAACTCAACCGCAATGCCGTGACGGAAGGCGTCCCGTTGCTGCGGACACGAGATGCAACTGATTACCATTCGAGGAGATAGCCGCCCGAGGACAAGAGAGACTGTATAGTTCGAAGATTTTGCTTGAGTCCTAGCTCACTATGATGTAGAGTGACAACATGCGGGCCTTGCTGGGCACTCTATGCCCAGATGTCCGCACCGACGGTTTGGACGGCACGGTCGAATCCCACAGCGTGGAGAAGATGTTGCAGTCCCGACGCATCTACAACCGAATCCAGGTCCTCAGGACGGAACGTGGGTTGTCGCGCAAGGACTTGGCCGAGAAGATCCAGGTCAACTTCCAGACTATCGGGTACCTCGAGCGTGGCGAGTACAACCCGAGCCTCGATCTCGCCTTCCGCATTGGTGAGCTCTTCGGCTTGCCGATCGAGGCCATCTTCTCGACCCAGCCCATGAGGCCACTCAGCGAGGATCTCTACGTTCCAGGTGAGAGAAGAAGGGAAATAGACCGCGATGGACAGAAGAACCGGCATTAGGGGATCACGGACCACCCGCCGACGCTGGGTGCTTGTCAACTACCTCAGCATCTCCCTGTTCCTAGTGCTCTGGTACGCTCTGCCAGACAGCCAACGTAGCCGGCCGATATGGCTAGCCGTCCTGCTCGCGCTCCTCGGCACAGCCGGACTCAGCTTCACGACGGCCCACTTGCGCACCGGACTCTGGCGACTCGTGCACATCAAGAGCGAAACGCTCGACGAGCGCGAGAACCATGTGACCCTCGATGCCTTGCGATTCAGTTATGCCACGTTCGCTGTCGCCTGCCTCACGATCATCTTAGCCCAGTCTATCGCCGGGCAGCACGGGATTGTCCTCTTCGATGTGGTTCTTCCGGCGATCCTCATCTATGTGGCGCATACGCTGCCTTCGTCCGTAATCGCATGGAAGGAGAGGGAAGTCTAGCCGTTTGCCCTGGACGCATCCTGCAACAGAACCGCCGTTGCCATCGGCGTCGAACGGATCTGGGCCTTGATGAAGAATGCCGTCGGAGGCAAGGGACCGACATGCGGCCGCGCAGGTCGCGCCCCATCCTGCACGTACAACCAAGGTTCGGTGTCGGTCCCCGGCGCCCCCCGCCTGACTCCTGCGCCGCTCGACAGGCAGGGGAGCCGGAGCTTGACACGGCCGTTGCGCTCGGAAACCCTCGACCAGACGCCATGCGGAGAATGACCCGATGGCGATCGGCACATACCTCGTTGCCGTTTGTTCTTTGGCGCTCATAGCCGTCGTCGTGTTCCGCGTCCCCGTCCGACGCGACTACCGACGCCAAGGTCGACTGAGCGTACTGTCCTCCTCCTTGCAGATTGTGGTCTTTGGCCTTCTGATGACACTCACGTGGATGTCGTCTCGATCTCCGTGGCCCGACCCGCACGTTGGTTTGGTGCCCAGTACGATAGCCTGGTGCCTCCTGGGGCTCGGATGCGTCGTGACCGTGATCGCGATGGCACGGCTTGGTCTGCCTCGGTCGCTCGGTCGCGGCGCAGCCCAACTGGCGCAGGCAGGCCCCTATGGCACGAGCAGAAACCCACAGATTGTGGGCTTTGGGGCAATGGCACTCGCGTATGCCCTCCTTTCCGGAACCTGGTACACTCTAGGTATCGTCCTGGTGTATGCACTGGTCGCACACCTGATGGTAGTTGCGGAGGAAGAGCACCTCCTCAGGACGCATGGTGAG
>JAFGQW010000222.1 GCA_016935485.1 Planctomycetota bacterium | reverse complement strand
GGCTGGCGGCGCACGCAGTCCCCGGAGCACCGCACGAAGGCGCAGCAGCACTTCGCGATCACGCTGGCCGGGGAGCCCGACCACGCCGGTGCCACCCGGGGCATGGTGGAACTGCTCCGCGCGGAGGGGGCGCACGACCAGGCGGTCCAACTCGCCGCGGCCACGGTCGACGCGCTGCTCACCCCGGAGCGGCTGTGGGAGGAAGAGGTGCCGGCTCCGACGCCACAGCCGCGGATCCGGGAGGCGCTCGAGCTCGCCCGGGAGATCGCCGAGTTCGCGGCCGCGGCGGGCGGCGCCACGCCGCCCGGCGACGGGGCGGAGAAGAAGCGTTGGCAGGAATTCCTCGCGGAGACCACGCGCAAGTGCCTTGAGGTCCAGCGCCAGCTGGCGGAGACCTCGCTCGGCGGCCAGGATGCCGAAGCGTGGAACAACCTCGGCTACTTCCACGCGCGCACCTTCGAGATCCTCCGCGACCCCAAGCGGCTCGAGGAGGCGATGGCGCACCTCGAGCGTGCGCTCGAGCTGGATCCGGTCCGCCCTGGACCGATCCTCAACAAGATCCACGTGCTGCACCTGATGGGCCGACCCCAGGAAGCGGAGAGTCTGCGGGCGGCCATGCGCGAGCGCTTCCCCGGCGATTCGCGCTTCGCGCCGCCGCCGACGTCGACCAGGAAGCTGTAGCGCCGCGGAGCGGGTTGCGGCAGCGGGCGCGTGAGGCGCGGGCCAGCGTCCTCAGGCGCAGGCCCGAGAATCAGGTGACCGGGAACAATGCCGACGCGAAAGGAAGTCCGGCAATGCAAGCCAGGTGGAAGGCCCCGCTCTGTCTCGCGGTTCTCTTCGGAGCACTGCTTGCCGCCGGCGCTGCGTCGCAGGATAAACTCACCGACGTGCTGGCGGTTTTCCCGCCGCCGCCGACGGAACAGAGCCCGCCGGGCACCGAGAAGTTCATCGTCTTCGGTCGCGACGGAGACCTGGCATCGGCCTGGGAGTACCTGCCCGGAACGGCGTCTCTCGTCAAGCGCTGCGACTTCGCCCGAAGCAGCTTCCCTCCCCTTCGTCTGCACGAGGGACTTCCGGTCACGGTCATTCACGTGCGCACCCGCACCGGGCGGAAACCGTCGAACCGTTACTTCCTCGTAGACTTCCGCACCTGGCAGGTGAAACCGCTGGATCCTCTGCTCGAGCGATGCGGAGAGGTGATGGGCCATGCCGGCACGGGAGCCTACCTCTCGATCCGGGATCCCGCCACGGGGAACAATGTGCTGCATCGCCTCGATCTCACCCGCGGCGATCTGGTGCGCATGCCCCTGGAGTTCTCGATCGCGGCACGCCTCGGCGACTACTGGATCGTGCACTACGAGGATGCCGGAGCGACGAAGCGCGCGCTGTTCGACACGCGGACCGAGAAGGTGGTTGAAAGCCTTCGCCTCCCCCCGCCGCTCTGCGGCCTCACGTACGAACGGTCCACCCATCCCGCCACGTCGTCCGATGGACGCTACGTGGCCTGGATGACCGGGCTCGACTGGAACGTACTCTGGAAACTGCCGCAGGAGAAGGTGCTGCCTCTGGTCACCGGCCGACTGCCTTCCTCGGTGGTGGTCCACGATCTCGAGACGGGGAACACCGTCGTATCGCCGCTCTGGTTCCTGGGGCGCTGGGTGTCAGCCGGATGGACGGCCCACCACGCGTCCGACATCCGCTTCCTCGACGCCGAACACCTCACCTACCTTTCGGTGGGCGAGACCCCGCACACCGACTTCGCGGAGGCGGTGGATGCCGGCCACGTCGAGCGGGTGGTGATCGAGCTCGAGAGCGGCGAGGTCACCCGGACGAAGGCCACCAAGGGCGAGCGGCCCGGACCCGAGAAACGCCTCGAGGAGCCGGACGCTCCCGGAATCGTGGCCCGGAGCGAGCGCATCGAAGCGTTCCTCGTCCGCCACGGCATGCTGGCCGATCCGAAGCCCTTCCGCACGCATCCAAACGCCTTCACCGCAGACGGTCAGCGCTTCCTCGCGTGCGTGCGCGATGCGGGCTTCTTCGCCGGCGACTTCCAGAAGGACAAGGTCACGCGCGTGGATGGCGGAGGCGCATCGCACCCGATCATCCACGCGGTCTGCCCCCCGCGTTGATTCGCGCAGCGGTCCGCCGGCCGTGCACGAGCTAACCCCTGCGCTCGGCCTCGCTGTCGTTCCGCGCCCGGCCGTAGCTCAGCGCGCCGCCGGTGCGCGGGCCATCTTCGTCAGGTGCGATCGGAAGGCGTGCTTCACCCTATTCCACTCGGGACCCAGCCGGCCCTCGAATGCGCGCCACTGCTTCCTCGCCTTGGCCACGGTTTTCCGGCGATCGCTCGCCGCGAGATCGCCGGCATCGAGCAGATTGTCGTAGATATCAGCCAGCTTGATCACCATCGCCTCGGGACCGGCGGCAACGAGCTGGGCGAGGAACGCCTCCTCGCGCGCGGCCTCCGGCATGCGCTTGTCCTTGGTGAGCGCCGCCACCAAGTCGGCCGCCCGGCGGCCGACCGCCGGCACCAGATCGTCGTGGTCGGTCTGGGTGTCCTCGATCGTGTCGTGGAGAACCGCGGCGGCGAGCATGTCGAGATCGCTCACGCCGAAGACGTGCTCGAGGATCATCGCGACGCGGAGGGGGTGCGCGACGTAGGGAGTCTCGCGGTCCTTTCGGAGCTGCGCCCTGTGCTTGCGCGCGGCGAGCAAGACCGCCCGGAGCAAAGGCCCGATATCGCGCTTCCTCCGCGCCGGTCCTCGCTTCGTCTGCTTCACGACTTCCTCACCCTTTCCTCCGCTCGTGCTCGTGCTCGTGCTCGACACGCCTCCACGCGTTACCCCCGCGCGCACTGCGCGCACTGCGCGCCAGCGTGCGGATGTGCCGGCGCAGAACTGCCCGAAAGCGCGACCGGCCGCAGCGGAGTCGAGGGGTGGGGCGGGTCGGCGCCTTCTTCTCGAAGCCGGGAGCCCCACCCCTCGACTCCGCTCGTCACGGCGTGTTCCGCTCGGTTGGCCTGCTGTCTTCTCCCTCGTGATCTTCTCTTCTCTTCGTGTCCTTCGTGGTTGCCTTTCTCTTCTCTTCCCTACAGCGGCCGGAACCGCGCCTGGAAGAAGCGCAGGTACTTCGGCTCGAACACCATCTCGAGCCCGTGCACCTCGGCGCGCCGGTCGTAAACCGCCTTGATGGCCTCGGCCACCACATCCATGTGCGCCTGCGTGTAGACGCGCCGCGGAATCGTGACGCGGGTGAGCTCGAGCTGGGGATACCGGTGTTTCCCGGTGGCCGGATCGCGCCCGGCGCTCACAATCCCGCGCTCCATCGTGCGCACCCCGGAATCGAGGTAGAGCTCGGCCGCGAGCGTCTGGGCCGGGAACTGGTCCTGCGCCATGTGGGGGAAGAACCGCTTGGCATCCAGGAAGATGCCGTGCCCCCCGACCGGCACGACGATCGGGATCCCCCACTCCAGCAGCAGCTCGCCGAGGTAGCGC
>JAFGQW010000029.1 GCA_016935485.1 Planctomycetota bacterium | reverse complement strand
TACCAGTTCCGGTGCCGCCAGCCGCCGCGGCCGCCGCCGTACCCGCCGCGGCCGCCGCCGTACCCGCCGCGCCCGAACCCCCGGCCGTAACCATAGCCCCGGGCCCCGCTCGGATTCACGAACCCGGGCGCGTCGAATCCGGCGCAGTACCCGGCGCCCCGTCCGGTCATTGGCCCCTGTCCCAGCGGACCCATTCGGTTTCCTCCAGGCATGTCTGTTCTCCTTCTTGCTGTCTTGCTGTGCTCTTACCGGAGTCCTCTCGAACCCCAGCCCTTGCCTTGCCGGCCGGCGCGCCTGCGCCCGCCTCGGAATCGATTCTGTCGGCCGCGGCAGCCGGGCATGGAAAGCGCGGGCTGCGGAAGCCCGCCGCCGAGGAAGGCCGCGATGACCTCCTCCACGTCGCCGGCCACGAAACCCAGAACCGTCACTCCCCGCGCCAGGAGCTCCTGGTGCAGCGGCTCGGAGATGGCCCCGCAGATCAGGACCTCGACCCCGAGCGCGAGCAACCGGGCGATCTTGAGCGCGGAGGTCCGCGTCTCGATGTCCTCGCGGCCGCGCGCGACCACGGCGCCGCCATCGACCGTGAGGATCAGGACTTCCCGGCTCACGTCGAACACGGGCGAAATGCGTCCGTCCCAGACCGCGAGCGCCACCCTCATCGCAGAGGCACCTTTCGAGCCAGGCGAAGAGCACAAAGCGGACCGGAGGCCGGCCAGGGCGCAAAACCGCAAGCCAAATCCTTCAGCAGCAGGGAGTTGCGCGTTTCCCCTCCACGCGGCCGGACTCCTGTAGAGTCGCATTCCTGCGACTCTACAGGCGTTTCTTGGTGCGGAAGTGAGACGCCGGGGGCCGCCGACTTCACCGCACCGCGGGGCGGGATCTGCCGTCCTTGCCGGTCAGCTCGATGCCAAGCCGCCGCACCTTCCGGAACAGCGTGCTCTTGTGCATGCCGAGCTCCCGCGCCGCAGCCATCCGGTTGCCGCCGTGGCGCTCGAGGGCTTCGCGGATCGCCTGCACCTCGAGCGCGCTGGTCGCCTCGACGAGGTTGCGGCCCCGGAGGCGGCGCGGCGCGACGGGCACGAGCTCGCGGGGCAGGTGCTCGAGCTCGATCTGGCCCTCGCCGACCAGCACGAACGCGTGCTCGATGAGGTTCTGGAGCTCGCGCACGTTGCCCGGGTAGTCATGCGCCGTCAGCACCCCCAGCACGTCCGGGCTCACTCCGGTCACCTGCTTGCCCTGGACGGCGTTGAACACCCCGATGAAGTGCTGGACGAGCAGCGGAATGTCCTCGCGGCGCCGGCGGAGCGGCGGCAGCTCGATCGTCATGACCTTGATGCGGTAGTAGAGGTCCTGACGGAAGGCGCCACTCTCGACCAGGGTGGCGAGGTCGCGGTGGGTCGCGGCAATGATGCGCACGTCGGCTGTCTCGGTGCGCGTGGCGCCGAGCGGCTCGAACTGCCTCTCCTGGAGCACCCTGAGGAGGCGAACCTGCAGGGCCGGGCTCACCTCGCCGATCTCGTCGAGGAGCAGCGTGCCGCCGCGGGCGACGGCGAAGCGGCCGGGCCGGTCCCGCGTCGCGCCGGTGAACGCGCCCATCTTGTGGCCGAAGAGCTCCGACTCCAGCAGCGTGTCGGGCAGTGCCCCGCAGTTCACGGCCACGAACGGGCCGTCGCGGCGCGCGCTGAGCCCGTGGATGGCGCGCGCCACGAGCTCCTTGCCGGTGCCGGTCTCGCCCTGGAGCAGGATGGTGCTCTCGCTGTCGGCGAGGCGCGGGACGACCTCGAGCACCCGCCGCATGGCGGCGCTCCGGCTGCAGATGTCCCCCACCTGGAAGCGGCCCCGGATCTCCTTGCGCAGCTCCTCGACGACGGTCAGATCGCGGAAAGTCTCCGCGCCGCCCACGATCGCGCCGTGCTCATCACGCAGCAACGCGGTGGAGACGCTGATCGGGATGCGCTGTCCGTCGGCATTGACGATGAACGCGGCCCGGTTCACGACCGCGACGCCGGTCTCCATCGTGTGCCGCAGCGCGCACCGGGTCTCGCACATGCTGGCGCGAAACACGTCGGAGCAGCGCCGGCCGATGGCGTCTGCGCGCAAGACCCCCGTGATCCGCTCGGCGGCCCGGTTGAACGAGGAGATGTTCCAGTCCCGGTCCACGGTGAAGACGCCGTCGGAGATGCTCTCGAGGATCGCCTCGGTGGCGATGGGTACGGACCCCGCGGGACTCGGGGACATTGCGGTCTTGCGGCGTCTGGTCATCGTGACTCCACCGGCAGCCGATGCGCGGCGCCGCCCCCGCGCCGGGACAGCCGGCCACGACCACCCGTGTGCGGAGCCCATCCGGGTCGCGCGGCGCCGAACGCGTCCGAACCGGTCCGGCCGCGGTGCTTCGCTGCCGGTCCGCAGCGAGATCCGGCCGTGTTTCATCCTACCCGATGCACGGCGCCACCGACAACGGCGGCGGCGTGGACCCTGCGCCCGGGAACGCACGCGCGGCGCGAGAACGCAGTGGAAAAGCCGCCTCCGGCGCGAGAGAATCTCGCGGAGCGCCGGGGCGAGACGCGCACCCGCGTGGCGCACCGGTTGCTTTGGGACGCAATCGCGCACCCGACCCGAGGAGAAAGATGCCGTGACTGAACCCGCCGTCCGGAGAAGCCTGCGCACGAAAATCGTCTGCACCCTCGGGCCGGCCACGTCCGCGCCGGATCGGATCCGCGCCCTGATCCTCGAGGGCGTGGACTGCTTCCGTATCAACCTGTCCCACGGGACCGAGGAGGAGCACGCCGAGACGATTGCCCGCGTGCGCGCCGCCTCGCGGGAGGCCGGCCGTCCGGTCCCGGTGCTCCTCGACCTCCGCGGGGCGAAGATCCGGACGACCGAGTCCCGACCCAGCCCTTTCGAGCTGCGCACGGGCGCCGCGGTCGCGCTGGCCGGGGGCGAGAAGCCCTCCACCGAGCAGCGGCTCCACATCACGCCCGCGATCGCGCTCGAGAACCTGGAGGTGGGGCACCGGATCCTCATCGACGACGGCAAGATCGAGCTCGTGGTCACGCACCGGCGGCCGGCGGAGTGGGGCTGCCGCGTCGTCACGGGGGGATCCGTGAACGATCGCCGGGGCGTGACCCTGCTCGAGGTGCCCACCCCGCAGCTCCCCGGCCTCACGGACAAGGACGTCTCCGACATCGCTTTCGGCGTGCGCCACGGCGCCGATCTCTTCGCCCTGTCCTTCGTCCGCAGCGCCGCCGACGTGGTCGCGGCGAGGAAGCAGATCGCGCGGTGCGGTGCCGAGACGCCGATCATCGCGAAGATCGAGAAGCCCGAGGCGATCACCGAGCTCGATCGGATCCTGGAGGAATCCTACGGCGTCATGGTCGCACGCGGCGATCTCGGCGTGGAGGCGCCGCTGGAGAAGGTCCCGGTCTACCAGAAGCGGATCATCGCGCGGGCCAGAAAGCGGTGCAAGCCCGTGATCACCGCGACGCAGATGCTCGAGAGCATGACGGACCGGCCCGTACCGACGCGCGCCGAGGTCTCCGACGTCGCCAACGCCGTGTTCGACGGCACCGACGCGGTGATGCTCTCGGCGGAGACCTCGATCGGGAAGTACCCGCTCGAGGCGGTGCGGATGATGGCCCGGGCGGCGC
>JAFGQW010000221.1 GCA_016935485.1 Planctomycetota bacterium | reverse complement strand
TGAACGCCGACTGCGACGGCCAGATCGGGCTGCTCGAGCTCGCCGGCAACGCCACGCTCCTCTACTACATGTCGGAGGAAGCGCAGGAAGGGCGCGACGCGTACGTGGAGAAGCGCCCGCCGGACTTCGGCCGCTTTCCGCGCCTGCCATGAGCGCCGGCCCGATCGGCCGCTGGGTGCTGGCCTGCCGGCCGAAGACGCTCAGCGCGGCGATCGCGCCGGTGCTGGTGGGCAGCGGGCTGGCGGTTCTCGACGGCGCCGGGGCGCGCTGGGTGCTCGCGCTGCTCGCGCTGCTCGCCGCCACCGCCATCCAGATCGCGGCCAACCTGTTCAACGACGCGATCGACTTCCGCAAAGGGGCGGACACCGCGGCGCGTCTCGGGCCGATGCGCATCACCCAGAGCGGACTCGCCACGCCGCGGCAGGTCCTCGGCGCCGCGGGGATCGCCTCGCTCGCCGCGCTCGCGCTCGGCGTGCCGCTCGTGGCGGAGGGCGGCTGGCCCATCGTGATCATCGGGCTGGTATCGCTCGCGTTTGCGTACGGCTACACGGGCGGTCCGCTGCCGCTCGCCTACCTCGGCCTGGGCGACCTGTTCGTGATCGGGTTCTTCGGCCTGGTGGCCGTGGGCGGCGTGTTCTACCTGCACACCGGAACCTGGAATGGCAACGCCGCGGTGGCCGGCCTCCAGATCGGCTGCCTCGCGGCGGCGATCCTCGCGGTGAACAATCTTCGCGACCTGGAGTCGGACGGGCGCAGCGGTCGCCGGACGCTGCCCGTCCGGTTCGGCACGCGCTTCGGTCGGCGCGAGATCGCGACCCTGAGCCTGCTGCCGTTCGGCCTGAACGGCTGGTGGCTGGGCGCGTCCTGGATGGCGGCGATGCTGCCGCTCGCGTCGCTGCCGCTGGCGCTCGCGCTCATCCGCGCGGTGTATCGCGAGCCGCCCGGCCCGGTCTACAACCGCCTGCTGGCGCTCGCCGCCGGGCAGGAGCTCGCCTTCGGCATCCTGCTGTCCGTGGGGATGGTGCTGTGATCGACTGGACCTCCCGCGAACCGGTGGTGCTCCTCAATCCCCGGTTCCCCGCGCTCGAGCGCGAGCGCCTGGAGCAGCTCGCTGCGCGGCTGCCTCGGCTGGAGAGACACGTGTGGCTCGCGACCTCCGGTGTCTCGGGCCTTGTCAAGCTCGTAGCGCTCTCGCGCGAGGCGCTGCTCGCGTCGGCGGCCGCCGTGAACCGCCACCTCGAGGCGACGGCGCGCGACACCTGGGTGAACGTGCTGCCGCTCTTCCACGTCGGCGGCCTCGGCATGGTGGCGCGCGCTCACCTCTCGGGCGCGCGCATGGTGGGCGACCACGATGCGGCCGGGTGGCCCGGGACGTGGTCCGCGAGAGCCTTCGCGCGGCGGGTCGCCGCGGAGCGAGCGACCCTCTCGGCGCTCGTCCCCGCCCAGGTAGACGACCTCGTGCGCGAGCGCCTGCCGGCGCCGCCATCGCTCCGCGCGGTGGTGGTGGGCGGCGGCGCGGTTCCGGCGGCGCTCCACGGCCGCGCGCGGGTGCTCGGCTGGCCGCTGCTCCCGAGCTACGGCGCGACCGAGCTCTGCTCCCAGATCGCCACGGCTCCCCTCGCTTCGCTCGACTCCGACGCCCCGCCGCCGCTCGCGCTGCTCTCCCACATCGAGGCCGAGGTCGCCGCAGGCGGTTTCCTCCGCTTCCGGAGCGCCGCGCTGTTCACGGGATACGCGCGGCCCGATGCGGGCGACGAATCGCGCGGCGCGCTCCACGACCCGAAGGTCGACGGCTGGTGGACGTCGGAGGACCGGGGCGAACTTGGCGGCGGATGTCTTGTGGTCGAGGGCCGCGGCGCGGACTTTCTCAAGATCGGCGGCGAAAGCACCTCGCTCGGGCGCCTCGAGGCGGTGCTGGCCGACGCGCGGCGCGCGTGCGCGTTCGACGCCGATGCCACGCTTCTCGCGATGGCCGACGACCGGCTCGGCCACGCGGTCGTCCTCCTGCACGACGCCCCGTCCGATGCGCCGGCCGCCGCGCTCGTCGCCGCCTTCAACGCCCGCGTGCTGCCCTTCGAGCGCATCCGCTCCATCCACCGCCTGGCATCCCTGCCGCGCTCGCCGCTCGGCAAGCTCCTCCCCGCCGAGGCCCGCCGCCGGCTCGGGCGGCCGTGAAGAGGGAGTGAGCGCGATTCCCTGGGGGCGCAATTCCCTGGGGTCAGGCGCCGAAAGTTGCAGTCGAGCACGAGCACGATAGGGAGCGTGCGGGTGCTATCTGAAAAATGCCCCTGGGGCATTTTTCAGATAGGCGTGCGCGTGCGCGTGCGGGTGTCGCGCGCGGAAGGCGCGCGCTCGCGTGGCGCGGGCGGACGGCGCCCGCGGTTGACGGCCCCGGCCGGACCGGCTACGTTCTCGGCGAGCAGCCCCTCGAGGTGCGGCAGGTTTGCACGCCGTGCCGACTGCTGCGAAAGGACGCGCGTCCTCGAATCCCGCTGCCGGAGGAAAGGAGACCACGGATGGACCGCCGTTCTCGGATGCCCCTTGCCCGCGGCGCAACGGCTCTGGTCGCCGTCCTGCTGTCGGCCCTGTGCGCCGGGGCGGTCGCAGCCCAGAAGCGCACACCGCCGCGCCTCAAAGGCGGCTCGGAGGTCGTGCTCCCGGTCGCGGTCAAAGGAGCCGAGGGGATGAGCTTCCACCTCCATCTGCCCTCCGGCTGGACGCCGAAGTCGAAGGCAAAGTACCCGGTGCTGCTGGCGCTCCACGGCAACGGGCAGGCGCCCCAGGGGAACTTCGCGAAGTTTCGCGCGCTGAGCACGAAGAAGACCCCGCTGATCGTGGTCGCGCCGCACTATCAGAAGGAGCCGCAGTTCAACGCGGAGGTCTGGCCGCGCGAGGTCTGCCTGGCCGTCTTCGACTGGTTGCGGGAACAGTCCGTCACCGAGTGGCACGGGGACTCCACGCGCTTCTTCGTGCAAGGCTTCTCCATGGGCGGCTCGTACGCGAGCCTGTACGTGGCCCACGCGGCAGGGGCGACGAAGGCGGGCGAGCCGCTCGGGATCCGCGGCGCCATCCTGAACTCCGGCACGGCCTGGAGCCCGCAGATGTCGTGGCCGAAGAACCTGCCCTCGCTCTTCATCGTGGGCGAGAAGGAGACGGCCGTGCGCGGGTCGATCAACGTGGTGGCGTCCATGCGCCAGGCGGCTAACGGTTTCCTGCGGCAGGGCGGCGACGTGCGCTTCCACCTCATTCAAGGGATGGGGCACGCCGTGAACGCGGAGTGCGTGGAACTCGCCCGGGCGCTCCTCTTCGAGGAGTGCGCGGCGCTCGGCGCGCTGGACCGGGAGATCGCCGACTTGAAGCGCCGGATCCGCCAGGAGACGCGTCCGCTGAGCCGGCTCCGGCAGCTCGAGCAAGCAGCCGCAGCGCGCCCCGGCGCGGCGCCCGACGACGCGATTCACCGGTCGCTCGCGCAGCTCCGGGCCCTGCCAGCGATGGTCCGCGAGCTCGAGGCCCTGACGCACTGGGAGGCCGCCGTCCAGGCCGACCGGCAAGGCGCCGCCGATCGCCGCGCGGCCTACGAGGCGCTGGTGCGCTCGCATCCGGACACCGAGGCCGGCCGGCGCGCCAAGAATCGCCTGGACTGGATGGACTGAGTGCTGCCGGCCGCCCGGACGGCCTGGCCCAAGCGCCTGCGGTTACCCGCACTCTCTGCAGAAACGGAGTGCCCACCCTGGTCGAGATTGGCCCCGAATCGCCCCGGCGAGGCCATCGACGCGAAAAACCCTTCACCTTCGGCTAGCGCCGAGCGCGCCCCGGGTCTGGCGGCGGATTCGTCGGTTCCGGCCGCCGCACCAGGGCAGCACGATTCGCTACGACCACAATCCGCCGCGACGCATTTCCTCCGCGAGCGAAGACCGCGACGTCGGCCGGGCCCCCTGCCGCCTCGAGGATGGCCGCACACACGACGTCGGGCACCACCAGCAGCGAGGCGCGTTCGCTCTCGAGAAAGCCCCGGGCCTCCTCCAGGGTCAGCACCGGGGTAACGGGTTGGTCGAGGGCGAAGGCGACCGCTCCGAGGACGTGATCGCCCTCGAAGTAGACGCCTACCCGGGTTCCCTCGGACTCCTCGGCGAGCCACGCGGCGAAGGGGCCGAGACTGCGCTGGCGGTCGGTGCGGGCGACGGCTCCGGGGCTGAACCCGACGACGAGAAACGCGATCGCCGCCCCGCCAAGCCCGAACGCAACGAGGCGACCGCTGCCGGTCAGGAAAGCCACGCAGGCCGCGGCCAGGCCCAGGATCCCGACGCTGATGCTCGCGACCACGACGGCGGTCATGGTGGCCAGCCCGCCCGCGAGATTGACCGCCAGAGCGACCGGCGCCGCGGCGACCGCCGCCATCGCCAGGGTGCCAGCCGTAGCGCAGACCGGGCGCCGGGTGCGGGTGCGCAACCAGCGGTCCAACCAGAGCACCACGA
This sequence comes from Planctomycetota bacterium, assembly GCA_016935485.1. Lineage (GTDB taxonomy): Bacteria > Planctomycetota > JAFGQW01 > JAFGQW01 > JAFGQW01 > JAFGQW01. The sequence continues at coordinate 8,683 of JAFGQW010000221.1, read as the reverse complement.
GAATCACGAAGCCCGACGTGCACGCCCCGATGTGATGGATGCCCTTCTGTCCCGAGAAGGACAGCAGCACCGGGACGACGACCGCCCAGCAGAGCGCGATCCGGGCCAGCCGTCCCCGTGCGCCCCGGCCGAAGCGGCCCCGCGCCAGCGCATGCAGCGCGAAGGGCAGGCCGAAGAGCGAAGGTCCGGCAAGCGTGAGAGCCTTGTGCAGGTAGTACCACCAGGGGCTCGTGTCGCCCACATCCGCGTAGGAGAGCTGCGCGGTCTCGGGAAGCTCGAACTGGAAGTGGACAAAGCGCCCGAGCGTGTTGTTGACGAAGGCCTCCAACACGAAGGGGAGACCGCCGGCCAGGTAGAGGCGCAGCGCCCAGAGCGCGAGCGGACCGAGCAGGAGGAGCAGCGCCGGCGGCCAGACCAGCGCTCGCCATACGCGCCGGTCGCGACTCCAGAGCGCGTAGACTGCCGCCGGCAGCAGGAACAGCGCGAGCCCGAGGATGCCCTTCGTCAAGGTGGCCAGTCCGACGCACGCCGCGCAGGCGAGCCACGACCAGCGGGCGGCGTTGCCGCGCCGCGCGCACAGCGCCGCCGCGAAGAAGAGAAGCGCGAGGGTCAGCAGCGCGGCGAGCGCCACATCGAGCTGGACCCGCCGCGCGAGCCGGCAGAAGAGCGGCGCTGTCGCCAGGAGCATACCGGCCAGCAGTCCGGCCCGCGGGCCATTCACGCGGCGCACGATCAGGACGACGGCGGCGATCCAGAGCAGCGCCCAGAACAGCGTGGCGAGCCGGGCAGCCAGCACCGACGGGCCGCCGAACAGGTGGAAATGCAGGGCCACGTGGCTGTAGTAGAGGAGCGGTTTTTCCAGGAAGGGCATGCCTGCGAACGTCGGAACGCCGAGCAGGCCGTTGGTTGCGTACTGCTCGCGGGCGATCTGGATCACCCGGGGCTCGGTCGGCCCCCACAGGGACTCGCGCCACAGACCCGCCGCCGCCAGCGCGAGCAGTGCCAGCAGGACCAGTGCTCCCAGACGGTCGATGCGGTACCGCGGTGGGGCTGAAGCGGCCATCGCGTCCGGCTCCTCTGCTGCCGCGGCCCCGCGTCGCTCCGGGATGGCCGCGGTGTGGCGGTGCGCGCTCGCGCCTCCCGCGGCGGGGAAAGCGGGCTGCCGTGGGCTGCGGTCCGATCGTCGCGTTGCGGATCCCGGGCGGCAAAACCTACTCTTGGCAGGGTCAGGACGTCAAGCCGCGGCGGATTGCCCGTTGTCACGGCGGCACCGGTGGGGCAGAATGAGCGCGCCTTGCAGGTTCCGGCAGCGAACGCAGCGCGCCGAGGAGAAGGCCGATGACCCGACGACCGAGCCGGATGCGGCGGACTTGCGTCTGCCTCATGGCACTCTACGCGCTCGCCGCCGGCGGGGTCAACCTTGGCCACACCTGCACCGGGCCGGAGGGGGCGAGTCCGGAAAGCGCGGCCTGCGGCGCTCCGTGCTGCCTCGCCGGACCCGCCCCGGAGCGTGAGGCGCCCTGTTCCGGGACAGGCGCTCGCGTCGCGGCCGGGTCGCCCTCGAGTCGCGTCCACTCGGGTCCCTGCCTCGCATGCCTGTTCATCAAGACCGGGCAGGCGGACCGGATCGTCCTCACCACCCGGCGCCTGGAGTCGCTGGCGGCTGTCTGCCGCACAGCGGTGGCCGACCCCGTTCCCGCGCGGCGCCCCCTCCACTACCCCGCGCGCCCGCGGGCGCCTCCCTGCCGCACCTGCCCCGTCCTGTAGAGAAGACCGCGGCCGGGGCCGTTCTGAGCCCCGGAATGCGGCTTCTCGTCCCCGCACGTAGACGCGAGCTCCGCACCGCGAGGATCTGCCAACCGAGCGGCCGGGACCTCCCGGCGGACGACTGCGAAAGGTCGCAGGTCGATGCGGTCCTGCGGTTCGGGGCTCCTTCTCGGGAGACGTCGCCATGCGCCACTGTACCCTCGCGGCCGCATGCGTGCTGCTGCTGGGCCTGGCCGGCGAGGCTGGTGCCCAGGAGCGACCGGCGAACGGCAAGCCTCCGGACGCCGCGCCGCAGGAGCTCGAGCGGCTGCAGCAACGGATCGATGAGATGCGGGATCGCCACGCCGCCGAGATCACCCGGCTGGAGGCGAGGATCCGCCAGCTCGAGGCCCCGCAGGAAGAACAACCGCCCGGCGCCCAGGACGCCGAGCTCGAGGAGCTGCGCCGGCTCGCCGCGGCCGAGGCCGCGACGGAGGCCGCCGCCGAGAAGGAGCAGGACGCGACCTTCAAGATCGCGGGCCTCAGCCTGCAGGCGCTCAACCCGGAGATCAGCCTGGTTGGCGACGTGCTCGCCACCTGCCGGTACCAGGACAAGATCCAGGACCGCGCCGACTTCGAGGTGCGCACCCTCGGGATCCACTTCGAGTCCTACCTCGATCCCTACTCCCGGATGAAGGTGGCCATTCCGGTGACCGAGAAGTTCGCCAAGCTCGGCGAGGCGTATCTCACGCGCTTTGCGGTGCTGGACGGGCTGAACCTCACGGTGGGCAAGTTTCGCCAGTCCTTCGGCCTGCTCAATCGCTGGCACCAGCACGGCCTCGACCAGGTCGACTTCCCGCTCGCCTTGAAGCGCATCTTCGGCGACGGCGGACTGAACCAGACCGGCCTCTCGGTGGACTGGACGCTGCCGCCGCTGGGCACGACCGCGCACGAGCTCACGCTCCAGGTGACCAACGGCGAGAACGAGCGGCTGTTCTCCGGCAACACGCTGAGCACGCCCGCGGTGCTCGCACGCTACCACGGCTACCGCGACTTGAGCCCGAGCACCTACCTCGACGTGGGCTTCACGGCGCTGGCCGGCTGGAACGACGAGTGGGAGCTGCTTCAAGGAAGCACGGTCGTGACCGAGGAGCGGAGCCTTCCCACCTGGGTGTTCGGGGCGGACCTCACGCTCGTCTGGGAGCCGACCAACCGCATGCGCTACCGCAATCTGGAGTGGCGCACGGAGCTCTACTTCGTCCACCGGACACTGCTGGCTCCGGACGACGGCCGGAAGGACACGCTCGACGCTTGGGGGGCGTACACCTACGTGCAGAGCAGGCTTGCCCGCGACTGGATCGCCGGCGTGCGCCTGGACTACTACAAGCCCGACGGCAAGCGCTACGCGGGCCAGGTCCCGTCGGTCGCCGGCCTGGCCGCCGCCCACGACGACGCGTTCCGGTGGGGTGTGGCGCCGTACGTCACCTGGCACCAGAGCCCCTTCGTCCATGTGCGCCTGGAGTACGACCACCTAAACGGCAAGGGACTCGAGCGACCGGAGCATCTCGTGATGCTGCAGGTGATCTTCGCGGCCGGCCCTCACAAGCACGAACGCTACTGAAGGGAGCCAAGCCCATGCTACGCCCAGTACCGATCCTCTCGTCGCTGGCCGGAATCCTGATGGCGGCGGCCGGTTCGTGTGCCACCGCTTGCGCCCAGTCACCGTCGCCCGTCCTCCAGGTGGTCGCCACCCTGCCCGACTACGCCTTCGTGGCGCGCCGGATCGGCGGCGAGCGCGTCCGGGTGAGCGCCATCGTCCAGGGCGACCAGGACGCCCACTTCATCCGACCCAAGCCGTCGTTCGTGACGCTGGTGGCACGGGCCGACGTGCTCATCGGCACCGGGCTCGATCTGGAGCTGTGGCTGCCGACGGTGATCGACCGCTCGGGCAACCGGCGGGTGCGGAGCGGACAGCCCGGCTTCGTGGCGGCCTCGCACGGCGTCGGGCTGCGCGAGAAGCCGGCCCAGCTCTCGCGCATCGAGGGAGGAGTCCACGTGTATGGCAACCCGCACATCACCTCGAGCCCCCTCAATCTCCGGATCGCCGCGCACAACATCGCGCGCGGGCTCTGCCGCAACGACGAGGCGGGCACGCCGGTCTACGAGGCCGGGCTGCGCGCCTTCGTGGCCGAGCTGGACGAGCGTCTGTTCGGCGCCGAGCTGGTGAAGCTGCTCGGCGGGGACACACTCGCGCAGCTCGCCACCAAGGGGACGCTGCTGGAATTCCTCGGGAAGAACCGGTTCCGCGGCCAGCCGCTGCTGGATTCGCTGGGCGGCTGGCTGGGGCGCATGCGGCCGCTGCGCGGCACGCGCCTGGTCACTTACCACAAGAACTGGGTCTACTTCCTCGAGCTGTTCGGACTGGAGGAGGCCGGCACCGTCGAGCCCAAGCCCGGCATCTCGCCCACTCCGGGTCACGTCACCGGGCTGGTGGAGCGCATGCGGGAGCAGGGAATCAAGATCCTGCTTGCCGCGAACTACTTCGACCGGCAGCAGGTCCACACGGTGGCGGAGCGGGTGGGCGCGGCGCCGGTGATCGTGCCGCTCTACGTGGGCGGCGCGCCGGGGGCGGAGGACTACTTCGCGCTGGTCGACCTCTGGATCGACGGGCTGCTCGGGGCGGCGCGCCGGACGGGGATCCTGGCCGGAGAGTGAGGCGAGAAAGCCATGTCGGCGGCGACGGAGTTCTTCCTGCTGCAGGCGAGCCTGATCGCGGTGGTGCTCGTCCTGCACACCTACCTCGGGCTGCACATCATCCGACGCACGCTCATCTTCTCCGACCTGGTGCTGGACCAGCTCGCCGCGTTCGGGGTGCTGGTCGGCATCGCGCTCGGCGTGCGCCACGGCGCTGCCGGCTCCTACGCGCTGGCGCTCGTGGCCGTGCTGGCCGGGGCGTTCCTGCTCACCGCGCTCCGGCCGCGCACCGCGCGGATTCCGCGCGAGGCCGTGATCGGCGTGCTGTACGCGCTCGCGCTGGTCGCCTCGCTGCTCGCCGGCGACAAGATCGCGTGCGGCACGGACCACGTGACGAAGACGCTCACCGGCTCGATGCTGTGGGCCACCTGGCCGCTCGTGGCGGTGACGGCGGCGGTCTACGCCGCCCTCGCAGCGGTGCACTTCGTCTGGCGCCGCCGCATCATCGCGCTGGTCGGACGCCGCGAGCGCGCGCCGGGAGACGGCGGGTGGGAGTTCCTGTTCTTCGCCACGCAGGGCGTGGTCACGGTGCTCATCGTGCCCGTGGCCGGCGTGCTGCTCGCCTATGCCTTCCTCATGATCCCGGCGGGCATCGCCGCGCTCTTCCGGCGGGACTGGGGCGGGGCGACGCTGCTCGGCTGGTCCGTCGGCACCGGCGCCTGCCTGGCCGGCCTCGCGGTCTCCTACCTGGCCGGGCTTCCCTACGGACCCACGCTCGTGCTCGCCCTCGGCGCCGCGTTCGCCGTGGCGCTGCTGCTCCACATGGCGACCGGCCGCCGGGAGGAGGGCGGATGATGGACGGGCTGCTGGACCTCCTGGGACTGCCGCTGCTCGCCTGCGTGCCGCTGGCGCTCCTGCTCGGATACCTCGGCCTCCACGTGCTCGAGCGGGAGATCGTGTTCATCGACATCGCGCTCGCGCAGATCGTCGCCGTGGGCGTGGTCGCGTCCGAGGTGCTGCTCGGCGCCGGCGCGCCCGCGCTTGCCGGCCAGGCCTTTCCGCTCGCCGTCACGGTGCTCGCCGCCGCGTTCTACGCGGTCGTGCGGCGGCGCGTCCGCGCGCTGGCGCTGGAGGCGGTGATCGGCATCTCCTACGGGGTCGCCGCGGCGGCGGCGCTGCTGCTCCTCGGCGTGGCTCCGGGCGGCCACGTGCACGTGCAGCACATGCTGGCCGGCAGCATCCTGTGGGCGTCCCCGGCGGATGTAGGCCTCTCAGCCCTGGTGTTCGCGCTCGTGGGAGCCGTGCTCTTTCTGTGCCGCCGGCCGATTCACCGCATCTCGGACGACTACGATGCCGCGGTGCGCGCCGGCCTGCGGGTCGTCGCGTGGGACTTCCTCTTCTACTTCCTGCTCGGCGTGGTGGTGGCGGCGGCGGTCCGCATCGCCGGCGTGGTGCTCGTGTTCGCCTTTCTCATCATGCCGGCCACGCTGGCAGCGCTCTTCACGGAACGGGTCGGCCGGCGCGTGGGAATCGCCTGGGGAGCGGGCCTCGTGGCGGCGGCGGCCGGTCTGCTCTTCGCCGGCCGGCTCGACTTCTCGGTAGGGCCGGCGGTGGCGCTGTTCCTCGGGGTGGCGCTCGGCGTCGGAGCGCTCTTCCGGGTCCATCCCGTCGCCGGCGCGCTCGGTGCCGCCGGCGTCGCGGCCGGGCTCGTGCTGCTGGCAGTGCTCGACGTCGGGCCGGGCCTGCCGGCCGGCGCGCAGGCAGGGACCGGACGACCGCCGCGCGTGCCCGAGGCCGCGGCGGCGCCGCGCGACGAGGAAGCCCGTTCCGCCGCGGCGGCCGGGCGGCAGCCGCTCCGGCTCCGGCCGGAAGACGTCGAGGACGCGGAGGACATCGTCGCGCTCGGCGCGCTCTTCGCCCGGGAGCGCGCGCCGGACGTCCGGGCGCGGATCGTCCGCCGCCTGCTCGCGCTGGCGCCGCCAGACGGAATCGCGCGGGCGCTGGAGTTCCTCGAGAGCGATCCGCCGCTCTACTTCCGCCAGGTCGTGGTGGAAGCGCTCGGCGCGGTGGAGCCGAAAGCCGCCGGTTTCGAGGTGACCGCGGACGCCGGCGCCGAGGTCAATCGCCGCACGGCGGCCGCCATCCGCGCGGGGCTCGCCGGCGCGAAGTAGGCGCCCGCGCCAGGCCGGCGCGGCGTCGCCGCCACCGGCCGCCTTGCCGCACGCGGGGGCTACGCAGGAGGCTCAAGCGCCTTGCGGAGCGTGTCGCGGGCGAGCTCCGCGCAGTCCCACTTCGCCGCCGGGATGCCGCCGAGAAAGCGGATGATGTCGTCGACCTCGATCCGCCGGGCCTCCTCGAGCGTCATCCCTTCGATCATCGTCGTGAGGCCCGACGCGCACGCCTGGAGCCCCGCGCACCCGGTCAGCTCGAAGGTGGCCTTGCGGATGCGATCGCCGTCCACGTCGAGGTAGAGCTTGAGCATGTCGCCACAGTGGCCGACGTGCGCCGTCTGCCGGGTGAACGCGGGCGAGGCGGCGAGATTCCGGCTGTCCGCGATGTAGCGGATCGAGCGCTCCGAGTAGCCGAGATCGCGCAGCAGCTGCTCGCGAGTCGGCGGCGAGGGTTGGTCCATGATCCTTCTCCGCAACGGGGCGGTCGCCGGCCGGCGCTGCGCGTCCGGCCAGACGTCAGTAGCTGTGTTCGCCGAGCTTGACCTTCCCCCGGAACGTCCAGTAGACCACCGCCGTGTAGGTGAGCACCAGCGGCATCCCGATCCCGGCGATCAGCAGCATGATCGAGAGCGTCTTCGCGGAGGAGCGCGCTACCGAGAACAGACTCAGGCTGTGCTGGGGATCGGTGGCCGGCACGAGATTCGGGTAGAGCGCGGCCGCGAAGAGGAACACCAGCGCCGCGATCGTGACTGACGAGCCGAGAAACCCGAGGAACGCCCGGCCGCGCCGGAGCGCCCACGGGATGCCGGCGATGGCCAGCACACCCACCCCGACGCCCGCCCAGACCGCCGGCGAGGTCGCGAAGCCGGCGCGCGCGCCCGGCACGGCCAGCAGCGTGACGACGGCCGTCACCACGGAGAGCACGACGAAGATGCCCAACAGAGGCCCCACCCACTGGCGGCAGCGCTGCTCGAGCTCGCCCTCGGTCTTCAAGTGCAGGTAGAGCACCCCGTGCAGCATCGTGAGGCTCAAGGCAAAGACCCCGACCAGCAGCGCGTACGGGTGGAACAGCTCGAGGAACGTTCCGGTGTACTCGCCGCGCGCATCGAGCGGGATGCCGCTGAGCAGGTTGCCCGCGGCCACCCCGAAGACGAGCGGCGCCCCGATCGAGCCCACCGCGAAGGCGACGTCCCAGATCCACCGCCAGGCGGGCGCCTCCAGCTTGCTGCGGAACTCGAGCGAGACCGCCCGGAAGATGAGCAGGAAGAGAAGCAGCATCAACGCCAGGTAGAAGCCCGAGAAAACGGTGGCGTAGGCCCCGGGGAACGCGGCAAACAGCGCTCCCCCGAAGGCGACGAGCCACACCTCGTTGCCGTCCCAGAGCGGGCCGATCGCGTTCATGGCCAGCCGGCGCTCGCGATCGGACCGGGGGATCACGAGGTGCGCCATGCCGACGCCGAAATCGAAGCCGTCGAGGATCGCGTAGCCGGTGAGCAGCCCGCCGAGCAGCACGAACCAGATCTGGGCGAGGAGGTCGTGGTCAAGCATGGTGGGCCTCCTCTCCGCCGCGCGGCTCCCTGCCGGCCTCCGGTCCCGCCAGCGGGCCGCCCTCCCGGGGCGGCGCGCGAAGATCATCCTCGGTGATGGGCTCGGGACCCAGGTGGATCTTCCGGAAGAGCACGAACAGCCAGACCAGGCCCAGCAGCAGATAGACGAGTCCGAAGCCGATCAGCGAGCCGAGCACCTCCCCGCGGCGGACCACCGGGCTCACGGCGTCGCGGGTGCGCAGCCCCTTCTCGGCCTCGTAGACGAAGCGGCCGCTCGCATCGAGGAGCGGTGCGCCGCTCTCGGCGTCCACCGCGAGCGGCGGGTGCACGACCCACGGCTGCCGGCCCACCTCCGCGGCCACCCAGCCGGCCTGGTTGGCCACGACCGCGGCCACCACCGCCACGACAAACACGCCCATCAGCCAGCGCTGCCGGAACAGCGTGCCGCGCCACTGGAAGAAGACGGCCAGCCAGGTGACGGCGATGAAGAACATGCCGAGGCCGACCATCAGGTGGTAGGCCTGG